>JACPSW010000007.1 GCA_016193045.1 Candidatus Rokuibacteriota bacterium | reverse complement strand
GACCTGCTTCATCCCAGGCGACCCCCGCGCCCATGCCCCCGTCCACCGGCAGGCAGACCCCGGTGATCCAGCGCGCCTCGTCGCTGGCGAGATAGACGGCGGCGTAGGCGACGTCGTCAGGCGCTCCCAGGGACCCGAGCGGGTGGCGCCTGACCAGGGCGTCATAGTCCCCGGTCTTGCGGAGCGCCGCCAGGAACTCTCGGTTGATCTCCGTCTCGACGAAGGCCGGGCAGATGGCGTTGACGCGCACGCCGTGCTTGGCGTAATCGACGGCGATCTGCCGCGTCAGGATGGACACCCCGCCCTTGGAGGCGCCGTAGGCGGCGCGGTTCGGGGTGCCCTTCAGGCCGGCCATCGAGGACATGTTGATGATGTTGCCGCGGGACTTGATCAGCTCCGGGAGGGCGTACTTGCAGCAAAGGAACACGCTGGTGAGGTTGCCCTCGACCGTCTTCCTGAAGTCCTCCTCGGTGCAGTCGACGGCGTTGGTGCGGGAGGCGATGATGCCGGCGTTGTTCACCAGGACGTCGAGCTGGCCGAAGCTGTCCACGGCGACCTGAATCAGGCGCTTGACGTCGGCGGCGACCGCGACGTCACCCGGCACGGGGAGAGCGCGACCTCCCGCATCGGTGATGGCCTTCGCCGTCGTCTCGATCGGTCCCGGCCGCCGGCCGTTGACGACCACGCTGGCGCCCTCGCGCCCGCACATGAGCGCGATGCCCCGGCCGAGGCCGCTCCCGCCGCCCGTCACGATCGCCACCTTCCCCTTCAGTCGCATGGCGCTCTCCTTACCTCACCCTGCCCTCTCCCCTGCTGGGGGAGAGGATAAAGGTGAGGGGGTCCAAGTCAAGTCAAACCGTAAAGGGCCGGGATCATCCAGAACGTCTCCCTTTTCGCTCGGTCGGCGGCCGATAGTCTGCCGGCCTTCCGCCTACCAGAGCGTGGGCTTGACGGCCATGAGGACAGATCAGGGGCAGAATCGTGGCAACCGTTCCCCAGAAATACCACCGGTGGAGAATCCGGAAGAATTCCTTTCCGGAGCGCTGGATGAGCCGGTGCTGGTACGGGATCAGGAAGACCACCTACACGATCCCCGACAGCAGGAACAACCCCAGCCCTGCCGTGATCCAGCTCGTCCGGTAGACTCCACCCAACTGGTGCGCGAGGACGAGCCCGTTCCAGAGGACCAGGATGACCCCCGGCCCGGTGAACAGGACATCGGCCCAGTTCACGGCGGTGGCCGCGAACCGAAGGACGGCTGGGTCCCGCGTGCGCTCGGCCAGCAGCATCCACGCGCCGGTCACAATGATATTCCCCACGAAGATCAGGGCGCCGAAGATATGAAGCGCCTTGTGCCACTCGTAGGGGAAGACCAGCGGATACCGATAGCCGAAGGCCATGGGCAGGGAAACCAGGACGACGATCGCTACGATCCCGATCAGCCACTTCGTGCTCGCGTGCATCGCCGACGGCCGGATCAGAGCCAGCCGGAGCGCCTGAAGCCGAAGTAGAGGGCCCCGCAGATCCCGAGGGTGGCGGCCATCGCGGCGGGATAGCCGTAGAGCCAGTCCAGCTCCGGCATGTGCCGGAAGTTCATCCCGTAGACCCCGGCCACCATGGTGGGCACGGCGATGATCGCGGCCCAGGCCGCCAGCTTCTTCATCGCCTCGTTCTGCGAGACGGCGATGAGCGAGAGGTTGGCCTCGAGCGCGGTGGTGAGCAGCTCGCGGAGGACGTCCACCATCTCGTTGATCCGGATCGCGTGGTCGTAGACGTCGCGGAAGTAGAGGCGCGTGTCGTCCGGGATCAGGGGGATATCGAACCGCATCAGGCGGTTGCAGATGTCAACCAGGGGCGAGACCGCCCGCTTGACCTCCAGCAGGTCGCGCTTGAGCTCGTAGATCCGCGAGGTGGTGGCCCGGCTGAGCGTCTCGCCGAAGATCGTCTCCTCGAGGGCCTCGAGCTCGCCCTCGAGGGCGTCGACGATTGGGAAGTACTGGTCCACGATGAAGTCCATCAGCGCGTAGAGCGCGAACCCGGGACCCTTGGCGAGGAGCTGGGGGGTCGCTTCGCAGCGCGCGCGGACGTCGGCGTAGGAGAGGGACGCCCCGTGACGGACCGAGACGAGGTACCGCGCGCCGACGAAGAGGTGGGTTTCCCCGAGATCGATCCCGCGCCGCTCCGGATTGAGCCGGGCCGTCCGGAGGACGATGAAGAGGGAGTCGCCGTACTGCTCGAGCTTGGGGCGCTGGTGGGCGCGGAGGGCGTCCTCGACCGCCAGGTCGTGGAGGCCGAACTCCGCCTGGACCTGCTTCAGGAGGTCGGCGTCCGGCTCGTGGAGCCCGATCCAGACGAAGCGGTCGGGCTGCTTCAGGACCTCGCTGATCTCCTCGATCTTGACGTCGGTGATGCGACGGCCGCCGGCGTAGGCGGCGCAGTTGACGATCCCGCTCATACATCCTCGGAGGGGGGCTCCGCCCCCCTTCCGATGCCTCCCCCCCCGGGTTGCGCGGGCAAAGCCCGCGCTCGAACAAGTACGAGCCTCCACATTGCGCTGGCTAGCTGCGGCGCCTCCTAGTGGCTTTCCGCCGGGCGGGCTTGGCGCGCCCGGCGGCAGGGCGATCGGCAAGCACGGCGACGGCGCGGATCTCGATGAGCAGCTCGGGGAAGGCGAGGGCCTTGACCCCGATCAGCGTTAGCGTCGGCAGCGGGTCGGTGAAGTACTCCATCGCCACGCGGCCGGCTTCCTCGAAGCGGCCGATGTCCGTCAGGTAGGCGGTCAGGTCCACCACGTCCTTCAGGGTGGCGCCGCACTGGCCGAGCAGCGTCCGGATGTTCAGAATGGCCTGGCGCGTCTGAGCGGCGAGGTCGCCGGGGCCGACGAGCTGGCGGTTGGGGCCGTGGCGGTCGAAGGCCACCTGGCCGGCCAGGATGACCAGCGTGCCGGGATTCTTGATGGCCACGCCGTGGGAGAAGGGCCACTTGCTCGGGATCTGCTTGGTCAGGTAGCGCTTTTCCATGGTGCCCTCACGCCACCACGCGCGCGTCGCGGAGTTCCTTGATCTCGGCCTCGCTCATGCCGAGCTGGCGCAGCACCTCGTCCGTGTGCTCCCCCCGGTACGGCCCGGCGCGCCGCACCGCCCCTGGCGTCTCAGACAGCTTGATGGCGACGCCCACCTCCCTCACCTTGCCGGCCTCCGGGTGCTCGGTCTCCACCACCATCTGCCGGGCCTGCACCTGCGGATCGTCGAAGACCTCCTCGACGTCGTACACCTTTCCGACGCAGACGTCGTGCTTGACCAGGAAGTCGTACCATTCGTCGCGGGTCCGCGTCCGGATGATCGCCCCGACCTCCTCCCGCGCCTTGATCTCCTCGGCATTGGCGGCGCGGACGAACTGGTCGGCGAGGCGGCTGTACTTCACGAACTCGGGCCGCCCGATGGCCTTGCAGAAGTTCTCCCAGAGCCAGGGCTCGGTGCAGCCGATCGAGAGGAGCTTCTTGTCCTTGGTCTCGTAGGTCGCGTAATAGGGGTAGGAGCCGCCGAGGAAGCCGGCGCCGCGCCGGGGGGCGAGACCGTCGCTGAAGAAGAAGCGGAGGTTCGGCGTCGCCGCGAGCAGGGAAAGCGTCGTGTCCAGGTAGGCCACGTCTACGTGCTGGCCCTGGCCGGTCCGCTCGCGGGCGAAGAGCGCGAGCATGATGCCGAGCGCCCCGTGAAGGCTCGCCCCGCCGTAGTCGGCGACGATGTTCAGGGGGATGGCGGGCTTGCGGTCGGGTTCCCCGATCAGCCCCAGGACGCCGGCGAGCGACAGGTAATTGATGTCGTGGGCCGGGTAGTCGCGGTAGGGCCCGTTCTGGCCGAACCCGGAGAGGGAGCAGTACACGATGCGCGGGTTGAGCTTCCGGATCGTCTCGTAATCGCCGCCGAGCCGCTTCATGACGCCGGGGCGGAAGCCTTCGATAATCACGTCGGCGCCCGCGGCGAGCTTCTGGAAGATCGCCTGGCCCTCGGGGGCCTTGAGGTTCAGCGCCAGGCTCCGCTTGTTCCGGTTGATGTAGGCGAAGGCCGCCCGGCGCTTGTCGTCCAGGAAGTCGGGCTTGCCGTCGGCCGGTGGCGTCTCAATTTTGAGCACTTCCGCCCCCATGTCGCCGAGCAGCATCGTGCAGAACTCCCCCGGCGCCACCCGCGCCAGTTCCAGGATCTTGATGCCGTCGAGCGGTCTCATCGGTAGAACCTCTCGGGGTTGGGCTTCTCCTTGGCGTTGAAGGCCCGGCCCAGCTCCTTGGACTCCTCGGTGTGGTAGTAGTGGGCGACGAGGTGGTCGATGGTGACGCGGGAGAGGCCGGTCGCGCCGTTGTGCCGCGCGTGGAAGGCCGCCTTGAGCGCCGCGAGCGCCTGGGGACCTCGGGCCTTCAGTTCCTCGCAGAGCGCCTCGGTGCGCGCCCTCAGCTCGGCGGGGGGCGCGACCTCGTTGACCAGCCCCATGGCCTGAGCTTCGCGGGCCGAGTACTTGCGGTTCAGGTACCAGATCTCGCGCGCGCGCTTGCGCCCGACGGCGTCCTCCAGATACCACGTGCCGAAGCCGGCGTCGTAGGAGCCCATGGACGGGCCGACCTGGCGGAAGGCCGCCTGCTCGCTGGCCACCGTGAGGTCGCACATGTTGGCCAGCACGTTCCCGCCGCCGACGGCGAAGCCGTTGACCATCGCGACAACGGGCACCGGCATCAGGTCGATCAGCGTGTAGAGGTCCACCACCGGCGGGACGTTGTGGTAGTGGAGCATGCCGTCGGTGGGCTCCTTCTCCCCGCCGATGCAGAAGAAGCGGTCGCCGGCGCCCGTGAGGACGACGACCCTCACGTCGGGGTCGTTGCGGGCGTCGTTCAGCGCTTGTATGAGCTCCAGGACTGTCTGGCGGCGGAAGGTGTTGCCCTTGTCGGGCCGGTTGATGGTGATCCAGGCGATCTGGTTCTTGACTTCGTAGAGGATGTCGGCGTACGTCATGGCGTCCCCCTTGGATGAAGAGAATGGCGTTCGGCGTGGACAGAGACCGAGTGTAGGGCGCCGCAGGCAGGAGTGTCAACCGCCGGGGTCAGGCTTGCGTATTTGCGTAGCGGCCGGAAACGCAATAACGCATGCCTGACCCCAGGCCTACTTGGCGGTCTCCAGGGGGAGGCCGGCGTTGGCCCAGCCCCCGAGCCCGCCCTTGAGGATGCGCACGTCCTTGTAGCCGACGTTCCGGAGCTGCTGCGCCACACGGGCGCTCGTCGCCTCGTCCGTTCAGGTGCAGTAGGCGACGACGGTCCGGTTGGGGTCCACCTCGATGCCGGCCTGGCCCTGCTCCAGCGTGTCCGGCGAGATGTAGGTGGCGCCCGGGATCTTGAGCGGCGCCGTCTTGGCCGCGGATTCCTGCCGGACGTCGAGCAGGAGAGGGTTGACCCCGGCCTCCAGCATCCTGACGACCTCGCCGGCCTTGATACGGAAGCGGTTGCGCTGCCAGCGGCGATACCACATGGCCCCGTACCCGCCCCCGCTGACGACGGCGAGCCCCAGGGTGACCCAGGCCCACGGGAACGGGCGCGGGGGAGGGTTCTTCACCTTGAACTCGGCCTCGGCGAGCGCGCGCTTGACGTCCGGGAGATCGGGGAGGAGCCTGTTGGCCTCGGCGAACTTCGCCGCCGCGCTCTTGAAGCTCTCCTGGCCGAGGTCGTGGAGGCCCGCGGCCCAGACCGTGTTGAACGGGCTCTCCCCGGGCTTCGTCACGTCGGTCCCCTGGAGGAACTTCTTGACGTCGCGCGACGGGATGAGGAAGTTGAAGCCCTGGACGATGCTCCCGCCCGAGGGCGAGAGCGAGACGAACGTCAGGACACCCACCACCGTGCCGCCGTGGCCGATGGCCGGGCCGCCGCTGTTACCCGGCGCCGCCGACGCGTCGGTCTGGATCACGTCCTGGCCGATGGCGTCCTGCTTGAGCCCCGAGACGGCGCCGGTGGTCACCGACGCCTCCAGGGCGGCGGTCCTGTTCAGGAGCTCGTGGCTCAGCACCACGCCCGGGAACCCGATGATGCGGACGGGCTCCCCGATCTTGGAGTCTTCGTCGGTCAGGGCGAGCGCCGGGTAGACGCCGTCCGTGATGCGGAGCAGCGCCAGGTCGCGGCCGGAGTCGGCGACGGGCTTGCCCGCCGCGTCGAGCAGGAGCGGCGCGCTGAACTTCTTGATCTCGGCCGGCAGCAGCGCGCCGCTGGAGAGGAGCACCGTCACCTGGGGAAGCGGCTTGAGCCGGATGCTCCCCATGTCCACCCGGCGTCGGATCTGGTCCTCGAAGTCGGGGCGCTGGCCGCGCATCAGCCCCTGCCGGGCGAGCACGGGGTTCACGCAGGCTTCGTCCACGGCGCTCTTCTTGAGCTCCTGCGTCACCCACGGAGGCAGCCGGTGGGCCGGGTCCACGACGTGGGCGTTGGTGATCAGCCAGCCGCGGCCGTCGATGAACCAGCCGGTGCCGGTCTCCACGAAGGGCGCGGGCCTGACCGTGATCGCCCCCGCGCCGCAGTTCACCACGGCCTCGGCATCCACTCGCGCCGTTACGAGGGCAACGGCGGGCTTGGCCCGCAGCACCAGCTCCTGGACGGGGATGGGGTGATCGGCGAAGGCCGCGGTGGGAATCGAGAGCAGGGTCAGGAGCGCCAGCCGTAACACCTTGGTCATGCAAAACCTCCCATGGTGTCAGACACCGGTGTCTGACACCGAGTCAGCCTCGGGGTCAGCGAACCTGGGGGCCGGCCACGCTTTCCCGGATCGTCCCCAGATACGTTCGGGCCACGCGCTGGACGTCGGCGGGCGTCACGGCCCTCACGCCAGTGACATAGCGGTCAAGGAATTCATAGCCGACCCCGGCCAGCTCGTAGGTGGCCAGGTACCACGCCTGCCGCTCATTGGTCCGCCGGTCCATCGCGAAGTTGCCCAGGAGGTACGCCTTGGCCACGCGGAGCTCCTCGGCCGCCGGCGGCTCCTCCCGGATCCGCTCCAGCTCCTTCTTTAGACTGGCTTGGGCGCGCGAGAGATTCTCCGGCCCCGTGCCCAGCTGGGCCACGAAGTACGCCGTGTCCGCCAGCGTGGGGTAGAGCGCTGCGGTCGAATAGGCCAGGGCCTGCTTGTCCCGGATCTCGGAGAAGAAGCGGCCAGCCATGCCGCCGCCCAGCACGGTGCTCAGGACCTTCACTGCCGGGTAATCGGGATGGGTCATCGGAGGCGCGAGCGCTCCGTGCAGGATCTGGGCCTGGGCTCCGGGCACGTCGCTCCCGACGCGCGAGGCGGCCATCGCCGGAGCGCGCACGCTGGTCGCGGCGGGCGGCTGTCCCGCCGGCATCGCGCCGAACAGGCGCTCGACTTCTCTCAGGACCAGGGGAGCGCGCACCTGGCCGCTCACGGCCAGCACCATCCCCCCCGGAACATAGTGACGCCGGTAGTGGGCAAGGAGCGCCGCCCGATCCAGACGCTCCAGACTTTCTCGGCGACCCAGCGGACGCCAGGCGTACGGGTGAGGGCCGAACAGCGACTGCATCAGCGTGTCGAAGGCGACGGGATAAGGCTGGTCGCCGCGGTTCCGGACCTGGCGCAGCAGGAACTGCTTGACCCCTTCCACGACCCCCGCGGGCATCGAGGGGTGGAGGGCGACGTCGGCGACCAGCTCGAGGAGCGGGATCCAGTTGCGCGCGAGGGCGGCCGCCTCGATGGCGGACCAGTCCTGGTCGCCCCGGCCGTCGATGCGGCCGCCGAGCCGCTCGGCGTCCTCGACGATCTGGGTTCCGCTCCGCGACGCCGTCCCACGCACGACCATGAGCTGGAGGAAGTTGGAGATGCCGGCCGTCTCCGGCGTCTCCCAGCGCGTTCCCAGCTTCACGGCGAGCGCGACCGCTACGACGGCTGACGCAGGGTTTTCTCTCACGAGAACCGTCAACCCGTTGGGGAGCCGCGTCCGGGTGACGGCGCGGGGCTCGGCGGCGGGCGCGAGGCTCGCGAGCGCCAGGAGCGCCAGGCTGAGCAGGAGGGACGTCAGGCGCCGCACGGTCAGCGGTCCTTCGGCTTCGGCACGAAGGCGAGCCGGGCGTAGTCGGTCCGCGAGAGGAACTTGCGCGCGGCCTCGCGGATCTGCTCCCGGGTCACCTGCCGGAGGCGATCCACGTAGGTCAGCTCGGCGTCCAGGGTCCACGTCGTCTCGGCGATGCCGTACGCGTCAGCGAGCCCCTCCGCCGTCTCCGTGTCGAAGGCGTGCTCGGATTCGAACTGGATGACGGCGAGCTGGCGCTCGTCTTCCGTCACCCCATCCGCCTGGATCCGCGCGATCTCCTCCAGGATCAGGCGCTCCACCTTTTCGAGGTCCGGCGCCTCCAGCTCGGCCCTGAGGCTGATGATCCCGGCCCCCTGGAGAGCCGCGTAGCTCATCGTGACGCTGGAGACGAGCTGGTCGCGGTCGCGGAGCGTCCGGGCCAGGCGCGAGCTCTCCGATCCGCCGAGGATGGAGGCCAGGAGATCCACCGCGAAGCCGTCCGGGTCGTCGGCCCGCGGCGCGACCCACGCCATCCCGAGGAAGGCCTGCTGCTCCGGGCGCTCCACCTGACGGCGGATCCCGCCCGTCAGCGGGGCGGGGGGCGGCACCGGGGCCCGCCGGTAGCCTGTGGCCGGGATCTTCCGAAACACCTCGCGAACGGTTGCGGTCACGGCCCGCTCGGAGACCGGCCCCACCACGACGAGCGTCATGGCCTCGGGGACGTAGTGACGCTTGTAGTAGGCGAAGACGGTCTCCCGCGTGGCGGCGCCCAGCGTCTCGGGGCTCCCGAGGATCGATCGGCCGTAGGGATTGTCGCGGAAGACGAGCCCGTAGAGTCCCCGGATCAGTGCGGTGCGGGGGGTGTCCTGCTCGATGTTCCCCTCTTCCACGATGACCTCGCCTTCGCGCTTCAGCTCCACCGGATCGAACTTCGAGCGGAAGGCCATCTCTGCCAGGATCCTGATCCCGTTGGCCGTCTCCTCGACGGGGACGATGACCGAGTAAAACGTGTAGTCGAGCGAGGTCTTGGCGTCGGACTTGCCCCCGACGCCCTCGACGGCGCGGTCCACCCACCCGGGCGGCTGGGTGTCCGTGCCCTTGAACAGCATGTGCTCCTGGAAGTGGGAGAAGCCCAGCTGATTCGGCGCCTCGTCGCGGCCGCCCACGCTCACGAACAGATAAAGGGCTACCACGTTGGCAGCGCGGTGGTCCTGGATGATCAGGCGCAGGCCGTTGCCGAGCACCTGGCGCGTCGGGGGCGGTAGGCCCTGCTCGTCGGACGACGCCGCCTGGAGCGCGCCCTGGGCGGCACACCCGGCTAGCCACGCCGACAGCGAGATGACGGCCAGGATGCGTTTCGTCACTCGACCCTCTGCTGGATCATACCGCACGTCCGAGTCCCCGCATATTACAGGGATGACAAATGTTGGTCAAATCGCGTCAGGCTGGTTGTCATCGAGCAGATGGCGGCGGCTCCGCGTGGCGAAGAGACCCGCGAGATCGTCCAGCGAGGGTCCTCCGTCAGCGGAAGAGGTCGCGCGAGGGGTCGCGGAGCAGCGCCTTCGAGCTGTCCTCCCCGCGCTCGAAGGGGAGGCCGCGGATGATCGTGACGGGCACGCGGTTCAGCTTGCCCATGACGGGCTCAGCCGCCCCGGCGAGCTCGTCGGCCACGGCCAGGAGGGTGGCCTGGAGCGTGTGTCCCGCCGGGTCCTGGGCGCCGAGGTAGTTCCGGATCGGCGCGAGGCCGGCGATCCCGATCGCCACGTTCGTCAGCCCCTCGCGCCACGGCCTCCCGAACGTGTCGGAGATGATGACGGCCGCGTCCGCGCCGGTCAGCCCGCGGATCCGCTCCCTCAGCGCGCGGGCGGAGCGATCGGGGTCCTCGGGGAGCAGGGAAGCGGAGTCCAGGTCCACGTTGGACTGGTCCACGCCGCCGTTGGCGCAGATCCAGCCGTGGTGGGTCTCCACGATGAGGATTCCCTTGTCCATGCGCACCACGCGCCGCGACTCGCGGAGGATCAGCTCCACCAGCCGCGCGTCCTTGGCGAGCTCGCGCGCCATGGCCAGGGCCGCGGGGGAGGGCGTGACGCCGGCCAGAGGCACCACGCGCCCCTCTGATTTCGACACGACCTTCTGGCTGACCACGAGCAGGTCGCCATCTCCGAGCGCGGTGCCCTGGGCGGCGGCCGCCTCGACGATCAGGCGGCCCAGGTCGTCCCCCTTCCCGATCTCGGGAAGGCCGACGACCCCGATCACTTCATAGCGCGGCGGCACGGAGTTACCGGGCCCCCTCACCTTAATCCTCTCCCCCCTCACCCTGCCTCTCCCCTCTGGGGAGAGGAGAAGAGGTGAGGGGCGCCCCAGAC
This sequence comes from Candidatus Rokuibacteriota bacterium, assembly GCA_016193045.1. Taxonomy (GTDB): domain Bacteria; phylum Methylomirabilota; class Methylomirabilia; order Rokubacteriales; family CSP1-6; genus CSP1-6. The sequence continues at coordinate 61,723 of JACPSW010000007.1, read as the reverse complement.
GCTGACGAGGCGGCCGCTGCGCGTATGCCCGCCCTCGGCGGCGAGCGACGCCAGGTCGTCGGGGCCGTCGATATCGAGGCCCAGGCCCGGCAGCCCCAGCACCGTCGGCTCGACCCCCCGCTCGCGCGCGGCGCTGAGGTGGTTGGCGAACGACGGCTCTCCAAACTTGAGCGGCATGACATCGGGCGGGGCCAGGAGCGCAGCGTTGGTCCCGAAGCCCGACCGCGACGGCACGAAGACCGCTGACCGTCCGGCGCGCACGGCCCGGGTCAGCGCGCGGATTTCTTCCGCGGTGACGAGCGGCACGTCCCCCGGGATGGTGAGGAAGGTCTGCGCCTCCATCTTGACCGCCTCTCTTTGGGCCAGCGCCACCGCCTCGGTGTGGCCGCGATTCGCCGCCTCTTCCAGGATCGTGACGGCCACGCGGCGGGCCAGCTCGATGACCTCGGCGTCCCGGGTGACCACGAGGACCGCGTCGAGGCCGGCTCCGCACAGCGCCGCCAGCACATCCTCCAGCATGGCCCGCGCCAAGTCCCGGCGCTCCGAGGGCGAGAGAAGGGGGACCAACCGCTGCTTGGCGCTGCTGAGGTCCTTGACCGGGACCGCGGCGACGATCATGACGCGAGGCGGTCGACCACCGCGCGGGCCAGCGCCGCCTCCGCCCGGCGGTCGGTCATGAGCGTGCCGGTGACCAGGGGCGCGATGCCGAGCGCGGCGACATCCGGCGCCAGGCGTTCATCCTGTCGGTCGAGGGCGAGCACGTCCAGCCACGGGCGATAGAGCTGCGCCACTCCGAGAGCGGACACGGGCAGCCCCTTGGCCGCCATCAGCTTCCCCGCGGGGCCGCTCACCGGCGCGCCCCCCACGATGGGGCTGATGGCCAGGACTCGGGCCGGAGTGCTCGCCAGCGCCTCGGCGATTCCAGGGACGGCCAGGATCGGTCCGATGGACGTGATCGGGTTCGATGGGCAGATGACGACAGCGGTCGCGGCGTGGATCGCCTCGAGCACCCCGGGCGCGGGGGAAGCCGTCTCGGCTCCCCCGTAGGCGACGTCCAGCACCTCGACCCGGGCCTTCTCCCTCACGAAGTACTCCTGAAAGCCGAGCCAGCCTCCGGGCGTCAGGACGCGGGTGGCCACGGGGGAGTCCGACGCGGGAAGGAGCCGGCTCCTCACGCCCAGCGCCCTGCGGATCGCCTCGGTGACCTCGGTGAGGCTCCGGCCGGCCGCGAGGCGCTCGGTGCGGAAGAGGTGGGTTCCGAGGTCCCGGTCCCCCAGGTTGAACCACGTCTCGCGGCCGAGGGCCGCCATGGCGGCCAGACAGCGGAACGTGTCGTCCCTGACTCCCCACCCCTTGGCCTCGTCGAGAAGGCCGGCGAGGGCGTAGGTCACGGTGTCGAGATCGGGGGAGACGTGGAGCCCCCAGACGAGCGCGTCGTCGCCGGTATTGACGATCACCGCGACCTGCTCGGGCGGAACCACGGCGACGAGCCCTCTGAGGAACTTGGCGGCTCCGGTGCCGCCAGCGAGTGCCACTATTATGCTTTTCACATCTTCTCCTCCCCCCTTTGGGGAGAGGCAGGGTGAGGGGGAAGAGAGGCAGGGTGAGGGGTCGAGGGGGCCTCGTCGCTCTGCGGCTTGCGCGTGGACCAGAGCGCCGTCCCACCGCGCCACGCGAAGAGGCCGGACCCCGGCCGTCCCTTGAACGCCCGCGGCAGGTCCGCTTCGGGAACCGGGATGAAGCCGAATCTGACCCAGACCCGGTCCAGCCCCTGAGGGCGGGCGAAGAGGGTCTCGATCCCACTCCCCGTGGCGTGCGGTATGAGGGCGGCCAGAAGCCCGGCCGCCACCTCAATCGGGTTCCAGCCGGCTCCCGCAGTGAGGACCACCACCGGCCCGTGGAGCATGCCGGCCGCCCCCTTCTTTTCGAGGAGAAGCGCGCCGATGAGCCTCCGATCGGCCTCCCGCCCGGTCGAGGCCCCCCAGAGGACCTCGCCGGGCGCCGGCGCCGGGGCCCACGCCCCCGCGTAACTGAAGAGCCGGCGGGCCTCGTCGATCCGCTCGGTCAGGGGCTCAAACAGAACCCCCTCGGGAGCCGGGGGGCTCGCGAAGGGGGCCAACGGCGGCGTCGCCGGGGCGCGCTCGCCCGCGGCCCGGCGGGTCTTACTTCTTCCCAAGCACCGCGTCCTTCAGGGCCTTGGAAACACGGAACTTGACGACCCGCTTGGCGGGAATCTTGATGGGCTCGCCGGTCTGGGGGTTGCGCCCCATCCGCGCGGCGCGGTTGCGGAGGACCAGCTTGCCCAGGTCGGGGATCTGGAAGCCGTTCTTGGCTTCCTTGACGGCGAGCGTGGCGAGATGTTCGAGCACTCCCCCCACTTGCTTCTTCGTCAGCGCCGTCTTGGCGGCGAGGTGAGAGATGATGGCTGACTTGGTCATCGACTTCGCCATGAGAGCGTCCTCCTCAGGGGTTGGGGTGAACGATGTACGACGAGACCAGAGCCGTATTGTAATCGAGGGAGTGCTGAGCGCAAGGTCATTTTCTGAACCTGAACTCCGCCGATGCGGTCAGCCGGTGGTAGGACCCGAAGCGCGCCTCCGGGTCCTGGATCGCGTCCAGCGGGCTTTCCTCGTCCGCGTCGCCATAGACCTTCAGGAGCTCGTAGGTGGTGCTGCGCTGAGCGGGGACGCGCCCCGCCTCGCGGATCATCCGCCGGAGCTCGCGCGGCGGGACCAGCTGGCCGTACGGCGCGCCCGCGGACGTGGAGATGCTCTCGTTGATCAGCGTGCCCCCCAGGTCGTTGGCCCCGCACGTGAGGAGGTGCTGGGCGAGCTTCGGCCCTTCCTTCACCCACGAAGCCTGGACGTTCCGGAAGCTGGGGCCGAGCATCAAGCGCGCGAGGGCGTGCATCTTCACGACCTCCGTCCCCGTCGCCCCCGGGCGGACTCCGGGCACGAGGCCGCGCCGGTACATGGGCGCCTCCGAGTGGATCAGGGAGAGGGGCACGAATTCGGTGAAGCCGCCGGTGTGGCGCTGGATGGACCGCAGCAGGTCCATGTGCCTGACCCAGTGCAGGGGCGTTTCAATGTGCCCGTACATGATGGTTGAGGTCGTCCTGATGCCGAGCGAGTGAGCGGTCGTGATGACCTCGATCCACTGGCCCGTCGTGATGCGGCCCCGGGAGATCACGTCGCGGATCGCGTCGTCGAGGATCTCGGCCGAGGTGCCGGGGAGGGTCCCGAGCCCCGCCGCCTTCAGCTCCGTGAGGTACTCGCGAATCGGCAGCCCCGAGCGCACGGAGCCGTACAGGATCTCCTCCGGCGAGAAGGCGTGGAGGTGCATCCGGGGCAGCGCCTGCTTGATGGCCCGGCAGAGGTCGATGTAGTAGCGGCCGTCGAGCTTGGGCGGGAGCCCCGCCTGGATGCAGACCTCCGTGGCGCCCAGGTCCCACGCCTCCTGGGCGCGGCGGACCACCTCCTCCATCGGCAGGAAGTAGCCCTCCTCCTCCCGGTGGTCGCGGCTGAAGGCACAGAAGGTGCAGTGCTTGATGCACACGTTGGTGAAATTGACGTTGCGGTTCACGACGTAGGTGGCGGTGTCGCCGACCTGCCGCCGCCGCAGCTCGTCGGCCGCGAGGGCCAGGGCGTGGAGCTCGCGCCCCTCGACGCCGGCGAGCCGCGCCCCCTCCGCCGCGGACGGCTCGGCGCCGTCGAGCGCGCGCGCCAGGATCCGGCGGATCTCCGGCTCCACCCAGTCGAGCGATGCGGCGAGCCCGTTCACCGGGACTCTACCACTGTCTCCAGCGCTCATAGTCGGTCCTCACGCAGCCGTCGCCGTCCAAAAGCGCCTGGACGCGGGGGCGCAGCCCCTCCGCCAGAAACTCGGGACGGGAAGCGTACTCGGGGTAGATGGCCAGCCGTTCGCGAAGCTCGAAGCCGGCCGCCTCCGTGGCCCGGCGCAGCGCGCCGATCAGGGGCCAGGGGGCTTCGGGGTTGATGTGGTCCACCGTGAGGGGGGAGATCCCGCCCCAATCGTTCAGTCCCGCGTGGAGCAGCGCGGGGTAGAGGTCTCCCGCCAGATTCGGGGGCGCCTGAACGTTGACGCTTCCCCCCAGGCAAAGCCGCGCCACCGCCACCGTGCGCAGCATCTCCCCCGCCGACGGCTCTGGGTGATGCGCCATGGGGATGCGGGGCTTCGCCCTGAAATTCTGGACGATGACCTCCTGGATGTGGCCGAAGCGCTCGTGCAAGTCCTTGATCGCAAAAAGGGAGTCTACCCTCTCCTCCAGGGTCTCGCCGATGCCGATCAGAATGCCGGTCGTGAAGGGGATCTGGAGCTTGCCGGCCAGCGCGAGTGTCCTGAGCCGGCGGGTGGGCACCTTGTCCGGCGCGCGGTGGTGCGCCATGGCCGGGCGGAGCAGACGCTCGGAGGTCGTCTCGAGCATCAGCCCCATGCTGACGTTGACCTCGCGGAGGCGGGCCAGGTCGCGTTCGCCCATCAGGCCCGGATTGGCGTGGGGAAGGAGGGGGGATTCTTTCAGGACCAACTCGCAGATCTGCCTGAGATAGCCCAGCGTGGTCCGATGGCCCATGACCCTCAGGAAGGCGCGGTGCTCGGGGAAGAGCGCCTCGGGCCGATCGCCGAGGGAGAAGAGCGCCTCCTTGGCCCCGAGCCGGGCGCCCGCCTGCACGAGGGCGATGACCTCCTCGGGAGTCAGCGTGTGCGCCCCCGGCTCGCCAGGGTCCCGCCGGAACGTGCAGTAGCCGCAGTAGTCGCGGCAGAGGGTGGTGAGCGGGACGAAGACTTTCTTGGAGAACGTGATCCGCCGCCCCCGGCCGCGGTCCCTCACCGCCGACGCGGCCCCGAGGAGCTCGGGCAGGCGAGCGTCGGAAACTCCCAGGAGGCTCACCGCCTCGTCCCGGCTGGGGGCCACCCCGGAGTGGATTCGGTCGAGAGCGCGCTCGGCGCGCGTCACGCCGCGAAGCTCCACTGGATCACCCGCTCGGGAGTGATCTTGATCACCAGCCCCGAGCCGCGGTCGAGGCTCATGGCGCGATACTGCGCATACTTCTCGAGCAGGAGATCCACCGCGTGCGCGAACTCGGCGCCTTCCGAGAGGAGGTCGGCCCGGCCTTGGAGGACGACGTACCGGAGCCGGCTCCACTCTTCGTCGTAGTGGTCCACGAGGAGCGAGACCCGCGAGTTTTCCCTGATGTTCCTCACCCGCTTGAGCCGGCCGGGGACCTGCCGCTTGGGCTTGGCGTCGATGGCCGAGTAGCAGTGGCGGCCGTCGAAGGCGTAGCAGATCGGAACGACCAGCGGCTGGCCCGTCGCGTCGGCGGTGCCGAGGCGCGCGACCCGCCCGGCCTTGAGGAAGTCGCTCACCTCCGGCGCGAGCAGGGCGCTCACGGGGCGCGCCTCACCTTGGGCCTCACCTCCTCCGCAAAGCGCTCCATGTTGGCCGCGATGGCCTTGAAATCGGTCGCGGTGTGATCGAAGACGAAGTGCGTCACGCCGAGCGCCTGGTACTGGCGGATGTCGGCGACCACCTGCTCGGCCGTGCCCCGCAGCAGCGGTCGCTCGCCGGCGGGGGGCTTGGCCCGCTTCGGCCACACCTCCATCGGCGCGCGGAGGGTCAGCGTGATCTGCTTCGGGTTGCGCCCGGCCCGCGCCGCCCAGGTGTGGATCTTCTTCACCTTCTCGGCGTACTCCGGCGGATGGAGGAGCGCCGGAGGGCGGAGGCCGATCGGGTGCCAGCCGTCGCCCAGCTCCCCGGCGCGGCGCAGCGCTCCCTCGGTGTGGCCGCCAATCCAGATCGGGATCGCCGGCTTCTGGACGGGCTTGGGCAGGAACACGATGTCGCTCACCCGGTAATACGTTCCCTGGAAGTCGATCCGGTCCTTGGTCCAGCACTCGCGCATCAGCCGGATGTACTCGTCCGTGACCCTGCCGCGCTCGCCGAACGGCGGCGCGCCCAGCGCGGCGAACTCCTCCTGGAGCCAGCCGACGCCCGCGCCGACGATGACCCGCCCGCCCGAGAGCACGTCCAGGGTGGCCAGCATCTTGGCCGCCACGAGGGGGTTCCGGTAAGGCACGATCAGGACGCTCGTTCCCAGGCGGATCTTCTTCGTGGCGGCCGCCAGGTAGCTCATGAGGGTCAGCGGCTCCAGGTAATCCTGATCGTAGCCTCCGGGAAACTGGCCCGACGGCTGGTACGGGTACACGGACCGGCTGGCAGTGGGAAGCACCACGTGGTCGGTCACGAAGAGGGAGGAATAGCCGAGCTGCTCCGCCTTGGGGACCAGCTTGAGGATCAGCTCGGGGTCGGCAAGCGGCCCGCGACCGGGGATCGAGAAGCCGAAGTTCACTGGCAGAGCCTCCTCGGGGATGCCCCATGCTAGGCTATGAGGGACCGTATTGCAACCGGCAGGGCCGTGCCGATAACCATCGCATCCCGTCGTTCTCGGTCGTCGGCATTCCTTTGCGGGCACCCAGTCCCGCCGCAGGCGGGCTGGGTCGTTACGCCTCCGGTGGCCTCCTCCCTCGGGCCTCCACCCACCTACGGTGGGTACCCGGCTCGGTTCTCGGCACGGCCCAAGAGAAAACGCCGCGGCTTGCGCCGCAAATACCGGGGATGATAGGGTCAGGCTCTGCATGCGCCCATGGGTGATGTGGGGAGTCCCGTCCTTCATTTTCCTGATCGCCTTCTTCCATCGGGTCGCGCCGGGGACCGTTGCCAAAGAGCTCATGGCCGCCTTTCAGGGCGGCGGCGCGCTGGTCGGCCTGCTCTCCTCGCTCTACTTCTACGCCTACGCCGGGCTCATGCTGCCCGCCGGGCTCCTGGTGGACGCCTACGGCCCGCGGCGGGTGGTGGCGGTGGGCGGCACCCTGATGGCGCTCGGCACGTTCCTCATGGGGTGGGCGTGGAGCGGGGGGCCGCTCTTTGCCGGGCGGCTCCTGATCGGCCTCGGCGCCTCGGTCACCTTCGTGGGGGCGCTCAAGGTGGCGGCGGTCTGGTTCCCCCCGCGCTGGTTCGGAACCGTGTCGGCGCTCACCTCCACGATGGGCGTGCTGGGCGCCCTGGCCGCTACCGCGCCGTTCGCGTTCCTGGCCGGCGCCGTCGGCTGGCGCTGGGGGTTCGTCTGGGTGGGGCTGGTCTCCCTCGTCGCGTCCCTCCTCTGCTGGGCTCTCGTGCGCGACCGCCCCGGCGCCGCCGAGGCCGCCCCTTCCCAGACCTTCGCGCAGATCATGAAGGGAACGTGGCGCATCCTGAGGAACCCGCATACCTGGCCCCCCTTTCTGACGTTCTTCGGCCTCTACGGCGCCGCCAGCAACCTGATGCTCTGGGGGATTCCCTTCTTCCGCGATGTCTACGGGCTTTCGCTCGGGCGAGCGGCGACCTATGTGACCGCCACCTGGGTCGCGGTGATCTTTTCGGGGCCGCTCACCGGCTATCTCTCCGACCGGGTCCTCGGGCTTCGCCGGCTCCCCTATATCGTGCTCTGCTGGATCTACCTGCTCCTCTGGGGAGTGTTCGTCCTGACGCTCGGTCAACTCGCCCTGGGCAGCCTCTACGCGCTCCTCTTCACGCTGGGGCTCTTCGGCGGGGCCTTCGTCCTGACCTGGCCCATCGGCCGGGAGGTCAATCCCCCGCACCTGGCGGGCGTGAGCGTGGCCGTGGTGAACCTCGGCGGCTTCCTCGGGGCGGCGGTGACCCAGGTGCCGATGGGGGCGCTGCTGGATGCCCGCTGGGCCGGAGCGATGGAAGGGGGCGCGCGGGTCTATCCGCTCGAGGCGTACCGCTTCGCCTTCTTCGTCTGCGCGCTCCTCGTGCTCGGGGCCGCGCTGGTGGCGTTCCTCGTCAAGGAGACCCGCGCCCAGAACATCTACCACCTGCTAGAGCGAAGGCGTGAGTTCTGAGCGGCTCGATCCCCGCGCCTATGCCCAGAAGCTGAACGAGTGGGCCCGGGGCACCATGATCGGCGCCCACGGCACCCGCTTCATCAGCGCGGGCGAGGGGAAGGCGCGAGCGGAGCTGGCCTTCAAGCCGGAGCTGACCCAGCTCACCGGGCGCTTCCACGCCGGCGCCATCATCGCCTTTGCCGACGAGACGGCCACGGCCGCCGCCATGTGGGAGGCCAACCCCACCGGGGAGCTCAAGCCCGAGCTGTTCCCCCTCACCATCCAGCTCTCGGTCAACCTCGTCGGCAACGCCGGCCAGGGCACCCTGACGGCGGAGGCGGAGATCATCCACCGCGGGCGCACAACTCTCGTCGTCGAGGTCAAGGTCAGAGACGAGCGGGGCAAGCTGATCGCCACGCTCGTGGCCACCCAGATCGCCCCCACTCCCGCCCGCTAGCCCCCGTAACGCAAATACGCATGCCTGACCCCATCGGTCGGCCTTCGGCTTGCAGGAATAAGCGGGGGCTGTCGGCACGCCAGAGATATCAAACCCATTGAGTTTTAAATGAAAATCACTGAACCAGTGCGTCCGGCCCGCCTCCGGTTCCGTCCGGGGTGGGACAATGGGGGGAGAGGCAGGTGTCAGCTGCGTGACACTGGCCAAGTCCTTGTGCTACTGTCGAAGCCACACCAGAAGAGGATGCCGTGAAGGGGCGTGTACTCGTTGTCGATGACGACGCGAAAATCCGCGAGGTGCTAGGGAGGCGGCTCGAGGCCCTTGGGCTCCAGGTGACGGCCGTGGGTGGCTCCCGGGAGGCGCTGGCGGCGCTGGACGGAGGAGGATTCGACCTTGCGCTCTTCGACCTCCGCATGGAGCGCATGGACGGGATCGCCCTGATGGAGGCGGCCCGCGAGCGGCTGCCGGGGCTGCCGGTGCTCATCATGGCGGCCCACGGCTCCATCGAGGAGGCGGTGGCGGCGATCCAGCGGGGGGCCTTCGACTATCTCACCAAGCCCTTCAACCCCGAGGAGCTGCGGACCCGGGTGGGCCGGGCCCTGTCGGAGCGCCGCTGGGCCCGCGACCGCGGCCGGCTCAAGGTGGTGGGGGAGACGCTCGCGTCGTCCGGCGTGATGGAGCGGATCCTGGATGCCGTGGCCCAGGCCACGGTGGAGGCGACCGAAGCCGAGCGCTCGGTCGTCTTCCTGCTCGAGCGGGACCAGCTCATCCCCATGGCCAGCGCGGGGACGCAGCCCAAGGCGTGGGAGCCCCTTCAGGCTGCCGCGCAGGCGGCGGTGGAGAAGGGAGTGCCCACGATGCTCACGGGGACGGACGGGCGCGTCGCGCTCGCCGCCCCCCTCGTGGTCCGCGGGGGACCAATGGGAGCCCTCGTCGTCGAATGCCCCGAGCGGGTGTCTCCCACGCCGGAGGACCTCGAGCTCCTGGCCCTCTTCTCCTTCCAGGCCGCGGTGGCGCTCAAGAACGCTCACGAACTCTCCCAGCTGCGAAGCGGAGCCCTGGCCGCCTTGGGACGGATGGCCGCCCAGGTCGCCCACGAGCTGAAGAATCCCCTCGGCGGGCTGAAGCTCTACGCCCGCCATCTGGAAAAGCGGCTCGGGACCGTCCAGGATCCCGAGCTCGGCGAGCTGGCCCAGAAGATCGGGCGGGCCATCGACCACCTCTCCGACCTCGTCACCGAGATCACGGCCTTCGGCCGGCCCTCCGAATTGAAACGCGAGCCGGTCAAGGTGGCCCAGCTCCTCGACGACTGCCTCTCCCTCGCCCAGGATCGCCTGGCGGGGAGGCGGATCCGCGTCGAGCGGCAGTACGCGGCCGACGTACCGGACGCGCTGCTGGATCCCCGGGAGCTCAGAAAGGTCTTCATGAACCTCCTGCTGAACGGCCTGGATGCCATGGGCGACGAGGGGACGCTGACCGTGGCGGTCACCCATCAGAGCGAGGAGATCCAGGTGACGATCGAGGATACCGGGTGCGGAATGTCCGACGAGACACTCTCGCGAGCCTTCGACCTCTTCTTCACCACCAAACCGCACGGCACCGGTCTGGGCATGGCCATCGCCAGGTCCGTCGCGGACCTCCACGGCGGGCAGATCCAGATCGACAGCCGGCTCGGGCAGGGGACCCGCGTGCGGGTGCTCCTGCCGGTGAGGCAGCCATGAAAGCCGGCCGCATCCTGGTCGTTGACGACGAACCCACGATGGCCGACGGGCTCCGGCTCGTCCTGGAAGCCGAGGGGCACGCCGTCGTCACCGCGGGGAGCGTCGGCCAGGCGGTGGAGGCCGCCAACGGCCACGGCTTCCACCTGGCCATCGTGGACCTGGTCCTGCCCGACGGTGACGGCCTCGGCGTCCTGCGGGAGCTGAAGCGCCGGGATTCCGCGATCGAAGTGATCATGATCACGGCCCACGGCTCGATTCCCAAGGCGGTGGAGGCGACCAAGGAGGGCGCGTTCTACTTCGTGACCAAGCCCTTCGACGCGGAGGAGATCACCGCCCTCGCCGGCAAGGCGCTGGAGCGGCGCTGGCTCGTGGCGGAAGCGACCGATCTCAAGCGGCGCCTGGCGAAGACGTCGGGCTACGGGGAGATCCTCGGCAGCGCCCCGGCCATGCAGCGGGTCTTCGAGCTGATGGACGCGGTCGCCACCTCCGACGCCAACGTCCTCATCGCGGGCGAGAGCGGCACCGGCAAGGAGCTGGTGGCCGACGCCATCCACGCCCGGAGCCCCCGCAGCCAGGGGCCGTGGGTCAAGATCAACTGCGCCGCGCTCCCGAAGGACCTGATCGAGTCCGAGCTGTTCGGCCACGTCAAGGGCGCCTTCACGGGGGCGACCACCGACAAGGTCGGCCTGCTCGAGGAGGCCCACCGGGGGTCCATCATGCTCGACGAGATCACCGAGATGCCCCTCGACCTCCAGGCCAAGCTCCTGCGGGTGCTGGAGGAGCGGCTGGTCCGTCGCATCGGAGGCTCGCGGACGATCCCCGTGGACTTCCGCCTGATCACGTCCTCCAACCGCGCCCCCGAGGACGCAGTCAAGGAAGGGCGCCTCCGCCAGGACCTGTACTTCCGCATCAACACCGTCACGATCAGCCTGCCGCCGCTCCGGGAGCGCACGGGGGACATCGCCCTCCTCGCCCGCCACTACCTCCAGCGCTTCGCCGCCAAGCACGGGCGGGCGGTAGAGACCCTCAGCCCCGAAACCTACCGCCGCTTCCTCGCCCACCCCTGGCCCGGTAACGTGCGCGAGCTGGAGCACGCCATCGAGCGGGCGGTGCTGGTAGCCCGCGGACCCGAGATCGGCGTGGGCGACCTTCCGGAATCGCTCGGGGTCCCGACCGAGGCGGCGGTGAGCGCCGGGCCGCCCCCCGGGTCCCTGGAGGAGATCGAGCGCGCCTCCATCCTGCGGGCGCTCGAGTCCACCAACTGGAACAAGCAGGCGGCCGCGGCCCTCCTCGGGCTTCGCCGGCCCACTTTGTACTCCAAAATGAGGAAGCACGGGATCCCCCAGCGCCGCACCTGACGCCGCCCCTCACCCTGCCCCACTCGAATGCCCCTCACCTCTTCTCCTCTCCCCACTGGGGAGAGGCAGGGTGGGGGGGGGAGGATAAAGGTGAGGGGGTCGGCCGACTGACGGACTTCCGACCACTGCGTTATTTCTCGAACGGCCATTCGCCGCGTCGCGCTTTCTAAGCCTCTGTTTTTCTGTTTCTCGCGCTCGCGGCAGCAGGTTTGCACCCTCCACCGGTCATGGCGACCTTGCTGGTCATCGACGACGACCCGGCCTGGCGGAGCCTCTACCGCCTGGAGTTCGAGCGGAAGTGGGACGTCGTCGAGGCCCGGGACGGCTTCGAGGGGCTCATCCTCTTCGATGCCCTCGCCCCCGACCTGGTCATCCTGGATCTCCACATGCCCCGCATGGATGGCCTCGCGTTCCTGGCCGCGCTGAGCCTTCGCGGCTCGACGGTTCCCGTGATCCTGTGCACGGCGGCGCTCCCAGCCGGCGGGCCGCCTCCGCCGCCCTGCGTCGGTATCGCGGAGAAGTCGCCGGGCCTCCGCGCACTCCACTCGGCCATCCGGGCCGTCCAGAGTCCGGGCGCTCCGCACTTCGTCTTCAGATCCAGGCCGGCAGGGGAGTAACTCTGCCCAAGCAGGCGGCAGGCGTTGGGGGCCTGCCCAATCCGTAGGCAGGCGGTCGCCCCATCCCCCCTGGTGAGCGAGGGTAACTTCCTGTAATTTCTTACCCGCCGGATTCGTTCCGGCGCGGCACGGCTGTTGCTCTCAGGTTTCGACGGGAGGGACCGTGATGAAAAAGATCGAGGCGGTGATCAAGCCGTTCAAGCTGGACGACGTCAAGGAAGCCCTGACCGGGATCGGAGTCATCGGGATGACGGTCTCGGAGGTCCGGGGCTTCGGCCGTCAGAAGGGCCACACGGAGCTGTACCGCGGCGGGGAGTACACGGTGGACTTCCTCCCCAAGATCAAGGTGGAGGTGGTGGTGCCCGACAACCTGGTCTCGAAAGTGGTGGACGTCCTGGCCGCCGCCGCCAAGACGGGCAACATCGGCGACGGGAAAATCTTCGTTCACCCGGTCGAAAGCGCGGTCCGGATCCGCACGGGTGAGCGCGATGAAGCGGCGCTCTAAGCGTAGGGGAGGTGACGCAGTGGTCACAGCGCGACGCTCGACACTGACGTTGGCAGTCTTCTGTTTCATTCTCTTCGTTGCGGCGATCGGGTGGGGCCTGGCCCAGCAGCCGACCGCGGCGCCGCCCCCGGCCGCGCCCGCTGCGGCTCCCGCCCCGGCCCCGAAGATCGACTCGGGCGACACGGCCTGGCTGCTCACCTCCTCGGCCCTCGTGCTGCTGATGACGGCGCCCGGCCTGGCCCTCTTCTACGGCGGAATGGTCCGCCCGAAGAACGCCCTGGCCACGATCATGCAGAGCTTCATCATCCTGGCGCTGATCTCGGTCCAGTGGGTGCTGTGGGGGTACAGCCTGGCCTTCGGGCCCGACAAGGGCGGCATCATCGGCGGCCTGGAATGGATCGGCCTGCGGGGGGTGGGGCTCCAGCCGAACCCCGACTACGGGGCCACGGTGCCCCACCAGGCGTTCATGGTCTTCCAGCTCATGTTCGCCATCATCACGCCCGCGCTCATCACGGGGGCGTTCGCCGAGCGGATCAAGTTTTCCACCTTCATCGTCTTCACCCTGGCCTGGGCCACGTTCATCTACGATCCGCTGGCCCATTGGGTCTGGGGGGTCGGGGGGTGGCTCCGCGGCTGGGGGGCGCTCGACTTTGCCGGGGGGACCGTGGTGCACATCAGCTCCGGGGTCTCGGCCCTGGCCGCCGCTCTCGTCGTCGGCCGGCGGAAGGGCTATGGGCACGAGCCCATGCGCCCCCATAACCTGCCGCTCACGGTGGCCGGCGCCGCGCTCCTCTGGTTCGGGTGGTTCGGCTTCAACGCCGGCAGCGCCATCAGCGCGGGGGCCCTGGCGACCAGCGCCTTCGTCGTCACCAACACTGCCACCGCATCCGCCGCGCTGGGCTGGATGTTCTCGGAGTGGGCCATGCGCGGGAAGCCCACCGTCCTGGGCGCGGCGTCGGGGGCCGTCGCGGGGCTGGTCGCGATCACCCCGGCCTCGGGCTTCGTCACACCGCTGGCCTCCATCATCATCGGCGCCGTCGCGGGGTTCCTCTGCTATAACGCCTGCAACGTAAAGACCAAGCTGGGCTACGACGATTCCCTGGACGTGGTCGGTGTGCATGGCGTCGGCGGCACGTGGGGGGCGCTGGCCACCGGCCTCTTCGCCACCAAGGCCGTCAACGACGCCGGCGGCGACGGGCTCTTCTCCGGCAACCCGGCCCAGATGGGCCCGCAGATCGTCGCCATCCTGGCGTCGTGGGTGCTGGCGTTCTTCGGGACCGTGATCATTCTGAAGATCCTCGACGCCACCATGGGCCTTCGCGTCACGGAGGAGGATGAAGTCGCGGGGCTCGATCTCTCCCAGCACTCGGAGACCGCCTATGCGCTGGAGAGCCCGGGCTACGGGATCACGAGCGGCGGGGCCTTTGCGGAAGGCATGAAGCCTCCGCCCAAACCGACGATGCCCGCTTGATTTTGCTCGGCCATCCCAGTATGTTCATTGGGTCCCGACCACTTCATTCCGGCCCCGGCGCCTGCCGGGGCCTCGCGCCAGGAGGCGACGCATGACCCCGAAAGAAGCGATCAAGCTGGCCAAGGAGAAGGGCGCCAAGATCGTGGACCTCCGCTTCATCGACGTCCCCGGTCTCTGGCAGCACTTCTCGATCCCGGTGGCGGAGCTCACCGAGGACCTCTTCGAGGAGGGGATCGGCTTCGACGGCTCGTCCATCCGCGGCTTCCAGACGATCGACGAGTCGGACATGCTGCTGATGCCCGACCCCGCGTCGGTGACCATGGATCCGTTCACGGCGGTGCCGACCCTCGTCCTCATCTGTAACGTCAAGGATCCGGTCACGGGCAAGGCCTACACCCGCGATCCCCGCTACGTGGCCCAGAAGGTCGAGGCCTACGTGAAGAAGTCGGGCGTGGCCGACACGGTGTACATCGGCCCGGAGCTGGAGTTCTTCTTCTTCGACGAGATCCGCTTCGACCAGACCTACAACTGTGGCTACTACTACATCGACTCCGAGGCCGGCTTCTGGAATTCGGGCAAGGAAGGCACGCCCGACCGCCCGAACCTAGGCTACAAGCCCCGCTACAAGCAGGGGTACTTCCCCGTGCCGCCCATGGACAAGTTCCAGGACATCCGCTCCGACATGGTCCTGGCCCTGGAGTCGGTCGGCGTGAAGGTGGAGGTGCACCACCACGAGGTGGCCACCGCCGGGCAGACCGAGGTGGACATGCGCTTCAACACGCTGACGAAGATGGCCGACAGCGTGCTGTGGTACAAGTACTGCGCCAAGAACACCGCGCGGAAGCACGGCAAGACGGCCACGTTCATGCCCAAGCCGATCTTCCAGGACAACGGCTCGGGCATGCACACGCACCAGTCGCTCTGGAAGAACGGCAAGAACCTCATGTACGAGCGCGGGGGCTACGCCGACATCTCGAAGTTCTGCCTCTACTACATCGGGGGGATCCTGAAGCACGCCCCGGCCCTCTGCGCGATCATCGCGCCCACGACGAACTCCTACCGCCGGCTGGTGCCGGGCTACGAGGCGCCCATCAACCTCGTGTACAGCCAGCGGAACCGCTCGGCCTGCATCCGGATCCCGATGTACTCGCGGTCGGAGAAGGCCAAGCGGATCGAGTTCAGGACCCCGGATCCCACCTGCAACCCGTACCTGTCCTTCGCCGCCTGCGTCATGGCGGGGCTCGACGGCGTCGCCAACAAGATCGATCCGGGCAAGCCCATCGACAAGGACCTCTACGAGCTACCGCCGGCGGAGGCGAAGAAGGTCAAGCAGCTTCCCGGATCGCTCGGCGAGGTGCTGGACGCGCTCGAGAAGGACCACGAGTTCCTCCTGAAGGGCGACGTCTTCACGCCCGACCTGATCGAGACCTGGATCGAGTACAAGCGGAAGAACGAGGTGGACCCCATCCGGCTCCGGCCTCATCCGTGGGAGTTCGCGCTCTACTTCGACATCTAAACGGGTACAGCAAAGGCCGCGGAAAACGCGCGCACGGGACCGGTCCCAACGGCGTGACCGAACGAGGAGTTTCCACGTGAAAAACCTGAGAACGCTGTTGAGGCTAGTCCTTTCCAGCCTGCTGGTGTGTGTGGCTGCCTCCGCGTTTGCCCAGGAAAAAACCAAGGAAGAGAAGAGGCCGCCCACCCTCTGGGAGGAGCACAAGCTCTTCGCCTACGTCGAGAACAGCTACACGTTCAACCTGACCGGATCGGGGCGGGACGCCACCAACGAGCTCCGCCTCTACGACTTCGACGAGGGGTACACCTTCAACGTCGCCGAGTTCAGCATCAAGAAGGACCCGTCGGAGAAGTACCCGTTCGGCTACGGCCTCGTCGTCACGTCGGGGATCGATTCGCAGAAGAACCATGCCATCGGGATCTTCCGGGACGACAACGACGCCTTCCCGTTCCGCAACACGCGCAAGTACGATCTCCAGGAGGGGTACGTGTCGGGGATGATCCCCCTCGGGAACGGGCTCACGATCAAGGCGGGGAAGTGGGTGACGCTGCTCGGCTACGAGGTCATCGAGTCGCCGAACAACCTGAATTTCTCCCGCGCGCTCCTGTTCACCTTCGCCATCCCGCTGACCCACGTGGGGGCGCTGGCGTCGTACCCCGTCACCGACTGGCTGAGCGTCTCGGCGGGGCCGGTCGTCGGCTGGGACGTGGCCGATGACAACAACGACAAGCTCTCCTGGACCGGCCAGATCGCGGTGACCCCGCTGAAGGACCTCGCCACGAACTTCCAGTGGATCACCGGGCCCGAGCAGCTCAACCAGGGAGAGCGCCGGACCGTCTTCGACCTGGTGGTGAACTACACCGGGATCAAGAACCTCACGCTCGGCCTCAACTCCGACTACGGCTGGGAGGACGACGAGGCCTCGCTGCTCGCGGCCGCGACCCGGAGCAACTCCGACGCCTCCTGGTGGGGGTGGGCGGCGTACGCGGCCTACGACTGGACCGAGAAGCTCCGGACGGCGCTCCGGCTCGAGTACTTCAAGGACGCCGACGGGATCCGCACCCTGGGGGTCGCCGCCGGCTCCAAGGTCTCGCTCTACGAGGTGACGGCGACCGTCCAGTACAAGATCTGGAGGGGCCTGGTCGGGCGGCTCGAATACCGCCACGACAGCGCGGACGAGAAAGTGTTCAAGATCCGCACGCCGGGGCTCACCCCCACCTCTCAGAGCCTGGACACCGTTTCGGTCAGCCTCTTCTACTCGTTCTTCTAATGCCGGCGTGAAGCCGCACTGGCGCGTTCTCCTCGTCGATGACCATGCCCCGTCCAGGGTCGCGGTGGCGGAGGCAGTCACCGCCCTCGGGGGAGTGATCGTCGGCGCCGGAGGGTCGACCCGCGAGGCCCTGGAACTGGCGGAGCGCTCCCGCCCCGACGTCCTGATTCTGGCCGTCGGCCTGCGCGACGGCGACGGCGTCGAGGCCGCGCGGGCGGTGATGGATCGGGTGCCGTGCCCGATCGTGCTCCTGACCAGCCGGACGGACGCGGGGGTGGTCCGGCGGGCCCGTGACGCGGGCATCATGGCGTTTCTGGTCAAGCCCCTCCGCCCCGAAGAGCTCGAGCCGGCCATGGAGCTGGCCGCGGGTCGGTTCCGCGAGCTGGACGCCATCAGGCGGGAGAATGAGGATCTCAAGAAGGCCATGGAGTCCCGCAAGCTGGTCGAGCGCGCCAAGGGGCTCCTGATGAGCCGACACGGACTGAGCGAGGCGGAGGCCTTCCGCAAGATCCAGAAGACCGCCATGGACAGCCGCAGGCCGATGGTCGAGGTCGCGCGGGCGCTCCTGCTGGTCGAACGCCTCGAAGGAACGCATCCCCGCCGCGAGCAGTCGGCCCCGCGGTAGCCCTGCCGCATTCGTTAGCAGCCCGGCGCGCTTGCCCAAGAAGCAGGCAGCCGTCGCCGTTTCATCCCGGATAGACGCGCCGGGCAATCCCTTGAATTCTCTACGGAATCGAACCATTCCCTCCTCCCGTTCAACGGCACGTGGCTTGCTAACTGGTCACTACAAAGCGCACCGCCGACAGCGGAGTCGGTCAGGGCGGGCTCGAACGACTCACCCGTGGATCGATCGCGCAAGGGCGCGCGGAGGGGCGATGAGGCCAAAACGTTCCTTCTTGCCCAGAACGCCTTTTGTCGAAAGGAGCAGCACATGACGCAGGGTCATACCCGTCGGGATTTCCTCAAGGCTTCGGCCCTCGGCATCGCGGGCGCCGGGATTGCGGGAGGACTGTCCTTTCCCGCGATCCTTCGGGCCCAGGAAAAGGGGCCCATCAAGGTCGGTATCCTGCACTCGCTCAGCGGCACCATGGCCATCAGCGAAGCGCCGATCAAGGAGATCGTCCTGATGGCCATCGACGAGATCAACAAGGCCGGCGGCGTGCTGGGGCGCAAGGTGGCGCCCATGGTGGAGGATCCGGCCTCCAACTGGGACCTGTTCGCCGAGAAGTCCAAGAAGCTACTGCTTCAGGACAAGGTGGCCGCCGTCTTCGGCTGCTGGACCTCGGTGAGCCGGAAGTCGGTCCTGCCGGTCTTCGAGAAGAACAACGGCCTGCTCTTCTACCCCGTGCAGTACGAGGGCGAGGAGTGCTCCAAGAACGTGATCTACACCGGGGCGACGATCAACCAGCAGGCCACGCCCGCCATCGACTACCTGATGAGTCCCGAGGGCGGAGGCAAGAGGAAGTTCTACCTCACGAAGGTGAAGAAGGTGCCGGAGTCGGCCATCGCCGAGGAGTACACCCCGTTCCATCACCAGGACTACCAGACGGTCGTGGGGAAGATCAAGAGCTTCAGCGCCGCCGGCGACGCGGCCGTCATCAACACGATCAACGGCGACAGCAACGTCCCGTTCTTCAAGGAGCTCGCCAACCAGGGGGTGACCGCCGACCGGACGCCCACCATGTCGTTCAGCTTCGCCGAGGTGGAGCTCCAGACCCTGGACGTGAAGCCGCTCGTCGGCCACCTCGCCTCCTGGAACTACTTCATGTCGCTCAAGACCCCCGAGAACCTCAAGTGGGTCAAGGCCTACAAGGAGTGGGCCAAGCAGCGGGGGATCCCGGACAAGCAGGCCGTCACCGACGACCCCATGATGCACGCGTACCTCCACGTCAAGCTCTGGGCCAAGGCCGTCTCCAAGGCGGAGTCCACCGACGTGGACCGGGTGCTGAAGGCCCTCGAGGGGCTCGACGTCCCGAGCCCAGTGGGCAAGTACAAGGTGGACGAGCAGAACCACCACACGTGGAAGCCCGTGTATATCGGAAAGATCCGGGCGGACGGCCAGTTCGAGGTGGCGTGGAAGACCAAGGGCTGGGTGCGCCCGGAGCCCTGGAGCACCGTGACGTACCCGTCTCGCGGCTGCGACTGGAGCAAGGGCGGCAAGGGCACCTACGACACGGTCGGCGGAAAGCGCGTGTGGCTCTCGGAAAAGCAGTCGTAGTCTCTCTCGCTCTGCTGGTTCTGCCGGCGATCCCCGGGCCCGCGGCGGCGGGCTCCGCCCCCGGGCCCGGGATCCCGGACCTGTCCTCGCTGCCCGCGCGCCTGGAGGCCCCGGTCACGCAGGAAGCGGCGATCCTCGCCCTGCGGGAGATCAGCGACCCGTCCGTGGGGATCCTCCTGCGGGCGCTCAAGGACGGGGCCCTCTATCGGTGGAAGGCGCGGCTCACCGTCCTGGCGGATGACGGCACCCTGAAAGATCTGGCGGGGCAGCCGATCGTGGATGACCGCGGGCAGCCGGTCTCGCCCGCCGAGGGGCAAGAGGCGATCGCCCTGGAAGAGCGGCTCTTCGGCCTCGTCCAGAACCTCCTCGACCGTCTCGAGGTCTTCGGCGCGGAGCGCGAGGCGCGCCAGTCGGCGGCTTTCAAGCTCGGGAACTCGCGGGACCTCTCCGCGATCCCGGTGCTCGCGAAGGCCCTGGATCGGGAGACGGACCGGCGGGTCAGAGGCGTCATGCAGGAAGCGCTGAACCGGTTGAGCCTCTCGTCCCCGGACGCGCCCGCGCGCGCGCGGGCGGCGCAGTTCCTGGGCCAGGCGTGGTCCGAGTCGGGCCTGGCTCAGCTCAGGGTCGTGGCGGCGCAGGACGGGGACGCGGAGGTGAAGCGCGCCGCCCAGGCGGCCGTCAGGCGCGTCGAAGTGTTCCTCACCTGGCGCAACCTGACCGGCTATCTCTTCAACGGCGTGAGCCTCGGGGCCGTCCTGCTGATCATGAGCCTCGGGCTCGCCGTGACCTTCGGCCTGATGGGGATCATCAACATGGCGCACGGCGAGATGCTCATGCTCGGATCCTACACGGCCTACGTGGTGCAGGAGATCTTCGCCGCGCGCTTCACCGCCCACCAGGACTATTTCTTCTTCGTGGCCCTGCCGCTCTCGTTCCTCGTCGCGGGGGTGGTGGGGCTCGCCATCGAGAGCGGCATCATCCGCTTCCTCTACGGCCGGCCCCTGGAGACGCTCATCGTCACGTGGGGGATCGGGATGATCTTCCAGCAATCGGCCCGGCTCTACTTCGGCGACCAGACGAGCGTGAACTCCCCGAGCTGGTTTCGGGGCGGCGTAGAGGTGATGCGGGGACTGATCTTCCCCTGGAGCCGGATCTTCATCGTGGGGCTGTCCCTCCTCGCGCTGGCGGCGCTCTATCTCCTGCTCCAGCGATCCTACGCGGGGCTCCGCGTGCGGGCCGTGATGCAGAACCGGGGGATGGCCTCGTGCCTGGGCGTGTCCACCCGGAGGATCGATGCCCTGACGTTTGCCCTGGGGACGGCGCTGGCGGGGGTGGCGGGGTGCGCGCTGGCCCTGATCGGCACGGTGGATCCCGAGGTCGGGAAGACCTACATCGTGGATGCCTTCATGGTGGTCGTGCTGGGCGGGGTCGGGAAGCTCCTCGGGGCCGTCGTCGCCTCGTTCGGCATCGGGCTGTCGAACAAGATCCTGGAGCCATCCATCGGGGGGACCGCGGCCGCCATCTACGCCAAGGTCGCCATTCTCGCGCTCGTGATCTGGTTCCTCCAGTGGAGGCCCACGGGCTTCTTCCCCGCCAAGGGGCGCGCCGCCGAGGGCGCCTGAGCCCGCCCATGGGTCCCACCCTGGGGCGGCGGAGCTGGGACGCGCACCTCCTGTGGCTCGCGCTGTTCGGGATCGTGTTCATCGTCGTCCTCCCGCTGGCCAACGCGCTGGGTTTCCTCTCGGACTACTACCTGAACCTCTTCGGGAAGTACCTGTCGCTCGCCATCCTGGCCCTGGGCATGGACCTCATCTGGGGGTACACGGGGATCCTCTCACTGGGCCAGGCCATCTTCTTCGGGATCGGGGCCTACTCCATCGGGATGCACATGATGCTGGAGGGGACCGGCCAGGGCGTGTACGGAGAGCCGGTCCCCGACTTCATGATCTGGAACCAGGTCTACCAGCTTCCGCTCTTCTGGAAGCCCTACACGTCCTTTGTCTTCGCCCTGGGTTCCTCGGTTGTGCTGCCGGCCGCCCTGGCCGCGCTCGTTGGGTTTCTGACCTTTCGCCGGCGGCTCCGCGGGACCTACTTCGCCATCCTCACCCAGGCCATCGCCTTCGCCGTGTGGCTGATGCTCAATCGCAATGAGATGAAGCTGGGAGGCACCAACGGCCTGACCGACTTCAAGTCCATCCTGGGATTCTCGCTGGGCCAGCCCGCGACGCTCAGGGCCCTCTATATCTTCACGGCGGCGGCGCTGGTCGGGGCGTTCCTGGTGAGCCGGTGGCTCGTCCGCTCGAAGACCGGGCTGGTTCTCCAGGCCATCCGGGACAACGAGCGGCGGCTGGAGTTTCTGGGCTACAATGTCGCGAGTTACAAGATTTTCGTTTTCTCAGTCTCCGCGGCGCTGGCCGGGCTCGCGGGGCTGCTCTACGCCCCGCAGGTCGGCATCATCACGCCGAGCCAGGTCGGGGTGCTCCCCTCCCTGGAGATCGTCATCTGGGTCGCCTTCGGCGGCCGGGGGACGCTGTGGGGCGCTCTGCTCGGGGCGATCTCCATCAACTGGCTCCGGAGCGTGCTGACCGCCACGTATCCCAGCCTGTGGCCGATCATCCTGGGCGGCCTGTTCGTGACCGTCATCCTGTTTTTCCCGCAGGGACTCGTCGGGCTCGGGAACAAGCTCCGATCCCTCGGGAAGGGCAGGCGGATCTTTCTGACGACGCTGGGGGTCGCTCCGGCATCGAAGGTGGAAGGGCACCCGCTCTAAATGGACACGCTGCTGTACGTGGAAGGCCTCAGCGTCTCGTTCGACGGGTTTCTCGCGTTGAGAACCCTCAACCTCATCCTGGAGCGGCAGGAGCGGATCCGCCTGCTGATCGGCCCCAACGGGGCGGGGAAGACCACGCTGTTCGACGCGCTCACGGGCCAAGTCAAACCGGACCATGGCCGCGTCCTCTTCAAGGATCACGTGGATCTGCTCGGGTTGAGCGAGCATGCCATCGCCAACCACGGCGTGATCCGGAAGTTCCAGACTCCCTCCGTGTTCCCGGATCACACCGTCTTCGAGAACATGGTGCTCTCCTCCGGTCGCAAGCGGTTCCTGGCCACCCTCGCCGCCCGCGCGGCTTCGCCGGAGCTGGATGGCATCGCCCGGGTGCTGGAGCAGGTCGGGCTGCTCCAGCAGGCGCGCGCGCGGGCCGGGACCCTCTCGCACGGCCAGAAGCAGTGGTTGGAGATCGCCATGCTGCTCCTCCAGGAGCCGACGCTCCTCCGCCTCGACGAGCCCGTGGCCGGGATGACGAGGGCGGAGAAGGAGAAGACCGTCGCCCTGATGGAGTCGATCGTACAGCGCTCGACCTGCACCGTCATGCTCATCGAGCACGACATGCAGTTCGTCCGGCAGATCGCCGGCCGCGGCCACCGGGTGACGGTGCTCCACGAGGGAAGCGTGCTCTCGGAGGGCTCCATCGATCGGGTGCAGTCCGACGAGCGGGTGATCGAGGCGTACCTGGGCCGTGGCACGGTGAGCGCGGAGGCGGAGGCGCCATGCTAGCCGTCAACGCCATCGACGTCTCCTATGGCGAAAGCCCCATTCTCACGGGCCTGAGCCTCGCCGTGGGGGAGGGCCAGGTGGTGTGCGTGATGGGGCGTAACGGCGTCGGCAAGACCACCCTGCTCAGGACCATCATGGGACTCCTGGCGCCGCGCCGGGGCACGATCGTCTTCGACGGGCACGAGATCGATCGCCTGACTCCCTACGAGCGGGCGCGCCGGGGGATCGGCTACGTGCCCCAGGGGCGAGAGATCTTCCCGTCCCTGAGCGTCCGTGAGAACCTGGTCCTGGGAGCGCGCCGGAAGCGGCCGCCGCCGGAGTCCCTGGACTACGTCCTGTCCCTCTTCCCCGCGCTGTCCCAGATGCTCGGCAAGCGCGGCGGGGACCTGAGCGGGGGGCAGCAGCAGCAGCTGGCCATCGCCCGCGCGCTGATCTCGGATCCGAAGCTACTTCTCCTGGATGAGCCCACCGAGGGGATCCAGCCGTCCATCGTGGAGGAGATCGCCGCGGTGCTCGAGCGGATCAAGGGAGAACGAACGCGGTCCATTCTTCTGGTGGAGCAGTACCTCGAGTTCGCCCGCGCGATCTGCGACCGCTTCTACGTGATGGAAAAAGGCAGCGTGGCCCTGGAGGGCGATCGGGGGGCGTTTCGCGTGGACGAGGTGAGCCAGTTTCTGAGCGTGTAGGGGCATCACTTACGGGTCTGTTCGAGCGCGGGCTTTGCCCGCGCAATCCTGATCGAGGGGGGAGGATTCGGAAGGGGGGCGAAGCCCCCCTCCGAGGTAACCGTGCATCTGACGCCGCGTGAGCAGGAGAAGCTGCTGATCTTCACCGCCGCGGAGGTCGCGCGCCGCCGCCGGGCGCGGGGCCTCCGGCTGAACTATCCGGAGGCGCTCGCTCTCATCACCGCGGAGGTCCTCGAAGGGATCCGCGACGGCCGGTCGGTGTCCCAGCTCATGGCCGAGGGCGTGAAAATCCTGACCCGCGACGATGTGATGGAAGGCGTCCCGGAGATGCTGGAGGAAGTCCAGGTCGAGGGGACCTTCCCCGACGGCACGAAGCTGGTCACGATCCACCACCCGATACGATGATCCCCTGACCTTCATCTCTCCCCCTCACCCCACCCTCTTCCCCAGCGGGGGAGAGGATCAAGGTGAGGGGGGGAGAGCAGGGTGCGGGGGACGGAGGTTCCGATGATACCTGGCGAATATCTCCTGAGCGACGAGCCGGTGGTGGCCAACGCCGGACGCCGGACCGTCGAGCTGACCGTGGCCAATACCGGCGACCGCCCGATCCAGGTCGGCTCGCACTTTCACTTCTTCGAGGCCAACAAGGCGCTCCGCTTCGACCGCGCCCGGGCCTTCGGGATGAGGCTCAACATCCCGGCAGGGACGGCGGTCCGCTTCGAGCCCGGCGACGAGAAGCGCGTGACGCTGGTCGAGCTGGCCGGCGCCCGCGAGGTGTACGGGCTGAACGCCCTGACCGACGGGCCGGCGAGCGACGCGGGGCGGGCGGGCGCCGTGGGCCGCGCGGCGCGCGAGGGGTTTCAGGGGGCGGCGAAATGAGTCTCACGCTTGGGCGGAAGCAGTACGCGGATCTCTACGGCCCCACCGTCGGCGACCGGGTCCGGCTGGCCGACACGGAGCTGCTCATCGAAGTCGAGCGGGATTTCACGGTCTACGGCGACGAGGTGAAGTTCGGCGGCGGGAAGGTGATCCGGGACGGGATGGGGCAGTCCGCCCGGGCCACCGCGGCCGAGGGGGCGCTCGACTGCGTCGTCACCAACGCCCTCATCCTGGACCACTGGGGGATCGTCAAGGCGGACATCGGGATCAGGGGCGGCCGCATCGTCGGGATCGGGAAGGCGGGCAATCCCGATCTGATGGCCGGGGTCTCGCCGGGGATGGTGATCGGCGCGGCCACGGAGGTCATTGCGGGCGAAGGGCGGATCGTCACGGCGGGCGGGATCGACGCCCACATCCACTTCGTCTGCCCTCAGCTCGCCTGGGAGGCGCTGTCCGCCGGCGTGACCACGCTGATCGGCGGCGGCAGCGGGCCGGCCACGGGGACCAACGCGACGACCTGCACGCCGGGAGCGTGGAACATCCACCGCATGCTGGAGGCAGCCGACGGCCTGCCGATGAACCTGGGCTTCCTCGGCAAGGGCAACGCCTCGCGCCCCCAGCCCCTGCGCGAGCAGATCGAGGCGGGCGCCATCGGCCTCAAGCTCCACGAGGACTGGGGGACCACGCCGGCGGCCATCGACTGCGCCCTCGGGGTGGCGGAGGAACACGACGTCCAGGTGGCGATCCACACCGACACGCTGAACGAGGCGGGCTTCGTCGAGGACTCGATTCGCGCCTTCAAGGGGCGGACGATTCACACGTACCACACCGAAGGCGCCGGCGGCGGCCACGCGCCCGACATCATCCGCGTCTGCGGGGAGCCGAACTGCCTGCCGTCCTCGACGAACCCGACCATGCCGTTCACCGTGAACACGATGGACGAGCACCTGGACATGCTGATGGTCTGCCACCACCTGAACCCCAAGATCCCCGAGGACCTGGCCTTCGCCGAGTCGCGCATCCGGGCCGAGACGATCGCCGCCGAGGACGTGCTCCATGATCTGGGCGCGATCAGCATGCTCTCCTCCGATTCGCAGGCCATGGGGCGCATCGGCGAAGTGGTCGCGCGCACCTGGCAGACCGCCGACAAGATGAAGCGTCAGCGCGGCCCGCTGCGGGGGGACGGCCGCCACGACAACGCCCGCGCGAAGCGCTACGTGGCCAAGTACACGATCAACCCCGCCATCACCCACGGGATCGCCCACGAGGCCGGCTCGATCGAGGTCGGGAAGCTCGCCGACCTGGTGCTCTGGAAGCCGGCCTTCTTCGGCGTCAAGCCCGAGCTGGTGGTGAAGGGCGGGTTCATCGCCTGGGCGGCCATGGGGGACCCGAACGCCTCGATCCCCACCCCCCAGCCGGTGCTCTACCGCCCGATGTTCGGTGCCTTCGGGCGCGCGCCGTTCGCGACGGGGCTGACCTTCCTCTCCCGCGCGGCGCTGGAGGACGGGGTCGCGGCCCGCCTCGGGCTCCAGAAGCGGGTGGCGGCGGTGAAGAACTGCCGGGGGCTCACGAAGCGGGCGATGGTCGGCAACGACTACTGCCCGCGCATCGAGGTGGACCCGGAGACCTACCAGGTCCGCGCCGACGGCGAGCTCCTCACGTGCGAGCCGGCGCGGAGCCTTTCCATGGCCCAGCGCTACTTCCTCTTCTGACATGAAGGTCATCAGTGAACCGCACGCGCGCGTGGAGCCGACGAGCCTTGCCGGGAAGGAGCGGGATACGCTCGGGCTGACCTGGGAGGAGCGGCGGTGGGTCCGGCGGAGGCTCACGACCGTGAGGGGGCGGGAAGTCGCCCTCGCGCTGCCGACCGGGAGCGTGCTGCACGCGGGGCAGATCCTCGCGGTGGAGCCCGAGTGGTATCTGGAGGTGGAATCGGTCCCCGAGCCGGTCATCGCCGTCTTCCCGCGCGATCACGTCGAGTCGCTCCGCCTCGCCTTCGAGGTCGGCAACCGCCATTTCTCGCTCGCCCTCGAGCCCGATGCCCTCCTCGTCCCGGACGACCCGGCGATGGAGCAGCTCCTCACCCGGCTCGGGGTGAGGTGGGAGCGGCGGACGGCCGTCTTCAATCCCATCGGGGCTGCCCACGCCCATGAGCCCTGATCCCCTGCTGAGCCTCCTGCAGTTCGCCGACGGTCTCTTTCCCAGCGGCGGCTACGCCCATTCCTTCGGGCTGGAGTCTTACGTGCAGGCGGGCGAGGTCCGCGATGCCGCGGGCGTCGAGGCGTTCGTCCGCGCCCACCTCGAAGGGGCGGCGGGGCCGTGCGATGCGGCCGGCGTGGTCGTCGCGCTCGCCCTCGGCGACAGGGAAGATCTGGACGGCTGCCTCGCCCTCGACGAGATCCTCGAGGCCATGAAGCCGGTCGCTGAATTCCGGGAAGCCAGCCGTCAGATGGGCCGCCAGACCCTCCGCGTCGCCGCTACCCTGACCGATCACCCGGTGCTCCGCGCCGTCTCGGAGCTCGCCGAGGCGGGCCGGACGCCGGGCCATCACCCCCTGGCCTTCGGGCTGGCCGGGAGCGCGCTCGGGTGGCCCGCCGAGGCCGCGGCCCGCGCGTATCTCTACTCGACGGCGGCGCTCCTCGTCGGCGCGGCGCTCAGGCTGCTGCCGCTCGGCCAGCTCGATGGCCAGCGCATCCTCCGGGCGGCGGCGCCGCTCATCGAGCGGCTCGCCCGCGAAGCAGAGGGCAAGGGGCCCGCGGATCTCTGGAGCTTTGCCCCGGGGCTCGAGATCGCGGGCATGCGTCACGCCCGGCTGGACGCGAGGCTCTTCCGCTCATGATCCCTGGTCCTTACTCGAGTTTGCGCCGCTCCCGCCGGGGATGCCCCGCTCGCTCAGACCTCCTCGCCTCGACGCCTGGCGCTCGCTCGGGCGGCTCCGCTGGCCCCCCCATCCCCCCGCGGCGGGGGGTAGGCTTCGTCCCTGCGGGACTCAGCGCGCTCCGCCGCCCTGCGCTTCGCGCGGCGCTACGGCTTCGGGGTGGGGGGACCGGTCGGGTCCGGCAAGACGGCGCTGGTCGAGGCGCTCTGCCTCCGCCTGCGCGACCGGTATGATCTCGCGGTCATCACCAACGATATCTACACGAAGGAGGACGCCCAGTTCCTGATCCGCCGCGGCGTGCTCCCGCCCGAGAGGGTCCTCGGCGTGGAGACCGGGGGGTGCCCGCACACGGCCATCCGCGAGGACGCCTCGGTGAATCTGGAGGCGATCCGCGATCTCCTCCGGCGCTTGCCCGGTCTGGACCTGATCTTCGTGGAGAGCGGCGGCGACAACTTGGCCGCCACGTTCAGCCCGGAGCTGGTGGATGCCACGATGTACGTGATCGACGTGGCCGAAGGGGAGAAAATCCCGCGCAAGGGAGGGCCGGGGATCACCCGCTCCGACCTCCTGGTCATCAACAAGATCGACCTGGCTCCGTACGTGGGGGCCGACCTCTCGGTCATGGAGGCCGACGCCAAGCGGATGCGGGGCGCGCGGCCGTTCGTCTTCACCAACCTGAAGGACGGGAGGGGCGTTGCTTCAATCATCGACTGGATCCGCGCCGGCCTTCTCTTCGACGCCTGATCGCGTCGGGCGGGACGGGGCCCTGGCGCTCGCCTTCGAGCGCCGGGGCGGGGGCACCATCCTGACCGCCCGCCGCTTCACGCTTCCCCTCCAGGCGCTGGAGCCGATCCCCCTTGAGGCCGATGGCTCGGTCTGTCTCATGCTCCTGAATCCCACGGGCGGGGTGCTGGGAGGCGATCGCCTGGAGAGCGGGATCTCGCTCGGGCCCGGCGCCCACGTCTGCCTGACCACGCCCTCCGCCACACGGGTCTATCGGGCGCTCGGCCCTCCCGCCGTTCAGGACACCAGCATCCGGCTGGCGGCCGGCGCCACGGTCGAATACATTCCAGATCACGTGATCCCCCATCCGGGCTCGGCGTTCCATCAGTCCCTGACCGTGGAAATGGGGCCCGGGAGCCGGGCGATCCTCTCCGACGCCCTGGCCATCGGCCGGCTCGCCCGGGAGGAGCGCTGGGCATTCGCAGAGATCATGAGCCGGATCACCGTCACCTCCGGCGGGCGGCCGATCTTTCTGGAGCGGATCCACCTCGATCCCTCGCGACGAATCCCCCAGGGGCTCGGCGGGATGGAGCGCTTCGGTTACGTCGCGAGCCTCGGGCTTTTCGCCGACGGCTTCGCGGGCTGGGAGGCCGTGATGTCCGCCCTGGAAGCGCGGCTCGCCGCGTCGCCGTCGGTTCTGGGCGGCGTGAGCCTCGTGGCCCGGGGCGGATGTCTGGTTCGGTTCCTCGCGCCCTCGGCCTGCGACCTCACCGAAGCAACCCGGGGCCTGTGGGCCGTGGCCCGGCGCTCGCTCCTCGGTCTCCCTGCCCTCGACCTCCGGAAGTCGTGACCCCGGCGGGGTTGCCCTAAGGATTGTGCGCCCGCTCCGCTGGCACGCGGTCACGGTCCGGGGTACACTCGCGGTCCGTGAGCCTCAATCGCGTCGTCGGGGGCGTCCCGATTCTGCTGGCCGGTCTCCTCGCGGGGTGCGCCGGCGTCGGCGACTCGAAGGCCGGCGCTCCCGCCCACCACGCGGAAGGCGGGTTCAGGAATCCCAACCCCGCCTACGTCCCGGCGCCGGCCTGGGTCCGCACAAAATTCTTCCTCTCCCGCATCTGGGCGACGACCTTCCATCCGCGGACGGCGAGCCTGCCGCGCGTGGAGAACGACGGCCGCGCGCTCCGCGGGAACCGGAGCGAAGCCACCGTCACCTGGGTGGGGCACTCCACGCTCCTGATCCAGCTCGACGGCGTCAACCTCCTGACCGATCCCCAGTGGTCCGAGCGGGCGAGCCCGCTGCCCTTCATGGGACCCAAGCGCGTCACGCCGCCCGGCCTCCGGTTCGAGGACCTCCCGCCCATCCACCTGGTCCTGATCTCCCATGACCACTACGATCACCTGGACGTCGCCACCGTTGCGCGCCTGGCCGAAGTCCACCGCCCGCTGTTCCTCGTCCCACTGGGGCTCAAGGCGTGGTTCGCCGGCCTGGGGATCACGAGCGTGGAGGAGCTGGACTGGTGGGAGAGCCGCTCGGTCCGGGGGCTCACGCTGACGTGCCTGCCGGCCCAGCACTTCTCGAGCCGCACCTTCTGGGACCGGAACCGCCGCCTGTGGAGCGGATGGGCGGTGGCCGGGCGGGCCAAGCGGCTTTTCTTCGCGGGCGACACGGGCTACTACGACGTTTTCAAGGAGATCGGCAGGCGTCTCGGCCCCTTCGACCTGGCCGCCGTCCCGATCGGCGCGTATGTGCCGGCCGTCATCATGCGGCCGGCCCACACCACGCCGGAGGAAGCCCTCCAGCTCTTCGAGGACGTCCGCGGCCGGCGGTTCCTCGGCGTCCACTGGGGGACGTTCGACCTGACCGAAGAACCGATCGAGGAGCCCCCGAAGCGCCTGGCGGCCGAAGCCCGGCGGCGCGGGATCGACCCCGACCGGCTGTTCCTACTCAAGCACGGTGAGACACGCCACTGGTAAGATGGGATCGCCATGGCGGCGCGGGTGCTGGTGGTCGAGGATGAGCCGGACATCCGCGACCTCGTCGTCCTCCACCTCGAGCGGGAGGGGTTTCAGGTCCGCACGGCCCGGAACGGCGCGGAGGCGCTGAGGCACGTCAAGACCGCTCCCCCCGACCTCGTCGTCCTCGACCTGATGCTGCCCGAGCTGGGCGGCCTCGAGGTCTGCCGCCGCCTCCGCCGGGATCCCTCCACCGCCTCCCTCCCCGTGATCATGCTCACCGCCAAGGGGGACGAGGCCGATCGCCTGGTCGGCCTGGAGCTCGGCGCCGACGATTACATCACCAAGCCGTTCTCGCCGAAGGAGCTGGTGGCCCGGGTCAAGGCGGTTCTCCGACGGGCCCGGCCCCCGGAGGGTCCGGCCGTGTTCAGCGTCGGCGGCCTCAGCGTCGATTTCGGCAAGCGCCAGGTGGCCGTGGGCGGCGCGCCGGCCGTGCTCACGCCGAAGGAGTTCGACCTCCTTCGCGCCCTCATCGAGGCCCGCGGCCGGGTCCTCTCCCGCGAGGTTCTCCTGGACGGCGTATGGGGATACGCTCGCGCCGGCGAGATCGAGTCGCGCACCGTGGACGTGCACGTCCGCCGTCTCCGGCAGAAGCTGGGCGTCGAGGGGCGCCGCATCGTCACCGCCAAGAGCGTCGGGTACCGCTTCGAGGAGGCCGAGTGATGCTCCGCCGGCTGATCCTGTTCTTCCGCCGGCGCATCGCCGTCAAGCTCACCCTTACGCTCCTGGCCTTCGTAGCCGTCGTCGAGGTCGTCGCGGGGCTGTACCTGACGCGGGCCCTCGAGGAGCGCGCCGTCCAGGTGCTGGAGGGGCGGCTTGTGGCGCTGGCCCGGCTCCTCCAGGACGACGCCCGCCCGCTCTTCGCTCCGGGGGCGTCCCCCCGGGCGCGACGGGAGTTCGCGCTCAAGACCGCGCGTGCCACCGACGCCCGCGTCACCCTCATCCTGCCCGACGGCCGCGTGGTGGCCGAATCCGATCGGCCCCTGGAAGATCTGGCCAAGATCGAGAGTCACCGGGATCGCCCCGAGGTCCGGGATGCCCTCGCCACCGGCGTCGGCCGGGCCGTCAGGCGAAGCGAGATCGTGGGGCAGGACCTCCTCTATGCGGCGCTCCCCGTCCGGGACGGTGCGCGCACCGTCGGGATCATCAGGCTCGCCCTGTCGCTCGAAGTCGTGACCGGCGCTTACGCCTCCATCCGTCAAGTGCTGGTGGCCGGAGGGCTCCTCGCCCTCGGGGTGGCGCTCGGGATCGGTCTCTTCGTGGCCCGCCGCGTCACCCGGCCGGTCATCGACATGCAGTCCGTCGCCCGTCAGATGGCGGGCGGGGACTTCTCGGTGCGGGCGCCCGTCCGTTCCCCCGACGAGATCGGCGGCCTCGGCAGGGCGCTCAACGTGATGGCTTCCAGGTTCCGGGAGAAGATTCAGGATCTGGGGCGCGAGCAGGCCACGATCACCGCCATCCTCGACAGCATGGTAGAGGGCGTGCTGGCGGTGGACGCCCACGACCATCTTCTCCTGCTGAACCAGAGCGTCCGGGCGATGTTCCGCCTGGGCCTCCGGCCGGGAGAGGGGAAGCCCTTTCTCGAGGTGATCCGGAACGCCGACCTCCTCGACCTCCTCCGGGCCTGCCGGGAGGCGAGGGGGGAGATGGTCTCGCGCGAGCTCAGCCTGACCACACCCGTGGAGCGGATCCTCGACGTGCACGCCCTCCCGCTGCGCGTCGGCGGCGAGGGGACCGGCGTGCTCATGGTACTCCATGATGTCACCCAGCTCCGCCGGCTGGAGCGCGTCAGGACGGAGTTCGTGGCGAACGTGTCGCACGAGCTCAGGACGCCGCTGACGGCCATCCGCGGCTATCTGGAGACGCTGCTGGAGGGAGGGCTCGACGAGCGGGACAACGCGCGGCGCTTCCTCGAGATCGTCTCCCGCCACACCGAGCGACTGGGCCGGCTGCTGGACGACCTCACGGACCTCTCCAACATCGAGCTGGGGAAAGTGGCCCTCGAACTGCAGCCGACGGAGCTCGGCGAGGCGCTCGAGGCAGTGGTGGCGATCATCGAGCCGCGGGCTGCGGGGAAAGACGTGTCTCTTGCCGCCGACCTCCCGCCCGATCTCCCGCGCGTCCTCGCGGACGCGGACCGGTTGGCCCAGATCCTGATCAACCTCCTCGACAACGCGGTGAAGTTCACTCCGGCGGGGGGCCGCGTGACCGTCACCGCGGCTGCCCGGGACCAGATGGTCGAGATCGCCGTCGCCGACACCGGCATCGGCATCCCCTCCACCGACTTACCCCGGATCACCGAGCGCTTTTACCGCGTGGACAAGGCCCGCTCCCGGGAACTGGGAGGGACCGGGCTCGGGCTTGCCATCGTCAAGCACCTCGTCCAGGCCCACGGCGGAGCGCTCGGGATCGAGAGCGAGGCGGGCAAGGGCACCACCGTCCGCTTCACCCTCCCCCTGGCGTAGGCCCGGCCTCTCTTCGATCGCGCAGGGCGTTACCCATTATTTACTTGCCCGTCATCCCTTCGTAATTTCTCCAGGCCAGACTCGCCTCAGTGGTGGAGGACAGCCGTAACGTACTTGTAACACGCCCGTAACCAGGCCGAAACACGGGTCGGCCATGCTGGAAACCGACGAACAAGGAGGAGAAGCGATGAGGACGCGCAGAGCGATCGCGATGGCCTTGGCAGCTGTCATCCTGGCGGGTCTGGCCGCGGCGGAGGTGTTCGCGTCCGGGCCGCCCAAGCTCGACCCGGCGCTGGTCTCGTACAAGACGGCGCCCGGCGTCAGCGGCAACCTGTCGAGCATCGGGTCGGATACCCTGAACAACCTGATGACCCTTTGGGCCGAGAGCTTCAACAAGTTCTACCCCAACGCCAAGATCCAGATCGAGGGGAAGGGCTCCTCCACGGCGCCCCCGGCCCTGATCTCGGGGACGGCGCAGCTCGGCCCCATGTCCCGGGCGATGAAGGGGACCGAGATCGACCAGTTCGAGAAGAAGTACGGCTACAAGCCGACGCCGATCCGCACGTCCGTGGACGCGCTGGCGGTGTTCGTCAACAAGGACAACCCGATCAAGTGCCTGACGATGGCCCAGGTGGACGCGATCTTCTCCAAGTCGCGCCGCTCCGGGTACAAGGAGGACGTCAAAACCTGGCGGCAGCTCGGGCTGACCGGCGAGTGGGCCAACAAGCCCTTGAGCCTCTACGGCCGCAACTCGGCCTCTGGGACCTACGGTTTTTTCAAGGAGCACGCGCTGAAGAACGGGGACTTCAAGGACTCGGTGAAGGAGCAGCCGGGCTCGGCGTCGGTCGTCCAGGGCGTGACGGTGGACCGCTACGCCGTCGGCTACAGCGGGATCGGTTACGCCACGGCGGGGGTCCGGGCGGTGCCGCTGGCGGAGAAGGAAGGGGCCCGGTGCTACGAGGCGGACCCTGAGAACGCCTATGCCGGCAGTTACCCGCTCTCGCGGTTCCTCTTCGTGTACGTGAACAAGGCGCCCGGGAAGGCGCTCGACCCCCTGACCCGGGAGTTCGTCAAGCTCGTGCTCTCCAAGGAAGGGCAGGAGGTCGTGATCAAGGACGGCTACTTCCCGATCCCTGCCTCGATCGCCAAGGAAGAGCTCAACAAGATCCAATAGCGTGGCGATCAGCACCCAGACCCTCGGGGCGGGCGGGCCGGCGACGCCGGCTCGCCCACTCGCCGCGAGCCGCCGGCGCACCAGGCGGCGGCTCCTGGCCGACCGTGCCGCCGCCCGCCTGGTCGCGGGCGGCGGCGTCATCATCATCGCTTCCATCCTCGCGATCCTCGTGGTGATCGCGGGCGAGGTCTACCCCCTCTTCACGAAGCCCACCGGGAGCTTCCTCGGCCGTCACGCCGCGGGGGGTGTCCGCGCGCCGGCTGCCGGCGATTCCCTCGGCGTTGAGGAGTACCGGGAGGTCGCGTACCGGATCACGGGGGATGGGGCGATCGAGTTCGTGACCTTGAAAGAGGGGCCGGTCCCGTCGCCCGTGCCCGTCCCCGGGCTGGATGGCGCCAGTATCACGACGGTCGCCTCCGCCGGCAATCGGGGCCTCCTCCTCGGGACGTCGGACGGCCGGACCATCCCGGTGGAGATGAGGTTCGACGTAGCCTTCAGGGACGGCCGGCGGAGCGTCACGCCGCAGCCCGAGTTCAAGGAAGCGGCGCTCCTGGATCCCGCGCGGAAGCGCCCGATCCGGCGCGTGGCGTTCGCCTCCACGGGCGGCGGGGCCGTCACGATCGCTCAGGTGGGTCGCCGCGAGCTCCTCGTCGAGACGGTGGTGGAGAAGAGGGCTCTGATCGGCGAGAGCCGCACGGAGCGGTCCGTCCAGGCGCTCACGGCGGAAACCGAGGGAGAGATCACCGCCCTCAGGCTGGACGGCCGGGCGGAGGACCTCTTCGTGGGTACTTCGAGCGGTCAGGTCTTGCGGTACGACCTGCGGGAGCGCGAAACGCCGAAGCTGCTCGAAGCGGTCGGCGTCTCGGCCGCTGGCGCCCCCGTGACCGCCCTCGGCTTCCTGATCGGCGACCGGACTCTGGTGGCCGGCGACGAGGGGGGCGCGGTCTCGACCTGGCAAGTGATCCCGCGGCCGGTGGGCGGGGAGCGCCGGCTCACGCGCGTCTACCGGTTCCAGGGGCATAGCGGTCCCGTCATCGCGATCACCGCCTCCAAGCGCGACAAGGGCTTCGCCACGGCCGACGCCTCCGGCCAGGTCCAGGTCCACTACGGGACGTCGGGGAAGACGCTGCTCTCGCTCAAGGCGGAGGAGGGCGTCCAGCTCAGGGCGATCGACTTCGCCCCCAAGGCCGACGGCCTCCTCGCCGTGGACGCGCACGGCGCGATCTCCCACTGGGGGGTGGACAACGCGCACCCGGAGGTGACCCTCCGGACGGTCTTCGGGAAGGTCTGGTACGAGGGGTACTCGGAGCCGGCCTACGTCTGGCAGTCCACCGGCGGCACGGACGACTTCGAGGCGAAGCTCAGCCTGACGCCGCTCATCTACGGCACGCTCAAGGGGACCTTCTACGCCCTTCTCTTCGCGGTGCCGCTGGCGCTCCTGGCGGCCCTGTACGTGAGCGAGTTCATGCACCCCAACGTGAAGGGCTACGTGAAGCCGGTGGTCGAGATCATGGCCGCCCTCCCGAGCGTCGTGCTGGGCTTCCTGGCCGGGCTCTGGCTCGCCCCCATGGTGGAGCGCGTGGTGCCGGGGGTCTTCCTGATGCCGTTGGTTCTGCCCTCGTGCATTCTCCTCGCGCTCCTCGGCTGGCGGCGGCTTCCCGTCGCGCTTCGAAACCGCGTCAAGCCCGGGACGGAGGCCCTCCTCCTCGTCCCGGTGACCGTGCTCGGCCTGTGGGTCGCCTTCGCGCTCGGCGGGCTCGTGGAGGCCGCCCTCCTGGGCGGGAGCTATCAGACGTGGCTCCTCTCGGCGCTCGGTCTCACCTACGACCAGCGCAACTCGCTGGTCGTCGGGATCGCCATGGGGTTTGCCGTCATCCCCATCATCTTCACGATCGCCGAGGATTCCCTCGCGAACGTCCCCCAGCACCTGCGTGCGGGCTCCCTGGCGCTCGGCGCCACCCGTTGGCAGACGGCCCTCCGGATCGTCCTTCCCACGGCGAGCCCCGGGATCTTCTCGGCCATCATGATCGGGTTCGGGCGGGCGGTGGGCGAGACCATGATCGTCCTCATGGCCACCGGGAACACCCCGGTGATGGACTGGTCCATCTTCAACGGCTTCCGCGCGCTGTCTGCCAACATTGCCGTGGAGCTGCCGGAGGCGCCCGAGGGCGGGACGCTCTTCCGCGTGCTCTTCCTGGCGGCGTTCCTGCTCTTCTGCCTCACTTTTGTCGTGAACACCGCAGCCGAGCTAGTCCGGCTCAGGCTGAGACGGAAGTACCGCTACCTATGAGAGGCGCGGGCCGACTCTGGCGGAGCGGGGAACCGTTCATCTGGCTGACGGGCGGGGCGCTGGCGCTCGCCCTGCTGCTGGTCGCGGGGCTCGTTGGGCTGATCCTGGTCAACGGCCTCGGGTTCTTCTGGCCGAAGGACGTGGTGCGCCTGGCCCTCGCCGACGGCACGACGCGGACGGGGCAGATCGTCGAACGCGAGCCGGTGCCGGGGAAGGCCGGCCAGTTCCGGATCAAGCTCAAGGTCGCCAACCGGGACCTCTACGGCGCGGACTTCCAGTGGCTGGAGGAGGGGCAGGTCCTCAGGCGGGAATATCCGGGGGACGCGGTGGTCATCGAGCGCGTGGAGTGGGGGCCGCTGATCGGGGTCGTCAAGGAGCTCCGCGAGGGCGGCAAGCCGGTGGCTGCGGGGCCTGCCGCCGGGTGGGCCGAGATGGCGAAGCGGCTCCCCGAGGCCACTCGGATCCGGAGGGAGATCCGCGGCATCGAGAAGGGGGAGATCGGCCGGATCAATTTCGAGCAGGAGAAGATCCGGCTGAAGCTGCGGCGGCTGGAGCTCCGTGGGGTCACCGCCGGCCCGGAGGCAGTTCGAGCCGAAGGGCTGCCGCGGAGGCCGTCGCGAGGCGAGCCACGAGGCGAGGACCGAGTAGACGCCCTTCAGAGAGAGATGGCGGACCTCCAGGCGCGCTACACGGAGCAGGAAGGGCGGCTGGCCGCACTCCGGGCCCGGCAGACGGTCAGCGTGCTCGTCGCGGCTGACGACGGCAAGGAGAAGGACTTGCCGCTGGTTCAGGTGGTGAATGTCTACTTCCCCAACGCGATGGGCGTGGCGGCCAAGGCCGGGCACTACCTCGGGAAGGTCTGGGAGTTCGTCGCCGATGACCCGCGCGAGTCCAACACCGAGGGCGGCGTGTTCCCCGCCATCTTCGGCACCGTGATGATGGTGATGATCATGAGCCTCATGGTGACGCCCCTGGGGGTGCTCGCCGCGTTTTATCTCCGGGAGTACGCGAAGCAGGGACCCTTCGTGAGTCTCGTGCGGATCGCCGTCAACAACCTGGCGGGCGTTCCGTCCATCGTCTTCGGCGTCTTCGGCGTGGGATTCTTCATCTACTTCGTCGGGGGGACCGTCGACCGGCTCCTCTTCGCCGAGGCGTTGCCGACGCCCACCTTCGGCACCGGCGGGATCCTCTGGGCCTCGCTCACGCTGGCGCTCCTGACGGTGCCGGTCGTGATCGTGGCGACCGAGGAGGGGCTCGCGGCCATCCCCATGGGGGCGCGGGAGGCCTCGTATGCCGTCGGCGCCACCAAGCTCGAGACCACCGTCCGCGTGGTGCTGCCGGCGGTGATGCCGTCGATCCTGACCGGCCTCATCCTGGCCATGGCCCGGGCGGCGGGCGAGGTGGCGCCGCTCATGATCACGGGCGTCGTGAAGCTGGCGCCGGCGCTGCCCCTCGACTCGTTCTGGCCCTTCGTCCATCTGGACCGGAAATTCATGCACCTGGGGTTCCACATCTATGACGTGGGCTTCCAGTCGCCCAACGTGGACGCCGCCCGGCCGATGGTGTTCGTGACCACGCTGCTCCTGCTGGCGATCGTCGTGCTGCTGAACCTCTTCGCCATCGGCCTGCGCAACCGGCTGCGGCGGAAGTACGCCGTGGCGGCGGTCTAGGAGGGATTCATGGTCGGTCCTATTCAGGTGGCCGCGAGCCTCAACCCCAAGGCGGGTCCGTCGGGTATCATGGAGACACCGATGGTGGAAATCGACCGCCTCTCGCTCTGGTACGGCGAGAAGCAGGCGCTCCGGGACATCTCGATGTCGGTACCGAAGCACCGGATCACCGCGTACATCGGCCCCTCGGGCTGCGGCAAGACCACGCTGCTCCGGTGCCTCAACCGGATGAACGACCTGATCGATGGCGTCCGGATCGCGGGAACGATCCGGCTCGGGGGCACCGACATCTACGATCCCGCGCTGGACGTCACGGAGCTGCGCAAGCGCGTGGGGATGGTCTTCCAGAGGTCGAACCCGTTCCCGAAGTCCATCTTCGAGAACGTGGCCTACGGCCCGCGCATCCTGGGCGCGAAGGGCCGGGCCGACCTGGACGGCATCGTCGAGCGGAGCCTCCGGGCGGCCGCCCTCTGGGAAGAGGTGGAGGACCGGTTGGGCGAGAGCGCGCTCGCGCTCTCGGGGGGCCAGCAGCAGCGGCTGTGCATCGCCCGGGCCATCGCGGTGGAGCCCGACGTGCTGCTGATGGACGAGCCGTGCTCGGCCCTCGATCCCATCGCCACGGCCAAGATCGAGGAGCTGATGCTCGACCTGAAGAACAGCTACACGATCGTGATCGTCACGCATAACATGCAACAGGCGGCGCGGGTGTCCGACTACACGGGCTTCATGCTGCTGGGAGAGCTGGTGGAGTTCGGCGTCACCAAGGAGCTCTTCACCAATCCCCGGGACAAGCGCACCGAGGATTACATCACGGGCCGGTTCGGGTAGGCGGGAGGCCGACATGCAGCGGCACTTTCACGAGGAACTCGAAGGCCTGAAGCAGACCCTGCTCGCCATGGGCGCGCTGGTGGAGGATCAGATCCACCGGGTGATGCGAGCCCTCGTCGAGCGTGACGATGGCCTCGCCCAGGAAGTCATCGATCGGGACCGGCAGGTCAACACCTACGACGTCGAGGTGGACGAGAAGTGCGTGGAGCTGCTGGCGCTCCACCAACCGGCGGCCAGCGACCTCCGTTTCATCACCACGGCTATGAAGATCGTGACGGACCTGGAGCGGATCGGGGATCAAGCGGTGAACATCGCCCAGCGCGCCATCGAGCTGAACCGCGAGCCCCAGCTCAAGCCCTACATCGACCTGCCCCGGATGACGGAGAAAGCGGCGCGGATGGTCAAGGAAAGCCTGGATGCGTTCGTCACGCGGGACACGGAGCTCGCCCGGCGGGTGTGCGCCGAGGACGCCGAGGTGGACGCGCTCAAGGAGCAGGTCTTCCGCGAGCTCCTGACCTTCATGATGGAGGACGCCCGGACCATTCCGCGCGCCATCCGCCTGATTCTCGTCTCGCGCTTTCTCGAGCGGGTGGCCGACCACGCGACCAACATCGCCGAGATGGTGATCTACATGGTGGAAGGGAAGATGGTGAGGCACACACTGGCGTAATGTATACTGTGTACGTGGCGAATGAACGGAAGTATCAGCTCCAGTCGGAGGAGTCCAACCGACAGCTCGATGCGCTGCTGGAAGGGCTCCAGATCCCCCGCGAGACCTGGCCGTACTATTCCCAGATGCTGACCACCGTCCTCAAGATGTTCGAGGACGGCGCCGACGTCGGCGACCTGAAGATCGCGAACTCGGCCCTGAAGGAGCTCCGCTACTCCTTCAAGGTGTTCGCCCCGTACCGGGAGGTGCCCAAGGTCACCGTCTTCGGCTCGGCCCGGACGCCGGTGGATCACGCGTTCTCGGCGCTGGCGCGCGACCTGGGGCGCCGGATGGTGGAAGCAGGGTGGATGGTCGTCACGGGGGCGGGGAGCGGCGTGATGGGCGGGGCTCAGGCCGGAGCCGGCCGCGAGAAGAGCTTCGGGCTCAACATCCGCCTGCCCTTCGAGCAGGAGGCCAACCCGTGGATCGCCGATGATCCCAAGCTGATCACCTTCAAGTACTTCTTCACCCGCAAGCTCTTCCTGCTCAAGGAGTCGGCCGCCGTCTGCTACCTCCCGGGCGGCTTCGGCACCTGCGACGAGGCGTTCGAGGTGCTCACGCTGATCCAGACGGGGAAGACCCGCCTGATCCCGGTGATCCTGCTCGACGTCCCCGGGGGCTCCTACTGGAAGACGTGGGAAACCTTCGTGCGGGGGCAGATGGTGGGGCAGGAGCTGGTCTCAGGCGAGGACGTCCACCTCTACCGAGTGGTGGAGAGCGCGGACGACGCCACCCGCGAGATTCTCTCCTTCTACCGTGTGTACCACTCCCAGCGGGACGTGGGCGACCAGCTGGTGCTACGGCTCCGCCAGCGGCTCTCCGAGGGGGCCCTCGCCGACCTCCAGCGGGAGTTCGACGACATTCTCAAGGGTCCCGCCGAGCAGGTTTCGGGGCCGCTCCCCCCAGAAGGGGACGAGTACCCCGATCTGCCCCGCCTCGTCCTGCCGTTCAACCGGACGAACTACGGGCGGCTGCGGCAGTTGATCGACTTCCTCAACCGCTCCTAGCGCCAGGCCGGCACCGTTAGGCGGGCTTGACGGCGCGGACGAAGGCGCTCATCAGCTTGCCCTCCGTCCCAGCGATGAGGTCCTCCAGGCGCGCGCCCTCGAGCGTCCCCGTCTCGAGCAGGTCCTTGTACTGCGTGAGGAGCTCCTTGGCGTCCTCGAGGCGGTAGATCCGGGTCGGCTCGACGTCGACCCGAGAAAACCCGGCGCGGCCGAGCTTCTCCCGGTACTCTTCCTCCGTGAGGGCCCCGGCCACGCAGCCGGCCCAGGCCTCCAGGCTCCGGCGGATCGGGGCCGGAAGCTCACCGCGCACCACGATGTCGGAGACGGCGAAGCGGCCCCCGGGCCTGAGGACGCGGAACGCCTCGGCCAGCACCCGGTCCTTGTTGCCCGAGAGGTTGATGACGCAGTTCGAGATGATGACGTCCACCGAGCGGTCGGGCAGGGGGATGCTCTCGATCTCGCCCTTCAGGAACTCCGCGTTCGGGACGCCCGCCCTTCGCTGGTTCTCCCGCGCCAGGGCCAGCATCTCGTCCGTCATGTCGAGGCCATAGGCCTTGCCGGTGGGGCCCACGCGCCTGGCGGAGAGGAGCACGTCGATGCCGCCGCCCGAGCCCAGGTCGAGCACCACCTCGCCCGGCTTGAGCTGGGCCAGGGCCGTGGGATTCCCGCAGCCGAGGGACGCCGCGACGGCTTCCGCCGGCAGGCCGGTGAGCTCGTCCTTGACGTAGAGGTCCTTCGTGACGACGTCGGCCCCGGACGAGCCGCTGCAGCAACTGGCGCCTTCTTTCGCCTTCAGCGCCGCCTTGCCGTACTTCTCCTGGATCGTGGCCTTCAGCTCTTTCGTGTCCATACTCGCGCCTCCCATCAAAGAGTATTGATCAGTCCCGAGAGCGTGTCTTCGAGCGCCGTGAGGCCCGCCGGGTTCAGCCGGTAGTACACCCAGCGTCCCTGGCGGCGGTCGAGGAGGAGCCCGGCGTCCTTCATGGTCTTCAGGTGGAACGAGAGCGCGGACTGCGACATTCCGAGCCAGTCCTGGAGCTCGCACACGCAGCGCTCGCCGTCGCGCAGGAGGTCCAGGATCCGCAGGCGGGTGTCGTCCGCGAGGGCGTGGAAGCCCCGGGCGGCCGCGGCCCGGGCGTGGGGTTGGGCGATCTTCAGCAACGCCATGGCCGAATCATATATCAACGAAAATTGATCTGTCAAGCCCCCGCCCTCGGTGCGGCTACTCCGGCTCCTCTCGCTCCTGGGTGGCCTGGCAGTCCGCGCAGACCCACAGGCGGAAGACCCGGCGCTGGAGGTCGCGGCGGAGCGTCCAGCGGATCAGGGCGCGCCGCCCGCAGCGGGGGCAGCGCTCAGGGGTCTCCCCGTGCGGGACGTGGGATGGGAGCCAGGGAGCCTTCCACATAGCAATTCGCAGCGTTTGGCCCGTCCAGGGGATTAGAATATACCAGGGAAACGAGGGGAATGAAGCGGCTCAGGATCGGCCTGGCCCAGGTGAACCCCACCGTGGGGGATCTCGAGGGGAACGTGCGTCTCATCCTCGACTGGATGGAGAAGGCGCGGCAGCTGGGCTGCGACGTGGTGGGCTTCCCGGAGCTTGCGCTCACCGGCTACCCCCCCGAGGACCTCCTCTTCAAGCCCGCCTTCATCGAGGCCAACCTCAGGGCGCTCGACGAGGTCGCGAAGGCGTCGCGTCACCTGACAGCCGTCGTCGGCTTCGTGGACAAGCGCGACGACATCTTCAACGCGGCGGCGGTCCTCCACGACGGCCGCCGGGCCGGCGTCTACCACAAGCAGTACCTGCCGAACTACGGGGTCTTCGACGAGAACCGCTATTTCCAGGCCGGCACCGACGCGCCCGTCTTCGCCCTCGGCGAGACTCTGATCGCCGCCAACATCTGCGAGGACATCTGGTACCCCACCGGCCCCACCACGGCCCAGGCGCTGGCGGGCGCCGAGCTTGTGATCACGATCAACGGCTCGCCCTACCATGCCGGCAAGGGCAACTTCAGGGAGAAGATGCTCGCCACCCGGGCGGCCGACGACCTCGTGTGTCTGGCCTTCGTCAACATGGTGGGGGGCCAGGACGAGCTGGTCTTCGATGGCCAGTCCTTCGTCTTCAACGAGAAGGGCGAGTGCGTGGCGCGGGGCAAGGCATTCGAGGAGGAGCTGGTCGTCGCCGACCTCGATCTCGACGCCGTGTTCCGGGCGCGGCTCCACGACTCCCGCCGCCGAAAGGAAAAGCTGCGCCTGGCGGATCGCGTGCCCCGCATCGAGCTCCAACCGCTGCCCCCGGCTCCAAAGCCGCCGCTGCCGGCGCGGGAGGTCGAGCGCCTCGAGCCCGTGGAGGAGATCTTCAAGGCCCTCGTCGTCGGCGCCCGGGACTACGTGAGGAAGAACGGCTTCCGGCGGGTCGTGATCGGGCTCTCGGGCGGCATCGACTCCTCCCTCGTGGCCGCTCTCGCCTGCGAGGCCCTGGGGGCCGAGAACGTCGCGGGCGTGACCATGCCCTCGCCCTATTCGTCCAAGGGAACCCGGAGCGATGCCAAGCGCCTGGCCAAGAATCTCGGAATCGAGTTCCTCACCCTCCCCATCACCGCCGTGTTCAAGGCCTTCAAGCGCGCCCTGACCCGGCCCTTCAAGGGGCTCAAGGAGGATGTCACCGAGGAGAACATCCAGGCGCGGATCCGCGGCACGCTCCTCATGGCGCTCTCCAACAAGTTCGGGTGGCTGGTCCTCACAACGGGGAACAAGAGCGAGATCGGCGTGGGCTACTGCACGCTCTACGGCGACATGGCCGGCGGCTTCGCCGTCCTCAAGGACGTGCCGAAGACCATGGTGTACAGGCTGGCCCGCCACGTGAACCAGCGCGCGGGGCGGGTTGTGATCCCCGAGAGCGTCTTCGAGCGGCCGCCGTCGGCCGAGCTGCGCCCCGACCAGACCGATCAGGACACGCTCCCGCCGTACCCCGTGCTCGACGCGATCCTGGAGGCCTACGTGGAGGGGGACAAGGGGCTGAAGGAGATCAGCGCCCTGGGGTTCGACACTGCCACCGTGCGCAAGGTGATCGGCATGGTGGACACGAACGAGTACAAGCGCCGCCAGGGTCCCATCGGTATCAAGATTACCCCGCGCGCCTTCGGCAAGGACTGGCGCCTGCCCATCGTGAACCGCTTCCGCGAGCCCTAGGCGCATGGGCGAGTGTAGCGGGCGGGGCCTGTCGCAGGGCGCAGCCCCCCGTGGGTCCGGCTTCGTCACCCACTTGCCCGAACGCCGCGCTGCGCGCGGCGGGCGGGACGAGGGGGGCCCACTGCGCGCGGCCCCGTGGGGACT
Organism: Candidatus Rokuibacteriota bacterium; assembly: GCA_016193045.1. GTDB lineage: Bacteria > Methylomirabilota > Methylomirabilia > Rokubacteriales > CSP1-6 > CSP1-6. The sequence continues at coordinate 18,477 of JACPSW010000007.1, read as the reverse complement.
GCACCCTGCGCCACCCGCCCGCTCGCGCCATCACGTTCGTGACTAATGCGCGCTAGGGGTCACGCAGAAGGGGGCAGCCGGGAGGCATCGAGGCCTTCTTCTTCTCGATGATCTCTGTGGAGTATTTCTCGAGGTAGTGGGCGATCGTCTCGACCCGGATCTTCACGGAACCGGCCGGCTTGGTGGAGTCGAGGTCCTGGAAGGAAAAGAAGAGCGTGCCGGAGCGCTCGACGATCTGCTGGATGGGCGTGTAGGTGGGCTGGTCCATGCCGCATTCGTAGCTGGAGAGCCGGATGACGCACGCGATCCAGGGGACACGCGCCGCGACCTTGGCTCCCCAGAGAATCTCGTTCGTGTTGGAGCTGTAGGAGGACGGCCACACGTCGGAGATGTCGAAGGGGGATTTGACGATGCCGGCCCGGATGTCCTCCCCGAACATCCACCCCAGGAGGTCGGGGTCCACCGGGAAATACTGCACCCAGAGGATCGGATAGCCGTACACCTGCAGGTCCACCTCGATCTCATGCCCGATCCCGGGATCCATGTGATAGGGTCTGGCGAGCACCAGCAGGCACGGCTTGTCTTCCCTGGCGCACGCCTCGAGGACTTCCCGCCCCTTGGCCCGCAGCCGTTCGTTGAAATCCTGGAGCGTCTGGTAGCCCTCGTGGACGGCCCTCCTGGTCTCCTCGAGAGTCAGCCCGGGCAGGACGTCCTTGAGGGTTTCGTAGAGCTGTTTCGGGACAATCAAGGGTTCGCCGAGGGACACAAGCGGGGACACATAGCGGATGCCGTTCTCGGCAAAGACATCCTTCTCCTTGATGAAGCCGGCCTTGATGTTCTCGGGGCCCGCCATCACCCGGGGGCAGGAGAGCGTCTCGGCGACGTGGCCCCGGAGAAAAGAAGGCAGCGTGTAGATCATCGGTGAGAAGAAGATGTCGATCTTCCGCTTCTGGCCGAAGACCAGCTCGCCGTAATGCCCGGCGCCGCACTTGACCGGGTAGCAACAGTCCACGGTGCCCCGGCCCTTTCCGAATTGCCGGTTCTGGTCCTCCGAGGTGTCGGACGAGAAGACGATTGCCTCCCCCTCGATGCCGAGGGCCGTGAGGAAGCCCCACCAGAACTGGTGGGTCGACCAGACGTTCAGGAGCCTCGGGATGCCGACCCTAAGGTGAGACCGCGACTTTGGGTCGCCGGAAGGCGTCCTTGCGAACCATCTCGGCAACGTTAGGGTAGCCACGCTTGACCTCCTCGAATTTGGCTTTCACGACGCGCATCTCGTTGACATCCTCGACCAGCCCCTTCGGACACGAGTTGCCGCTGATGACTCGTTCCCATCCCTCGGCGATCGGCACCTTGCTCCAGGTCCGGCCCTTCGCGTCCGGCAGCTGGACGTCGATGAACGTGCGCTTGCAGTTGCACGTGCACCAGTGGCAGACGGTGTGCTCGCTCGTGGTGCTGGTGTAAGTCAACGCCTCGATGGTGTCGAAGCCCCGGAACCGCGTGGGGTGCCCCCCGCGCCACCGGTCGAAGGCGCACAGCGCCGCGCCAATTGCGCCCGCCTCGCCCGAATAGGGGTGGACGACGATCTCGGCGTCGGGCACCTTGCCCGTGATGAAGTCCACCTGGGCCTTGACCACCGCCAGGTTCCGGTGGGTTCCTCCCTGCAGGACGAACTTCCGCCCCACGGCGCCGAGGTTCTGGAGCTGGCCGGCGTAGACCCAGACGTTGAGTGGGAGCACGGCGGCGAGCGACGCCATGATCTCTTCCGCCGACCACCCTTTCCGCTGCTGGTTCACGATGTCCGACTGGAGGAAGACGCCGCACCCCATCGCCAGCGTCGGCATGGCCTTAGCCAGAAAGGCCTTGTCGGCGTAGCGCTCCAGGGGGATGTCGTAGCGCTCGGCGACCCCCTGCAGGAACGCCCCGTTGCCCGACGAGCATTGCGAGTTCAGTCGGAAGTCGGAGACGGTCCCCTGCCGGAGGATCATGATCTTGACGTCGGTTCCCCCCACATCGCAGATGACGTCGGCATCGGGGAACACGTGCAGGGCCGCCGCCGCGTGGGCCACCGTCTCGACGATCGCCACGTCGGACCCCAGGATGTCTTTGAGGAGGTCCTTCCCGTACCCCGTGAGCGCCAGCGCGCCGACGCGCCGGAAATGCGCCTCCCGGATCTGGCGGAAGAGGGCCTTGGCGTCCTCGATGGGGTTACCCTTCGAGAGCGCGTAGCAGCTGAAGAGGAGCTCCTTGTCCTCGGACAGCACGACGGCCTTGGCGGTGGTGCTCCCGAAGTCGCAGCCCACCAGGACGGGAGCCCCTCGGTCGATGTCGGATCGTTCTGCGGTGCCGTTCCGCTGGCTGTGGCCGTACTGCTCGGTGAAGCTCGAGAGATCACCCTCGCCTCCAACGAGTCCCCGCGCCCCCTCCTTGGCTTTCTGCTCGTGCTGCCCTTCCTCGACCCACCATCGGAGCTTCTGGGTCCCGCGATAGACGCCGACCGCCTGGGCTTCCTCTCGTCCGACCTCGACGCACCCCAGGCACGCGTAGTAGAGGGCGTCGGCCGGCACGTGGATGAGGGATTCGGGCTCGCCGCCGTCCGGCAGGGGGACCCGCCGCTGGGCCCACAGATTCTTCAGGTGATGCCGCCAGGCCTCCTGGAGCCCCTTGAAGAAGAGATTGGGCCCGCCCAGGAGCAGCACCTCGGGCATGGGGGTATTCCCCTTGGTCAGGGTCGCGAGGTTCTGGTAGACCACCGCCTCGAACAGGCTGGCGATGATCTCCTCCACCGGCACGCCCGTCTTGACGAGGGTGTTCGAATCGGCCTCGGCGAAGATGCCGCACTTGGAGCTGATCTTGTGCAGGCTGTATCCGGCGTATCCCATCTGGCAGAGGGCCTCGGTGGGGATCTGGAGCTTGCGGGCCGTCTTCTCGACGAACGTGCCGGTCCCGCCGCTGCAGGCGGATTGCATGTAGACCTGCTTGCCCTTGCCGTTGCCGGTGGACGTGAAGAAGATGGTCTTCATGTCCTCGCCGCCGATCTCGGAGACGAACCGGACCCCCGGGTGGAGGCGCTCCACCGCCGCGGCGACGGCGACGACCTCCTGGACGAACTTGCCTCCCACCAGGGGGCCGATCAGGCCGGCTCCGGAACCGGTGAAGAAGATCCGGTCGCCCCCGGGCGCGAGCCCGCACTCCGATTCAATCCGCTCCAGGAACTGCAGGACCATTTCCGCCTGCTTGGTGTTGTGCCGGTGGTAGTCCTGCCACAGGACGCGGCCGTCCTCCACCGCGACGGCCTTGACCGTGGTGGATCCGACGTCGACCCCGACGAGCTTCATCGCCCGCCCCCCCGCCGCGCCACGTCCAGCACCAGGTTCGCGGCGGTGCCGACCACGCCATCACGCCGGACCCGATAGGTCGCCTTCTTCATCTCGGGGTGGGCGTCGAGGTAGCCTCGGACCCGTTCCGCGGTCAGCCCGGTGCGCTCGAGGACCTCCTCGTACTCCTTCTGTGCCCGCTTCTTGGCCTCGGTCAGAATCATCTGGCACCGGGAGAGGGCGTGGACTTCGGCGTCCCCCTTGATCTCCAGGGGGGCATACAGGAGGTCCGGATATTTCCCCACGACGCCGGCCATCGCGCCGATGCTCATGGTGTTGGGCATGCACGAGTAGGGGGAGAGCTCGCAGGTCATGTGGGCCTTCTTGTGGTGGTACGCCCACAGGGCCTTCCCCACGAGCATGTCGCCTTCCCCGCCCGACAGGCGGTGGTGGAAGTACGGGGCCGCGAGCCGCCTGAGCTCATACTGGTCCGGCAGCGCGGGAGGCTGGCCGCCCAGGGCATGCCGCAGCCGGTCGTACTGCCACCGGTAGACCCGCTGCAGCGTCTTGAGCGCGGCTACCTTGAGGCGGGCGCGGCGGTCGATCCCGACGTACTCCTCGATGTCCTGGATGGCCAACCGCATCAGATAGTCGAGCCACACCGCGATCGCGGCCGGATAGATCTCGGCCCCTTCCGACTCCAGCCAGCGGTGGATGTTGTGGTTCGGGTCACCCTCCACGGTCTGGAGGTAGAACTCGCCGGTGATCTTGACGATGGGCTTCGCGCGAAGGCGGTCGACCTCGACGGCGGCGAATTTCCGGTGCACCTCGCGAAGCGCCTTCGTGAAGTAGCCGGTCGTCAGGTGCCAGAGGAGCGATCCCCACTTCTTCCCCCGAAGGGGGCGGTTCCGGAACACCTCGCACAGATACTCGACGCTCTCCTTGACGACCTGATCCGTCTGGCCGGGGATCACCTCGTAGGGCCGGACCTGGTACTCCAGGTTCTGCAGGACATCCGTGCAGAGCACCGCCCAGGCCGCCCCCAGCGTGAAGGGCAGGTTGATCTCCAGCCCGTCCCCGATGGCCGCCCCCTGGTCCAGCTGGTTCTGGGCCATCAGGAACATGCGGAAGGCTTCCATCCCCGTATTTCGCAGCGCCAGCTCGTAGCTCTGGTGGTACTGGCCGAAGCGGCACGCGCCGCACGAGCCGGCCGTGAAGTACACGTATTTCCGGACGACTTCCTCCTTTCCGATACGCTCGGCCTCCGACCGGAGGAAGTTGACCAGATTTCCCGTCGTGAAGCTGGTGGGACAGCACTGCCCGATGTCCGCCACTTCCCGGCCCCTCAGGAGATCCTCCTTGGTGGCGACAGGCAGGACCTGCGCCCGGTAGCCCAGGTTCTCGAGCACGGCCTGGAGCACCCGCTCGGCTCTCCAGTGGAGGCCGCCGAAGAGGATCGTGACCTGCCCTCGCTCGTCTTTCGTGAACGGCTTCGGGGAATATGCCCGGTACGGCTGAAGGGTCGCCGTTGCCATGTCTTTCCTCCCCCTAGGACCGCCTGATTTGGGCTAGTCCGTTTGCACTAGCCCAACTTCCGCAGAAGTTGGGCTAGGAGCAACCCATGAGGGTTGCGTTTGAGAGGCATTGATCGGAAGCATTTCACCCGACCGCTGACCAGGCCGGCCGCACGACCCCCCGCGCGTCCTGGAACAGGGCGCGGGCCAGGCAGACGAAGCCCACGAAGGCCGGCAGATAGAGCGTGGAGGACCGCCAGAGCAGGTTGTAATACGGCGCGTAGCCGCGCCGTCCCGAGGCTCGCCCCCCCGCGGTTCAGCATGTAGATCTGGCCGGGTCCCCCGCTCGACTGTGTGGGCGTGATGGCGGAGACTGCCACGTTGGCCCACTCGGCCTTGATACAGGTCCACAACCGGACGCTCGGCTCGAGGACGCGAGTCACCGCTCACATCCGCAACCCGCAGGTCAGTGTTTCGACGGGCAAGCAAGAGCAGGAGGAGCAGAGAAGGCAACGCCGATGCCAAATAGGAATGCTGAGAAAATAGCCGGTTGGGCATGATTGCGCTTGGCGGACTGAGACGTGGTGGTAAAAAACCTACCAGCCAGTACAAGTTGCACCATACCCTGCTAGGAGGCGGAGGGCGGTTAGTTGGAATATTCCTAGGTCATTTGCACTAGCCTGTCAAGAGTCGACCCATCGAGGCCGCCGATGGCCAGTAAAGGTCCGTGAAATTGCTCTAGCCGACCTGGATTCCGTAGAGGCGCTGGTAGATGCCGTCCTTGGCCAGGAGATCCTCGTGGCGGCCCACCTCGGCGATCTGGCCCTCGTGGATGACGTAGATCCTGTCGGCGTTTCTCACGGTCGATAGCCTGTGCGCGATGACCAGCACGGTCCGGCCCTTCATGAGGTCGGTCAAGGCCTGCTGGACGATGAACTCGCTCTCGGCGTCCAGGTCCGAGGTCGCCTCGTCCAGGATCAGGATGGGCGGGTCCTTCAGAAATGCCCGCGCGATGGCGAGGCGCTGGCGCTGGCCGCCTGAGAGCTTCACCCCCCGCTCGCCCACTCGCGACTGGTACCCCTCGGGGGCGGCCAGGATGAAGTCGTGGGCATGGGCCAGCTTCGCCGCCTGCTCCACCTCTTCGGCCGTCGCCCCCGGCTTGCCGTAGGCGATGTTGTAGAAGATCGAGTCGCTGAAGAGGAAGGTCTCCTGGGTGACGACGCCGATCTGGGCGCGGAGCGAGGCGACCGTCAGGTCGCGGAGGTCGTGGCCGTCCATCTGGATCTTCCCGCGCGTCACGTCGTGGAAGCGGGGGACGAGGTCCATCAGGGTGGACTTGCCGGCGCCGCTCAGGCCCACGAACGCCACCACCTCGCCTCGCCGCACCGTGAGGGAAATATCTTTGAGCACGTCCTCCTCCGCATCAGGGTACCGGAAGGAGACGCGGTCGAAGTCGAGCCGGTCGCGGAAGGCCGGCAGGCGGGCGGCTCCCGGACGGTCCGCGATGGCGGGGGGCGTGTCGAGGACGTCGAACACGCGCTCCACCGAGGCGGTGGACTGCTGGATGGTGTTGGCGATGCGTGAGAGCTTCCGGACGGGGCCGTAGAGCATGATGACGGCGGCGGTGAAGGAGAAGAAGGTCCCGGGCGTCATGTGTCCCTGGATGACCTGGTAGCCGCCGTACCAGAGGGCCCCCATGATCCCGAGGGCGCCGAAGACCTCCATGAGGGGCTCGGTGATCTCGTCGGTCCGGTGGTCCTTCAGCGACAGGTCCAGCAGGCGCTCGTTGACCCGGTCGAAGCGCTCCTGCTCGTGGGCCTCGCGGCCGAACGCCTTCACGATCTTGGTCCCCGCGAAGACCTCCTGGAGGACCACGTTCAGCTCGGCGATCTTCTCCTGGGTCCGCTTGTTGATCTTGTAGAGCTTCCTCCCGATGGCGCGGACCGTGACCCCCACGAAGGGGAACACGACGACGGCGATCAGGGCGAGGACCCATTCGCGGGCGATCATCACGCCCAGGAGCGCGACGATCGTGAAGACCTGGCGGATCGCCATGACCATCACCGTGGAGGAGAGCCGCGCCAGCCGGTTCACGTCGTTCGTGAGGCGCGACATGAGCTCCGCCGAGTGGAGGTCCGTGAAGAAGGAGAGCGGCATGCCCTGGATGTGGGCGTAGAGGTTCCGCCGGATCGTCGCGATCACGCGCTCGCCCACCGCGGCCATCAGGTACGACTGGCCGTATCGACTGACCGCCTTGAGCAGGTAGGCTCCCAGCAGGGCCAAGGGGATGAGTCTGAGCATGAGAAGGTCGCGCTTGAGGAAGATGTCGTCCATGGCGGGCTTGACGAGCCAGGCGATGGCGCCGTCCATCGCCGCCACCACCAGCGCCAGCCCGGTCCCGACGAGGAGCCAGCGCCAGTAGGGGCGGAGGTAGGCCAGGAGGCGGAGGTACAGGGGCCAGACGTTCACGCGCGTTGCGCCAGCAGGCGCGTGTAGAGCGCCTCGGTCCTCTCCAGCTTGATCCGGGTGGAGAAGAGCGCCTCCACCCGCTTGCGGCCCGCCCGGGCCATGGCCTTGGCGCGCGTGGGGTTCTCGACGACTCTCAGGATGGCCTGGGCCAGCGCCTCGGGGTTCCGCGGCGGCACGAGAAGGCCGGTCTCGCCGTCCAGGACCAGCTCGGGGATCCCTTCGAGGTTGGTCCCGACCACGGGCGTCTCCACCGCCAGCGATTCCCTCAGCGAGCCCGTGAGCCCGAGGCCGGCGTAGGAGGCGTCCACGGTCACGTTGCTGGCCGCCAGGATCTCGGGAACGTCCTCCCGGTGGCCGAGCACCCGCGTCACGTCCCCGATCCCACGCTGGCGGGCCTTCTCGCCGAGGCTGACGATCCGGGGTGGCGGCGCCCCCACGACGAGCAGGCGAGCCTGCGGCGCCGCCGGGGCCACCCGCGCCATGGCATCCAGGACGTCGTCGTTCCCGCGCCAGCTCCGGACGCCGATCTGGGTCACGAGGAAGTGGTCGGGCTGGAGCCCCAGCTCGGAGCGAACGCGGCTGCCGTCCACGCCGGGGTGGAAGCTGTCGGTGTCGGTGCCGGAGTAGATGACCTCGATCTTCTCCCCCGCGACGCCCGCCGTCACGAGCCCCCGCTTGATGGACTGGGAAACAGCCACGACGGCGGTCACCCGGTCCGTCGTATAGCCCAGGCGGTTCCACGGGTCCAGCGGGAAGCTGACGCCGCGGTTCAGGATCAGCACGGGGATCTTCTCGAAGAGGCCGGCGAAGAGCGCCAGAGTCCGGGCGCGGCCCTTGTGGCAGTGGACGATCTGGATCCGGTGCTCGCGCAGGAGGCGAACGATCCCGACCACCGATCGCAGGTCCAGCTCGTGCCTCATGGGGAGGGACGCGTGCGGGATGCCCGCCTCTTCGGCCTTCCGCCGCCACAGGGGGCTCGGACGCGTCGCCACCACGACATGGTGGCCGCGGGCGAGGAGCCCCACGGCCAGGTCGCGGAGCTGGATCGCCGCCCCGGTGAAGTAGTCCTCCTTCGGGTAGAGCTGCAGGATCCTCAGCGGCTCAGTAATCAATTTTCCCATGTCGACGCCGTCTGCCCTCGCTCGCCGGGCCTTCGGCGGTCACCCGTCAGTGGCTCACGGGGCGGGGACGCCCCTCCGGACTCGCTCCCGCTGCACTCGACTCTCTCGCCATACGTTGAATCCCCGCGCCGTCCGCGTCCCATCGGCCGGGGCGTGCGGTCCGGCTTCCCCTTCCCCGCTCGCTCACGACGGGGACCCGACCGCCTCTCGGCATGGCTCACTCGGGCAGATCGCCGTCGACTTGGTTTGCCGGCCCAGGCCAGCGAGCAAGGGGAGACGCCGACGGCTCTTGCTGCTCACGCCTGGAAGAACTCGCGGACGGCGGCGGCGACCTGGTCGATCTCCTCCTCCGTGTGACCGGCCGAGAGCGGCAGGCTGAGGATCTCCCGGACGATCCTCTCGGTCCGTGGAAGCGCCGGCGGATTCAGGTGCTCCACAGCGGGCTGGCGGTGACAGGGGACGGGGTAGTGGATGCCGGTCTGGATTCCCCGCTCCCGGAGGAAGCCGGCCAGCGCGTCGCGCCGATCGGTGCGGATGACGTAGAGGTGGAAGACGTGGCGGGCCCCCGGCTGCTCGGTGGGAAGAACCAGCGGGAGGCCCTCCAGGCGCTCGGCATAGCGCTGCGCCAGCTGGCGCCGCCGCTCATTCATGGCGTCCAGCCTGCGCAGGATGACGCGCCCGATCGCGGCCTGGATATCGTTGAACCGCAGGTTGAAGCCCACCTCGCTGTGGACGTCCTTGTTGAGCCTGCCGTGGTCGCGCAGGCGCCGGCACCGCGCCGCGATCTCGTCGTCGTCGGTCACGAGGATGCCGCCGTCGCCCATGACGGTGAGGTTCTTCGAGGGGTAGAACGAGAAGGCGCCGCCGCGGCCGAAACTGCCGACCTTCTTGCCCTGCCAGGTCGCCCCGTGGGACTGGCAGCAGTCCTCGAGGAGCCAGAGCCCGTGGCGCGACACGAGCTCCTGGACGCGCGCGAGGTTGGCGGGATGGCCGTAGATGTGAACCGGGATGATGCCGACCGTCCGCGACGTGATCTTCTCGGCGGCATCGGCCAGATCCAGCGTGTAGGTGCCGTCCACGTCCACGAAGACCGGCGTGGCCTCGCTGAAGCAGACTGCCTCGACGGTCGGGAAGGCCGTGTGGGCGGGGACGAGGACTTCGTCGCCCGCCTTGGCCCCGAGGGCCTCCAGGGTGATCCAGAGGGCGGCCGTTCCGGAGCTCGTCAGGACGGCATGACGCGTTCCGACGTAACGGGCGAACTCGGCCTCGAACGCCTTGCACTCGGGGCCGAGGATGTACTGCCGGGAGTCGATGGCGGCGAGGGCCGCCCCCTTGATCTCGTCGTCCACGGGGGGGCGGGAAAGCGGGATCTTCATGGGTCAGGATCTCCTCTGGTCGAGTCGCGTATAGTCCCCACGAAAATAGAGAAGCGGGTCTCCATCGCGCGCCTGGGCCGCCTCCACCTCGCCGACGAAGATCGTGTGGTCGCCGCCCGGGTAGGCGTGAACGGTTCGGCACTCGAGGTGGGCCAGCGCCTCGGGAAGCAGCGGCAGGCCGAGGGGGCCGGACCGGTAGCTCACCCCGTTGAACTTGTCGGCGTCCGCCGTGGCGAAGCGTCGGGACACGGTCTCGTGCTCGATGGCCAGGACGTTGACCGCAAAGCGGCCGCTGGCGCGGAGGGCGGGATAGCTCTGGGCGTTGTGGTCCACGCAGACCAGAATCAGCGGCGGCTCGAGGGAAACTGACGTGAAGGCGCTGGCCGTGAGGCCCGTGGGGCGCCCGTCGGGGCCCCACGTCGTGACCACCGTGACGCCGCTGGCGAAATGGCCGAGAACATGGCGGAATTCATCGGGGCCGATGCCCATGGCAGGATCAGGATAACACGGATTGACTCGGGGACGACCGCCCCCTATAGTGAGTCCAATGATCACAGAGGAAGCCGTCCTCCAGGCGCTCCGGACTGTCCAGGACCCCGACGCGGGCAAGGACATCGTCAGCCTCGGCCTGGTCCAGGGCATGACCATCCAGGACGGGAACGTGTCGTTCACCCTCCAGTTCACGACCCAGCCGGCGCTTGCCAAGGCCCAGATCCACAGCCAGGCGAAGAAGGTGGTGGCCGGAGTGCCGGGCGTCTCCAACGTGCAGGTGGCGATGGGAGGCCAGGCCCAGGCGGCCGGGCGCCCCGCCCCCGCCGAGCCTCCCAAGGAAGACCTCATCCCCGAGGTCAAGCACACGATCGCGGTCTCCTCCGGCAAGGGCGGCGTGGGCAAGTCCACCGTCGCCGTCAATCTTGCCCTGGCGCTCCACGAGACCGGCGCCAGGGTGGGGCTCGTGGACGTGGACGTGTACGGCCCGGACATTCCGATGATGATGGGGGCGCGCGGCAAGCCCGGGATGTTCGAGAATCGCATCATCCCCGTGGAGAGTTACGGGATCAAGCTGATCTCCATCGGCTTCTTCGTGGCGCCGGGGGAGGCCATCGTCTGGCGCGGCCCCATGATCCACTCGGCAGTCCAGCAGTTTCTCCGGGACGTGCTCTGGGGCGAGCTGGATTATCTGGTCTTCGACATGCCACCCGGCACCGGAGACGCCCAGCTGTCCCTCTCCCAAGTGATCCCGCTCGGGGGCGTGGTGATGGTCACCACGCCCCAGGACGTGGCGCTGCTGGACGTGCGGAAGGCAGTGGCGATGTTCAAGAAGCTCAACGTCCCGATCCTCGGGATCGTGGAGAACATGAGCGACTTCGTCTGCCCTCACTGCGGCGGGCGGACGCCGATCTTCGGCGAGGGCGGCGGGCAGAAGATCGCCCGGGAAGCGGGCGTGCCGGTCCTGGCCCAGATCCCGATCGATCCCGAGACGCGGAAGGGCGGCGACGAAGGAGAGCCCATTCTGGTCCGGAAGCCCGATTCGGCCCAGGCCGCGGCCTTCAGGAAACTGGCGGCGGCCGTCGCCGACCGGGTCACCACCCTCTCTGCGTTCACGCTCCCGAAGATCAGCTAGCGTGGTGGTCCTGCCGATTTTCCCGCTCCCCGGCCTGACCTTCTTTCCTCACACGCTCCTGCCGCTCCACATCTTCGAGGCGCGCTACCGCGCCATGGTCACCGACTGCCTGGCCCGCGATCGGCGCCTGGCCGTGGTGGGGCTCAAGCCCGGCTACGAGGCGACCTATGACGGGAAGCCTGAGGTGTACGCCGTGGCCGGAGCGGGGGAGATCGTGCGGTGGGAGCGGCTGGCCACGGGCCGGTTCAACATCCTTGTCCGTGGCGATTGCCGTGTGAGGATCGAGACCGAACTGCCGACGGACACGCTTTACCGGGTGGTGCGGGCGCGCGTCCTGGAAGAGGCCGTCCCTCAGGGAGATGGCGGCCGGCTCGCCTCCCAGACCGATCGCGTCAAAGCGGCCTGCCTCAGGCTCCTCAAGGCCCAGGGTCAATCCTCGCGCGAGGTGGAGCGGGCGCTCCGCGCGGCGACGGTCCCCGGAGTGGTGGCGGACCGGATCGCCTCGGTGGTCATCCCGGATCCGCTCCTGCGGCAAGAGCTGCTGGAAACGCTCGACATCGGGCGCCGCCTCGACCGGCTCGCCGCCACCCTCGACGACCTGCTGCGGCAGGCCGCGACCTGATGAACGCGACTCGCGTGACGCACTCCGAGTTGCCGAACGCGACATTCCGGCGGGGCACGGGCGTGGCGACAGCCCGGGTGCCCGTGCCCAGGTAGATAATATGGACCCGATCACGCACGGATTGACGGGGGCTGTGCTCGCCCAGGCGGGCCTTCGCCAGCGCTACGGCTACCAGGCCACCCTGGCGACGACGGCGGGCGCGCTGATTCCCGACATCGACGTCCTCTGGTCGCCGGCGGGGAGCGTCGTGGCGCTCGAGACCCACCGCGGGATCACCCACTCGTTCGTCGGGGGCCTGGGGCTCGCGCTCGCCCTCGGGCTGATCGTCCGCCTGCTGGGCCCTGAGAAACGATGGCGGCTCTTGTCGGGCCTCGCGCTTCTTGGGATCGTGGTCGGCCATCTCTTCCTGGACCTCATCACGAGCTACGGGATCCAGCTGTTCTTGCCGTTTTCGCGCTCGCGTCCCGCCCTGGACCTCGTCTTCATCATTGATCCCTTCCTCACGCTGCCGCTCCTGGGGGCGCTGGTCGCCGGCTATGCCTGGCGCTCCCGGTCGGCGCTCATCGGGCGCGTCGCCGTGGGAATCATGGCGGGCTACCTGGGCCTGATGGCCGTCAACCACCTCGCGGCCGTGAGCACGCTGGATCGCATCGCGCGGTCGCAGGGAATCGTCCCGCGCCGGGTCGAGGCGCTGCCGGAGCCGTTTACCCCGTTTCGGTGGCGCGGCTTCGTGGAGGATGGAGACACGTACTGGCAGGGCATCGTCGCTCTCGGGCGCGCGCAGGGGCGGCTGACGCCGATCCCCAAGGGCCCCCGCAACGGGCCGGTGGCGCGGGCGGAGGAGGTCGAGGCCGTCAAGACGTTTCTCTGGTTCGCGCGCTTCCCGGTGGTGATCGTGCGCGAGGAGGGCGCGCGGCAGGTTGTCGAGTACCAGGACCTCCGCTTCGCCCACTCGTTCCGGCGGCGGCCCGCCTTCCTGCTCCGGGTCATCCTGGGGCCCGGGGGCGTCGTCGAGCAAGTCCTGCTCAACCCATGATTCCCCGGGCCGATAACCGTCGCATCCCGGCGTTCTCAGTCGTCGCCGATCCTCACGTACAACCGCGTACGCTCCGGTCGGCTCCTCCCTCGGGCCTCCACCCACCTTCGGTGGGTACCCGGCTCGGTTCTCGACCCGGGGCAAGAGCTCGATCGCGGCGCTGGCTTCCGCTTCTCGTTGTCGCGGCGCTGGCACTCCCGGCCGTCGCTCAGTCGGCCACGTGGGGGTGGCTGGGGGTCCGGATCCGCGATCTCTCCGAGCAGGAGATGGAAGAGATCTCGACGCGCCACGGCATCCGGGAGGGCTACGGGGCGCTGATCGTGGAGGTCCTGAAGGACACTCCGGCGGCGCGGGCGGGGTTCAAGAACGGCGATCTGGTCGTCGCCTTCAGGGACCGGCCGGTCGTGGACACCCGCACGCTCCAGCGCTTGGTCGCCGCCACCTCGGCGGGGCAGGAGGTGGCCGTGACAATCCTCCGGCGCGAGGAGGGGCGCCAGACGCTCCGTGTGAGCGTGGAGGCCATGCCGCGGGAGATCGTCGCCGAGCGGGTGGCGGCGGAGTTCGGGTTCGTCGTCCGCGATCCTGAGGAGGACCGGGAGCGGCCCCGGCCGTCGGGCACTCCGGCCGTCGCCGTGGTGCTCCGCGACAGCCAGGCCGACCGGGCGGGGCTCAAGCCCGGTGACGTCATCGTGGAGGTCAACGGGCGGCCCGTCCTGTCCCGCCAGGCGGTGAGCGCCGTCCTCGTGGAGGCGGGCCTCGACCAGCCGCTCAGGCTGACCGTGCGGCGCGAGGGCGAGCCGCTGGCCCTCACGGTCAGCCCGCCAAGCCAGCGGATTCCTTAGACGGACCGCCCGGCCGGGAACATATCCCGGGTGTCCTGGGTTAAACAAATGCCACTTGACAAATGAGCCGGATGCCAATACGGTAGCGTGTCGCGTTCGTCTTGCAAGCGAGTCCCCGTAGAGCCCAAACAAGGCCCCTCACAGAGGAGGAATGGCAGATGAAGGAAACCACGTCACGACGCGGCTTTCTGAAGAAGGTGGCGGTCGCCGGCGGCGCCGCTGCGGCGGCCACGATCGCAATGCCACAGGTTTCGCGGGCGCAGACGGTCACCCTGAAGATGCAGGGGTCCTGGGGCAAGGCCGACGTCTTCAACGAGTTCGCCGAAGACTATGTCAAGCGCGTCAACGAAATGGCTGGCGGGCGGCTCAAGATCGACTACCTGGTCGGCGGCGCCGTCGTCCATCCCTTCCAGGTGTTCGACGGGGTGCACGGCGGGCAGATCGATGCCGCCCACACCGTGACCGTGTACTGGTACGGCAAGCACAAGGCTGCGTCCTTGTTCGGCACCGGGCCGGTGTTCGGCTTCAACGCCAACGAGGGGCTCGGCTGGATCCACAACGGCGGCGGCAAGGAGCTCTTCGACGAGCTCCAGACGAAGATCATGAAGGTCAACATCAAGAGCTTCTTCGTCATGCCCCACCCGACCCAGCCCCTCGGGCGTGATCGACGCCTTCGAGTTCAACAACCCGACCTCCGACCGCCGCTTCGGCGCCCAGGACGTGGCCAAGAACTACATGCTGGGCAGCTACCATCAGGCCACCGAGTACTTCGAGATCATGTTCAACCGGACCAAGTTCAACGCGCTGCCCAAGGAGCATCAGGCGATCCTGCAATATGCCGCCGAGGCCGCGTCAGCGGCCAATGAGTGGAAGAGCTACGACTACTATTCGAAAGACCTCCAGGAGCTGATCACGAAGGACAAGGTCAACGTCCTCCGCACCCCCAAGGACGTGTTCGATGTCCAGATCAAGGCCTGGGATGGGCTGATCGACGAACTCGGCAGGGACCCGTTCATGAAGAAGGTGATGGACTCGCAGAAGGCGTGGGTGAAGCGCGTGGTCTACTACGGGCTGTTCAACGCCGCCGATTACCGGGTCGCCTACGAGCATCACTTCGGCAAGCTGAAGCTGTAGCCGGATCTCCCGCGCTGATCGTGCTCGTTCCGGTCGGGCGGCGTGGCCTCACGCCGCCCGACTCTCTGTAGGGGGACATGACCCGGTTTCTCTTCTTCATCGACTCGCTCAGCACCTGGGTCGGGAAGGCCTTCGCCTGGCTGATCCTCGTGCTCACCTTCGGGGTGAGCTATGAGGTCTTCGTGCGCTACGCCCTGCGGGCGCCGACGACCTGGGCCTTCGACATCAGCTACATCACGTACGGGGCCATGTTCCTGATGGCCGGCGCCTATACCCTGTCACGCAACGGCCACGTGCGCGGCGACGTCCTGTACCGGTTCTGGCCGCCGCGGGTGCAGGCCGCCATGGACCTGGCGCTCTACATCGTGTTCTTCCTTCCCGCCGTGGGGGCCTGGATCTATTCCGGCTGGGGATACGCCAAGGTATCGGTCCAGTTCCGAGAGGTGAGCATCTTCAGCCCGGCCGGGGTTCCGGTGTTCCCGCTCAAGACCTTGATCCCGGTCACCGGCGTGCTCCTGCTCGTGCAGGGGGTGGCCGAGATCATCCGCTGTATCCTGTGCATTCGTTCGGGCCGTTGGCCGCAGCGTCTGCACGACGTCGAGGAGATCGAGGCCGTGCTCCTCCGCGAGCGGCAGGAGCGAGACGAGCGCGGCGAGCGGCCGCCCTCTGCTCACGAGGGGACCGGAGTATGACCGACCCCCAGATCGGCATAGCGATGCTGGGTCTCTTCATCTTCATCATCATGCTCGGCTTTCCCATCGCCTTCACGCTCATCGCCATGGCCGTGGGATTCGGCTTTTACGCCTACTACACGCCCGGCCAGGATTTTTTCGCCAACCGCATCTTCACGCTGCTGGTCCAGAAGACCTTCGAGGTCACGTCCAACGACGTGCTGACGGCCGTGCCCCTGTTCCTGTTCATGGGGTACGTCGTCGAGCGCGCCAACATTCTCGACCGCCTGTTTGGCTCGCTGCAGATCGCCGCCAAGCGCGTCCCTGGGTCGCTGGCCGTGGCGACGCTTCTCACGTGCGCGATGTTCGCCACCGCCACCGGGATCGTGGGCGCGGTGGTGACCCTGATGGGGCTCCTGGCCTTTCCCGCCATGCTGCGCGCCGGCTACGACATTAAGCTCTCCGCGGGGGTCGTGTGCGCGGGCGGCTGTCTCGGCATCCTCATTCCGCCCAGCATCCTGCTCATCGTCTATGCCGCCACCGCGGGGATCTCGGCGGTCAAGCTGTATGCGGCCGCCATGATCCCGGGCTTCCTGCTCGGGTTCCTCTACGTGGCGTACGTGATCGGGCGGGCGGTGCTGAATCCGGCGCTGTGCCCCAAGTTGCCCAAGGACCAGACGGACGTGCCCTTGGTCGAAGTGCTGCGCTCCGTGGCGACCTCGTTCCTTCCGCTCGCGATCCTGATTATGTCGGTCCAACTTCCAGATGCTGAAGGAATCCGTGTTCCTGTGCGCGCGGGCGACGGCCATGGTCTGTTTCCTGTTCATCGGGTCGTGGACCTTCGCGTCCGTGTTCGCGCTGCTCGGGGGCCAATCGGTGATCGAGCAACTCTTCCTGGCTATGAACCTGTCCACGACGCAGTTCTTGATCCTGACACAGCTCATCATCTTCCTGCTGGGATGGCCGCTGGAATGGACCGAGATCATCATCATCTTCGTGCCGATCTTCCTGCCGCTGCTCGACACGTTCAAGGTCGATCCGATCTTTTTCGGCATCCTGGTCGCGCTCAACACGCAGACCGCCTTCAACACGCCGCCCGTGGCGATGGCCGCGTTCTATCTGAAGGGGGTCGCGCCCCCGCACGTCACGCTGGCGGATATCTTCAAGGGCGCCCTCCCCTTCGTGTGGATGGTGTTTATGGCCATGGTGCTGGTCTACGTCTTTCCGCAGCTGGTCCTGTGGCTGCCGGACTACCTGTACACTCCGCGCTGAGCCCGGCGGGCGGCGCGACGGAGGACCGCTCCGGATGAGACACCCTGTGTCGGGGGGAGGAATCGGAAGGGGGGCGGAGCCCCCCTCCAAGGACGTATGAGCCTCTACGCCCTGTCGCTCACCCACGCGACGGCGGACGTTCGCGAGGGCCGCATCACCTCCCCCGAGCTGGTGGCGGACTGCCTCAAGCGGATCGAGGAGGTCGAGCCCACAGTCCGGGCCTGGGCGTTTCTGGACCGCGACCACGCGATGCAGCAGGCCGAGGCTGGCCACGTGCATCGTCAGCACGGCCGAGCGCTGGGGCCGCTGCACGGCGTGCCGATCGGCGTCAAGGACATCTTCGATACCGGCGACATGCCCACCGAGCTCGGATCGCCGCTGTGGGAGGGCCGCACGCCGCGACGGGATGCGGCGGTGGTCGCCTGCCTGCGGGCGGCGGGCGCCGTGATCATGGGCAAGACGGTGACCACGGAGTGCGCGTATTTCCAGCCCGGCAAGACCACGAATCCCCACGATGCGGGGCGGACGCCGGGCGGCTCCTCCAGCGGCTCGGCCGCTGCGGTGGCGGCGCACATGGTGCCAGGCGCCATCGGTTCGCAGACCAATGGGTCGGTGATCCGGCCGGCCGCGTTCTGCGGCGTCGTCGGCTTCAAGCCGACCCACGGCCTGATCCCGCGGACGGGGGCGCTCCTCCTGTCGCGCACCCTGGATCACGTCGGCGTGTTCGGGCGCACGGTCGAGGACGTCGCGCTCCTCGCCGAGACGCTCGTCGGCTTCGACGAGGAGGATCCGGACACGCGGCCCATCGCCCGCCCGCCGCTGGCCGCGGTCGCCGCGTCGGAGCCGCCGCTGCCGCCGCGTCTGGCCTTCGTGCGGTCGCCGGTCTGGGAGCGCGCCGAGCCCGAGACGCGCGACGCCTTCGCCGAGCTCGTCCGGACGCTGGGCGAGGCGGTCGTCGAGGTCGAGCTTGGCGAGAGCTTCGCGCGCGCCGTCGAGATGCATCGCACCATCATGGAAGTCGAGATGGCGCACAACCTCCGTCGCGATTACGAGAAAGGCCGCGATCGGCTCAGCCCGGTGCTGCGCGAGGCGATCGAGCGCGGTCGCCGCCATGGGGCGGTCGACTACGCGGCGGCGGTCGCGGGCATTCCGTCGCTCAACGTCGCGCTCGAGCCGGTGTTCGACGAGTTCGACGCGATTCTCACGCCGGCAGCGCCGGGCGAAGCGCCGCACGGGCTCGAGACGACGGGCGATCCGATCTTCTGCACCACGTGGACGTATCTTGGCACTCCGGCGGTGACGTTGCCGCTGCTTTGGTCGGAGGCCGGGATGCCACTCGGGGTGCAGCTGGTGGCACGTAGGGGCAGTGATGCACGGTTGTTGGGCACCGCTCGCTGGCTTGCCAAGTCAGTCGGCGACGGGCGACCTCGCCGGAGTCGGAAGCGGGCGGGCGCCGGGGAAGGCCATTCGCCGCGCAGC
>JACPSW010000159.1 GCA_016193045.1 Candidatus Rokuibacteriota bacterium | reverse complement strand
GGCGGGGAACCTCACCGAGGCCGAATTCGTCGAGCGGTTCGAGCCGCTCGTGCGATGAAGCGGATGATGGCGCGTCGGGCTTTGATGTGGGGCAGGCCACGCTTGTGCCGGGTTCCGCAAGTCCTGACGGGCGTCATACCGGGCTGATCCCCTCCGGGAGAAACTGGCAGGAAACGCCTGCCAACCAGGGAGGGGATCATGGGAAACGACATTCATCCGGCACCGGCCACCGCCGTTCTCCGCCACGAGCACGAAGTGTTCCTGCGGGCGCTGGCGCTGTTGGAGCGGCTCGGCCGGGGCCTCGAGGCGGGAACGCCCGTGGACCGGGAGGCCCTGGCGTGGCTCATCGATTTCTTCAGGACCTTCGCCGATCGCTGCCACCACACCAAGGAAGAGCAGCACCTCTTCCCGGCCCTGGAGCGGCACGGCCTCCCGCGGGACGGCGGGCCCGTGGGCGTGATGCTCCACGAGCACGAGCTCGGGCGGGCGTATCTGCGGGCGATGGCGGCGGGAGACGACCCGACGGTGGCCGAGGCCATTGAAAACTATTCCGCCCTGCTCCGCGCTCACATCGACAAGGAGAACGGCATCCTCTTTCCGATCGCGGAGCAGATCCTCGGCGAGGAGGAGCAGCGGGTGATCGTCCGGGCCTTCGACGCGATCGAGCAGGCGGTGGTGGGTCCTGGCATCCACGAGCAGCTGCTGGCCAAGCTGGCCGAACTCGAGGGCGTCGAGAAAGGAATGTAGACAATGGAGACCACGGTGCTGGACGTCCGGGCCATGGCGCCCCGTGAGCGGCATCCGAAAATCTTCGAGACCTTCGAGGGGCTCAAGCCGGGCGAGACGTTCACGCTGGTGAACGATCACGACCCCAAGCCGCTCTTCTACCAATTTTCCTTTGAGCGCGCCGGCGCGTTCACGTGGAAATACCTCGAAGAGGGACCCGAGGTCTGGCGGGTGGAGATCGGCAAGAGCAAATGAACGTCGCGCGGCTGCCCTTCATGGCCCTGGCGGGGCTGTCGCTGCTGGCGGCCCTCTGGGCCGGGCTGATGCGCCTGGGATGGCCGCTCCCCCTGATCGTTTCCACCATCCCGCCCAACCACGGTCCCCTCATGGTGACCGGCTTCCTCGGCACCCTCATCGGCCTGGAGCGTGCGGTTGCTCTGAAACAGCGCTGGCCGTACGGGGCGCCTCTCCTCGCGGGACTGGGCAGCCTCGCCCTCCTCGCCGGGCTCAACGTCCACCTTGGGCACGGCCTGATGGCGGCGGGCGGCGGGTTCCTGATCGCGGTCTTCGTCCTCCTCTGGCGCCGGCAGCCCACCTTATACATGGTGACGATGGGGCTGGGGGCGGTGCTCTGGGTCGCCGGCACGCTCCTCTGGCACGGGGGCTTCGCGCTCTACCAGGTCGCGCCCTGGTGGATCGGTTTCCTCGTTCTCACCATCGCGGGAGAGCGGCTGGAGTTGTCCCGGCTGCTGCGCTTGTCCGCGTGGAGCCGGGCGGCGTTCGTGACGGCCGTCGGCCTCTTCCTGCTGGGACTCCTTGCAAGTTTCTCGGTCTTCGCCCCCGGCATTCGAGTCGCCGGAGTTGGCCTTATCGCGCTTGCGGTGTGGCTGCTCCGCCACGACATCGCCTGGCGGACGCTCGATCGGCCCGGCCGCCCCCGCTTCATGGCGATCTGTCTCTTATCGGGTCACCTCTGGCTGGGGATCGGAGGCGTCCTGTGGCTCCTCTTCGGGAACGTGTTCGCTGCCGGCCCCTACTACGACGCCATGCTCCACGCGGTTTTCCTGGGGTTCGTCTTCTCGATGATCTTCGGCCACGCCCCGATCATCCTCCCCTCGGTGCTGGGCGTGGGGCTGCCGTTCCGGCGGGCGTTCTACTGCCACTGGGCGCTGCTCCACCTCTCGCTCCTGCTCCGCGTCGGTGGAGACCTCGCGCTGTGGCTCCCGGGGCAGCGGTGGGGCGGGCTCGGGAACGCGCTGGCGATCCTCCTGTTCCTGGCCAATACAGTTCGCGCTATCGTAGCGGGGGAGGGAGGGCCGCATGAGCCCGACTAAGGAGCAGATCCTCGAGGCGCTGAAGGGGGTCTACGACCCCGAGATCCCGGTGGACGTCGTGAACCTGGGGCTTATCTACGACGTTGCGATCCAGGCGGGCGAGGTGCGCGTCAGGATGACAATGACTTCTCCCGGCTGCCCCGTCGGTGACTTCCTCGCCAGGGAGGTGGAGCAGGCGATCATGAAGCTCCCCGGCGTGGAGACGGTTTCCGTGGAACTCGTCTGGGAGCCGCCCTGGACCCCCGACCGGATGAGCCCCGAGGCCAAGCAAAAGCTAGGCTGGTAGCTGGGGTCAGGCATGCGTATTTGCGTTGCGAGAACGCAATAACGCAAATACGCATGCCTGACCCCAGCTCTTACTTGCGGCGGCGGAGATAGACGGCGCGGCCGGCCCAGACCACGCCCACCACGGCCAGCACCATGAGCGGTCCCGTGTAGAGCATGAAGTTGGTGCGGGCCGCCACCCGGTGCTCCGTCCTGAGGCGCTCGGCCTCGTCGCGGATGCGGCTCGCGTGCCCCGTCACCTCGGCATAGCCGTACCACCAGGCGTAGTCCGGGCTCATGTGGAAGGCGCCCTTGTACGACTTGAGGTTGGCGAAGAAGAACATGTCGAAGTACTCGCGCTCCACGGGCTGGACGTCGTAGTAGAGGCCGGCGGGCCAGAAGGTTCCGCCCGGGACGTCCTCCACCGCCGTGTAGCGCGGCCCCGGCAAGATCCCTGCCGAGAGCGCCCGACGGCGGGGCTCGATGATCTTGTCCTTGTAGAGTCCCCGGAGCGTCTCCCGCGCCTCGTAGACGAGGGCGTCGCCCATGAGCTTGTGGGCGTCGGCCGCCTCCAGGTAGTCCCGCGCCTTCACCTCCGAGTGACAGGTGAGGCAGACCTTGATCATCTCGTTCCGCTTGGCGCGGTTCTCCGGGGTCTGGGTGATGTCCTCGAGCTGGCCCACCGCGGGCTGGATGCCCATCCCCCAGATGATCTTCTTCGTCATGTTGTGGCTGACGGACCGCTTGCCGTCCTTGCCGACGTACACCATGTGGCAGTAGG
The DNA here is from genome assembly GCA_016193045.1 of Candidatus Rokuibacteriota bacterium. GTDB lineage: Bacteria > Methylomirabilota > Methylomirabilia > Rokubacteriales > CSP1-6 > CSP1-6. The sequence goes on along the minus strand of JACPSW010000159.1, from coordinate 21,652 downwards.
CGCACGTGGGGGCGTTATAGCTGGCCTCAGCCATGGACTTCGACCAATCCCACTTCTGGCCGTCCGTCAGGTAAATCGCCCCGTGCTTGGAGGTGGAGTAGGCCTCCCAGTTCGGGTGGTCGGGGCCCATGTGGCAGGTCATGCACGCCTCCGCCCGTCGCCCCTCCGCGGGGTCGAAGCGGTGGCGGGTGTGGCAGGCGATGCAGCCGTTGCGATAGGTGAGGCTGGAAAGGTCCGTGTACTGCTTCTTCGCGGGGTCCCAGTACGGCTCATCGGTGGCGCCGGCCTGGGCATGGCAGGGATCACACCCCATCTCCATGACCTTCCGCGGCATCTGGGCGTAGTGGGGGACCTTGATGTTCCGATCCCAGTTGCCTCCGATGCCGGCAGGCCCAGGGCCGTAGGAGTGGCCGAGATCGGTCACGTGCTCTTTGTAGATCTCGGCGTGGCAGGCCGCGCAGATCTTCTCCGACACCCGCCCCTTCACGTGGGTGATCTCGGTGTGGTTGGTGCCGTGGCAGATGGCGCAGGAGTTGGCCTCAGGGGTCGTCGGGGGGATCCGGGGAGTCTGACGCCCCGGCTTGAACATGGCTGAGGACTGATATTGGGCGACCAAGATGGGATTGGCCTTCTTGTGGCACTCGACGCACGAGGCGGCGGTCTGCTGGCCCTTGGGGGGCTCGGTGAGCTTGTCGCGCTTGGCGGTGAGCCCCTTCAGGTAGGCGTGGATCTTCTGGAGTTGGTCGTCGGTCACGTTGGCCGCCGGGAACGGGGGCATCTGCCCCCGGGGGGTCCTCACCTGCTGGCGCAACTGATCAACGGACAACGGCGTATTCGCCAGGTCCGGTCCGGCCCCTCCATGGGCCCCCACCCCGTGGCAGCCGATGCACCCCTTCTGGATGAAGAGCCTCTCGCCTTCGTCAGCGGCCCAGGCAGGCGCCGCTAGAAGCAGGACTCCCGCCAACCCACTCAGTAGCGCCCGCATAGGTCACCCCCTGAAGTGGCCCCACTTTCACCGAACTTCCCTGATTGTGTCAACGGGGGAGAGCATTTGCCCTATGACGAGCGTCATAGGGCTCCACCGCGGCGGCGTCTTACCTTTGAAGCACCGAAGAGACGGGCTCATCCACTTCAAGAGGAGGGTGCGGCATGGCGGACAAAGAGGAGCAGAAAGAGAAGGTTCCCCTGGCCCAGGCGTTCTTCGACAACATCTTTCTCCTGCTGGTGCTGGGGATCGTGGTCCCCGTGGTCTTCTACACGATCTGGGGCCTCCTCGAGATCGCCAGCATCCCGCTCGCCAAGTAGCGGAGGCCCATCATGAGCATTCAAACCCTCAAAGGCGTGTGGTGGAAGAAGGTTGATCCGAGCGAGAAGGTCTGGCTCGGGATCGCCCTCCTCTGGTGTCTCATCCTCTTCGCCATGATGCCCCTCTGGCATCTCAAGGGCGGACAGAACCCCTCCTTCGAGACCTACCGCACCACCGCCGCCATGTTCCAGGCCAAGGTGGACGCCCTCGTCCAAAAGGCGAAGGTGGGCGAGGAGAAGGGGATCCCGGTCATCGCGCCCGATCCCAAGGAAGACGTCTACATGCTCGGGCGGCTCTGGCAGTGGTCGCCCGTGCTCAAGCTGAAGAAAGGGCAGACCTACCGGCTCCACCTCTCCTCGATGGATCTCGTCCACGGCTTCTCGCTCTTCCCCCTGAACCTGAACTTCATGGTGCTGCCCGGGTACGACTACGTGCTGACGATCACACCGACCACCTCCGGGGAGTTCTACGTGGTCTGCAACGAATTCTGCGGGATCGGCCACCACACGATGGTCGGCAAGATCCTCGTCGAATAAGGAGGGCGGCCATGGCAGCGGTCTTTCGCACCTGCGCTCACACGGGGCTCAAGGTCCACAATCAGGCCGAGCGCCTCATCAAGGTCCACGCCGTGGCGGGGGTCCTGTCGATCCTCTTCGGCGGGATCGCGGCCCTCCTGGTCCTCCTGACCCGGTGGCCGGCGGTCCACCTGCTGGACCCGACCAACTACTACCGCGCCCTCACGTTCCACGGCATGAACATGCTGATCTTCTGGATCATCTTCTTCGAGATCGCCATCCTCTACTTCGCCGGCCCGATCCTGCTGGGGAGCCGGGTCGCCTGGCCGCGCATCGGCTGGGTGGGCTTCGCCCTGATGGCGGCCGGCTCGATCCTGATCGATGTCGCGATCCTCCAGGGCGGCGCGGATGTCATGTTCACCTCTTACGTGCCGATGCGGGCCGTGTCCCACTTCTATCTGGGGTGGATCCTCTTCGCCGTCGGGGCCCTCTTGGGCGTCTGCAACTTCTTCGCGACGCTGGTGGTGGCGCGGGCCGAGCGGACCTACGAGGGGTCGATCTCGCTGGTGACGTTCGGCGGGGCCACGGCGGCCATCATCGCGCTCGTGACGCTCGCCCACGGCGCCATCATCTACATCCCCACCTGGCTCTGGTCCATGGGATACGTCCAGAACATCGACGCCGGCATGTACCGCCTGGTCTTCTGGGGCCTGGGGCATCCTTCGCAGCAGATCAACGTGACGGCGATGGTGGCGGTCTGGTACCTGCTGGCGACGCTGACCGTGGGCGCCATCCCCGTCAACGAGAAGGTCTGCCGCACGGCCTTCCTCCTCTATATCCTCTTCATCAACCTGGCCTCAGCCCACCACCTCCTGGTGGACCCCCAGCTGTCGCCGGCGTGGAAGGTGTGGAACACCTCCTACGGCATGTACCTCGCGGTGCTCGCGAGCATGGTGCACGGGATGACGGTGCCGGCCTCCGTGGAGGTCGCCCAGCGGCGGAAGGGGCTCTCGAAGGGGCTCTTCGAGTGGCTCGCCAAGGCGCCGTGGGGGAACCCGAGCTTCGCCGCCCTGGTCCTCTCGATCACGCTCTTCGGCTTCATGGGCGGGATCACCGGCGTCACCTTCGGCGCCGAGCAGGTGAACATCATCTCCCACAACACGCTCCGGATCCCCGGCCACTTCCATTCGACCGTCGTGGCCGGCACCACGCTGGCCTTCATGGGGCTGACCTACTACGTGGTGCCGCTGATCTGGCGGCGCGCCGTCGTGTGGCCGAGGCTCGCCACGTTCCAGGCCTACGCCTTCGGCTTGGGGATCATGATCTTCGCCGGCGGGATGACGACGGCCGGCTCCTACGCGGTGCCGCGGCGCCACTGGGACGTCCAGTTCGCCAACTCGATCTTCCAGCCCCCCGTGGAGCCGGCGGCATACCTCTTCCTCGGCGTCATGGGGATCGGCGGGCTCCTGGCCGTCCTGGGCGGCGCCCTCTACGTGGTGATCACCGTCGTGTCGGTTTTCTTCGGCAAGCGGATCCCGGATGTGGCCGGCGCCGTGCCGCTGGCGGCGGTGCCCCAGGACACGGGCAAGCACACGCCGATCTCGGGGACCCTCGTGCTCGTCTTCGTCTTCCTGGCGGCCTTCATCATCTACTACTTCCTCAACTGGAAATGGCTGTCCGACATCTGGCTCGTCAAGTGAGCGTGGGCGAGAAGATGAGGCGGGTCCTGTCGTCGCCGTTCGATAGCCGCCGCGGGAACGAGGCGCCGCGGCGGGTGGCCGGGGCGACCGTGAGCGAAAACGCGGGGCGGGTGACACCGGCGACGGCCTCCGCCCGCCCGGAGCGGGGTCCCCACACCGGGCGGGGTGCGAGGACGGACGGAGGCCGAGCCGGTGGCAGGACCCGACCCGCCGTCTCTATCCGTGCCGAGCTGGTCCCCGTGGTGACGCGGCGGCTGCTGACGGGGTGGATGGGGCTGGCCGTGGGCTCGCTGGTGGTGGCGGGCCTCTTCGCCATCCTGGTGGCCTTCACCCGCACGCCGGCCGTCCAGCTCCTCGGCTCGGCCAACGCCTTTCACCTCTCGCTGGTCGCCCACGTGACCTTCGCGTTCACCGTGTGGTTCGTGGCCTTCGCCGGCGCCTTCTGGATCTACGCGGCGTGGCGGGCCAACTACCGGCTGAACGCCTTCCTCTCCTGGACGGGGCTCGCCGTGGCGGCGCTGGGCTCGGCCGCCATGGCGGTGCCCGCCTTCATCTTCTCGGGACGCCCCTACCTGAACGATTACGTCCCCGTCATCGATCACCCGCTCTTCTGGGCCGGCCTCGCCGCCACGGGAGCCGGCGTGAGCCTTCAGGCCCTGGCGTATCTGGCCGCGTGGTGGGCCGCGCGCCGCCGTCCCGCGTCCCCCGACGACGCGCTCCCGCGTGAAGTGCCCGAGTCCCTCGGCATGGCCGTCGCGGCGGTGGCGATGCTTCTCGCTTTTGCCACGGTCATCGTCACGGCACTCACCGTCGAGGCGTCGGTCCCCTTCGGCTACCGGCTCCGCGCCCTGTTCTGGGGCGGCGGCCATCTCCTCCAGTACCTCCACGTCGCCACCATGGCGTCGGTCTGGTTCGTCGCGGGAGCGGTGGCCGTGGGCGCCAGGTCGCCGTCGCCCCGGGTCCAGCGGATGCTGCTCTGGTCCATGCTCCCCTTCATGCTGGCGGCGGCGGGCGCCTATCTCGTCTGGCGGCCCGAGGAGCTGCTCGTCAACCACCTCGTCACGATCCTCACCTTCGGCGGGCTCGGCGCCGTCGGCGTCCCCCTGGCGCTCAACGCGGCCTGGAGCATCGGCGGGACGGGCGTCCGCCCGTGGGGGAGCCCGCTCTTCTCCGGGACCGCGCTCTCCTTTGCCCTCTTCGCCATCGGCGGCGTGATGGGCGTGATCGGCTTCAGCCAGGACACGCGCGTCCCGGCGCACTACCACGGGATGGTGGGCGCCGTCACGCTCGCGTACATGGCGGTGGCGCCGACGCTCCTGGATCTGACCGGCCGGCGCCAGTGGAGCGAGCGGCTCGCGTGCTGGCAGCCGTACCTCTACGGTCTGGGGCTCCTCGGCCTCATGGTGGGGATGCACTGGGCCGGCGGCCACGGCGCGCCGCGGAAGACGTTCGGGTTCAGCTGGGCCAACGCCCCGGCCCTGGTCGCCCTGAACCTCATGGGGCTGGGATCGTTGCTGGCCGTCCTGGGAGGATTGGCGTTCGTGCTCAACGTTGGAGTCCCCCTCGTGAGCCGGAGGGCGGGATCATGGTCATCGGAGCCTACGTCGAGTCGCTGAAGCTCCGCGTCGGCAGCTTCATCGGGATGGCCGCGGTGCTGGGCTATCTCGCGACCGTTCCCGCCACACCGTCGCTGACGGCGCTCGGGCTGCTCTTCCTCACGACGGTGCTGGCGGCGGGCGGCGCCGGGGCGCTCAACCACTTCCTGGACCGCGACCTCGATGCCCTGATGCCGCGGACGGCGCGCCGTCCGATCCCCTCCGGCCGGGTCCGGGGGTGGCGCGTCGTGGCCCTGGGGGTGGGGCTCGTCGCCGCCGGCGTGGGCCTGGCTCTCTGGCGGCTCCATCCGCTGGTCGGGCTCCACGTCTTTCTCGGCGCGTTCACCTACGTCGTGGTGTACACGATCTGGTTGAAGCGCCGGACGTGGCTCAACGTGGTCATCGGCGGGCTGGCGGGCTCCTTCGCCGTCATGGCCGGCGGCTCCCTGGCGCGCCCCGAGCTCTGCCTGCCCCCGGTCCTGTTCGCCGCGGTGCTCTTCTTCTGGAGCCCCTCCCACTTCTGGTCGCTGGCGATCGCCTACAAGCAGGACTACGCGGGGGCGCGCATCCCGATGCTCCCCGCGGTGAAGGGCGAAGCCCAAACGGCCCGGAGCATCCTGCTGAACACCGTGGGGCTCCTGGCCTCGAGCCTCCTGCCCGGGGCACTCGGGATCCTCGGCTGGGCCTACGTCCTTATCGGCCCCGCGCTCGGCGGGAGCCTCCTCCTGGTGAGAAACCTCCAGCTGGTCGCCCACCCCTCTGACCGGCGGTTAGCCTTCGCCAATTTCCACGCCTCAAATCTCTTCCTGCTCCTGCTCTTCCTCGGGGTCGTGGCGGACCTGGTCCTGAGGCGGCTCTGATGCGTCTCGTCTCTCACCCGCTCTTCGCCCCGATCCTCGTGGCGGCGGTCTTCCTCTGGGGCGCGGCGCTGGCCGCCTTTCTCCTGGTGGCGCCGTCACTCAAGACCCCCTGGATGGATACTCTCCTGGTTTTCTGCTTCGGCTTCAATCCGGCCGGCCGGGTGTACCGGCTGGACACGCTGATCCTGTATTTGCTCCAGCCGCCGCTCTTCGTGGTCGTCGTCGGGTTTTTCTACGGCGCCGAGTTGCGGGAGTTTCTTCAACGGCGGGCGGGACAAGCGGTGGCAGTGGCCGCTCCGCTCCTGTTCCTGTCCCTCAGCGCGTTCGTGGTCGCCACCTCCGAGGTCTCGGCCTCGGGCACGCCGCTCAGCCCCGGCACCGTGGGCGCGCCGCTCAGGCAGGGAACCCCGGCGCCCGCCCTCGGGCTGACGGATCATCGCGGCCGGCCCTTTACGCTGGCGGAGCAGCGCGGGAAGGTCGTCGCCGTCACGTTCTTCTATGCGAACTGCCACGCCTCCTGTCCCATCCTCCTGAGCCGGCTGCGCGCCCTGGAGGCGCGCGTTCCCGGCGACGACCTCGTCCTGGTGGCCGTCACCCTCGACCCGTCGCGCGACGGCGTCGCCGAGCTGGCGGCCCACGCCGAGCGCTGGTCGCTGGGCCCCCGCTGGCACCTCGTCACCGGCCCACCGGGCGCCGTCGCCGCGGTGCTGAAGGCCTACGGCGTCCAGGCCCGGCCCCTCCCCGACGGCGAGATCGCCCACGAGAACGTGATCCAGCTGATCGACCGGCGGGGCCGGCTCGGATTTGTCTATCGGGGGCTCGGCCACCCGGAGGAGCAGCTGGCGCAGGGGCTCAGGGTCCTGATCGAGGACCGGGGCTAGGCCGTGTACGATCGGGACATTACCGAAGAAATCGTCACCCCGTCCTTGCGCCTCGAGTCACACGCGCCGCCGTCGCTCTTCCCGACGCGGGCGCCGCTGCGCGAGTCGCTTCCGCGACGGGCGCTCCGGCGCCTCGGCGTCTTGTACCAGTGGGGCGAGGTGCTCGTGGACCGCCTGGTCTCCTCCCCCCTCAACCCGCTCTACCACACGGGCACGATCGCCATGTTCTCGCTCGCGGTGGCGACGGTCACGGGGATCTACCTCTTCATCTTCTACCGCGTGGGAACCGAGGCCGCGCACCGGTCCATCGAGGGCATCATGGCCCACCCGCTGGGGATCGGCGCCCTGATGCGCTCGCTCCACCGCTATTCCTCCGACGCCGCCGTCCTCGCGGCGGCGCTCCACGGCACGAAGATGTTCCTGAACGACCGCTTCTGGGGGGCGCGCTGGATCGGCTGGGTCACGGGGCTCGTGCTCCTGGGGCTCGTCTGGGTCACCGGCGCCACCGGCTACTGGCTCGTCTGGGACATGCAGGCCCAGTGGCTGTCCGTCTCCACCGCGCGCTTCCTCGACGTCCTGCCGATCTTCGGCGAGCCCCTGGCGCGGACCTTCCTGCCGGGCGCCCAGATCCAGAACTTCCTCTTCTTCATCATGCTCTTCGTCCACATCACGATCCCGCTCCTCCTGGGGTTCGTCTACTGGCTCCACGTGAGGCGGCTGGCCCGGGCGCGCTTCTTCCCGCCGAAGGTCGTGCTCTGGGTCACCGGCGCGGCCCTGACGGCGGCGAGCTTGCTCCGCCCCGCGCTATCGGGCCCTCCCGCCGACCTCTCGATCCTCCCGGGGGTCGTTCCCGTGGACCTCTTCTACTTCCTCTACGCGCCGCTGACGCGCTTCGCGCCGTGGACGGGCTGGGCGGGCCTCTTCGGAGCGGGCCTGGTTCTCTTCGCCCTCCCCTGGGCGCTCCGCGGCCCCGCCCCGGCCGTCGCCAGGGTGGAGAGCATCGCGTGCACGGGATGCACGCGCTGCTGGAAGGACTGCCCCTTCGAAGCCATCGTGATGGTGCCTCGCGCCGATGCCGAGGGTTCGCGCTACAAGCTGGAGGCCGTGGTCAACCCCGCCAAGTGCGTGGGCTGCGGCATCTGCGTCGGCGCCTGCGACTCGGCGGGGATCCTCCTGGGGGACGAGCCGGTCAGCATCCTGGGCGAGGCCGTGGCCGCGCGGCTCGCCCAGCGCCCCGTGCTGGTCTATGCCTGCCGCCTCATGACCAACCTGGGGGGAAGCCTTCGGCCCGACGGGACGCTGGCCGACGCGCCCGGCGTCACCGTGATGGGACTGCCGTGCGTCGGGATGCTCCACCCCGAGATGATCGAGAAGTCCCTGGGCCACGGCGCCGCCGGGGTCTTCATCGCCGGATGCATCCCCGACGACTGCCCGTTCCGGGAGGGGAGCCGCTGGCTCGCCGAGCGCCTGACCGGCAAGCGGCTGCCGAAGCTCAAGGAACTGCCGGAGGGGCGCCTCCGGGTCCGCTGGTACTCCCCCGTGCAAGTGCGGCGCTTCATCGCCGATGTCCGCGCGTTCTCCGAGGAGATACGGCCATGAGGCGGGAGGAGGTCGTCGAGAGCCGGCGTCCCTCGTGGGGTCGCCTGATCGGTTTCCTCGTGCTTCTCGCCGGGGTCTCGTGGGCGCTCGGAGCCTTCGCCGCCTTCCCGCTGCCGCTCTCCGCGCCGGACAGGGCCGTGCTCACGATCGCCTTCAAGCACGTGGCGGCGTTCGAAGGGGAGGGACGGGAGCGCTCCAAGGAGGAACTGGAGAAGCTCCCCCGCCATATGCGCCCGGTCAACGAGCGCTCCCGGACGGGCCGGCGGGTGGATACGGTCCTGAGGGTGGAGTTGGACGGCCGGCGGCTCCTCGAGAAGACCTATCGCCCTGGCGGGTTCCGCCACGACGGGCCAACGTTCGCCTACGAGCAGATCCCCGTGCCGCCGGGAGGGCATCGGCTGGTCGCAACGCTGAGGGACGCCGCGGGGGAGAAGGAGGAGCGGGAGCGCGGGCGGCGGTGGCGGCTCGACCAGGAGGTCGAGATCCGCCCGCGCCAGGTGCTCCTGATGGAGCTGTCGGAGGAGGGTGGGCTGACTCTCCGGTGAGGCGCTGCCTCCCCACCTAGGGCATTCGTGCCCCGTCTTCGATTCTAGGTCGTCAGGCTAACGGCCTGATTCATCGAAGCATTCCCCTCCCCCGGTCTCGGCATCGCCCTTGCTAGTCCCTTTGACTCAGGATAACCTTGCCCTGGCCCCGGGGGGTGCCCTATGGACTTGGACGAACTGATCAGCAATACCGCCGACGGCGTCTGCGCGGTCACCGCGGAAGGCAAGGTCACGCTGTGGAACCGGTTCGCCGAGAAGATCATGGGCCACACGGCCCGGGAGATACTGGGCCGGCCCTGCTGCGACGTCTTCGTCGGACGGGACGCGGCGGGCAACCGCCTCTGCTACCGGGGCTGCCACGTCCAGACGCTCGTGAAGATGGGGGAGCCGGTCCAGCACTTCGAGATGGCGACCCGCACCAAGGCCGGCAAGCCCATCTGGATCGACGTGAGCATCCTGGTGGTCCCGGGCTCGAGGAACGGGCTCCAGACCACCGTCCACCTCTTCCGCGACGTGACGGCCACTCATGAAATGGAGGCCGTCCTGCGGGAGCGGCTGGCCCAGGGCAAGCCCGCCCCGGCCGCCGTCGTCGGGGAGCCGTCCAGCACGCCGCTGACGCGCCGGGAGATCGAGATTCTCCGGCTGATGACGGGCGGGGCGAACACCAAGACCATGGCCGAGCGGCTCCACGTCAGCCCGGCTACCGTGCGGAACCACGTCCAGAACATCTTCGGGAAGCTCGGGGTCCACAGCCGGCTCGAGGCCGTGGCCCACGTCACGACGCACGGCCTTCTCTAGCTCCCGACCCCTTAGTTGGGGCTCCAGTAATACCCCCAGTCGGCGTCCGCGCCCCGTCCAGTCGCTCCACCAAGTAGTGCAAATGACCTATGAAAATGAGGCATCCGGCCGATTGTCAGACCCCTCGCCGAACGTCTAGGCTAACAAGCAACAGATCAACTGATCGGTGGAGGGTTCGGTGAGCATCGCGCATCGCTATCCGACGATCACCCAGGCGGCGCTTCATGTGATTGCCCGCAAGGGGTATCACCAGGCCTCCATTCGCGAGATCGCGCGTGCCGCCGAGCTCTCGCTCGCCGGCCTCTATCACTACGTCGGGTCGAAGGACGAGCTCCTGTTCCTCGTCATCGATCAGGCCCTGGACTCGCTGCTCGGCAAGCTGGACGCCGCCCTCGCCGAAGCGGTGACGCCGGAAGCGCGGCTCCTCGCCTTGATCCGCACCCACCTCGAGTTCGCGTTCCACAACGGCGCGGCCCTCAAGGTCATCAACCGCGACGTCGAAGTACTGGCCGATTCCCACCGGGTGGCGGCCACCCAGAAGCGCCAGAGCTACCTGCTGCGGGGGCTCGAGATCCTCCGCGCGCTGGACACCGCCGGGCGGAGCAACGAGGAGCTGCTGTCCGCCACCAATCTCCTCCTCGGCATGCTCAACGGTATCGCCACGCGACCCTTCGTGGGGCAGGGGAGGGACATCGAGGCCCTGACCGGCGAAGTCGGCCGCCTCTTTCTCCACGGATTTTTAGGTACAGGAGACGAACATGAAGGTTGATCAGACGATCGAACGGTGCCGCGAGTTGATCGCCGAGCCGCTCGGGGCGATCGCCGAGCGCTGGAAGGAGTCCCACCCCGGCGGCCGCGCCGTGGCGTGCTTCCCCGTCTGGAGTCCAGCCGAGGTGATCCACGCCGGCGGCATGCTGCCGCTCGGCCTCCTGGGCGCCGGCGCCACGGTGGAGCTGACCCACGCCGACTCCCGGTTCCAGTCCTTCGTCTGCTCCATCGCGAAGTCTAGCCTGGAGCTCGGCTTCCAGGGACTGCTCAAGGGCGTGGACGGCCTCGTCTTCTCCAACATCTGCGACGTGGCCCGGAACCTCTCGAGCATCTACAAGCGGAACTTCCCTCACTTCCACGTGGACTACCTCCATCTCGCGCAGAACTCCACGTCCGGCGGCGTGGCGGACTACATGGCCGACGAACTCCGGCGGCTGGCGCGCGGCTTCGAAGAGGCCTTCGGCGTCAGGGTTACCGAGCCGTCGCTCGCTAAGAGCATCGAGCTCTACAACGCCATTCGGGCTCGAATCCGGGGCCTCTACGCGTTCAGGATCGCCGAGCCCCAGAAGCTCTCGACGGTGGAGCTGTACCAGATTCTCCGGGCGGCGACCCAGGCGCCTCCCGAGGAGGCGCTGTCCCGGCTCGACGACCTGGCGGCCGAGCTGCCGGCGCGGGAAGGGCGCCCCAAGGACCGGATCCGCGTCGTGGTCGAGGGCGCCTTCTGCGAGCAGCCGCCGCTGGGCCTTTTGGAGGTCCTGGAGGAGGCGGGGTGCTACATCGTGGAGGACGACCTGTTCCTGGGATGGCGCTGGTTCACTTCCGACGTTCCGGCCGACGGCGACCCGTTCCGGGCACTGGGGCAGAGCTACGTGGGCCGCGCCGTGCCGTCCTGCACCCGTCACGAGGGGCGCGAGTCCCGCGCCAAGGGGCTGATCGAGAAGGTCCGTCGTAGCCGGGCGGACGCCGTCATCTTCACGCCGGCCAAGTTCTGCGAGCCCGCCCTCTTCGACTTCGTCCCGATGCGGCAGGGGCTGGAGCGGGAGGGGATCCCGCAGCTGCTCGTCGAGTTCGAGGAGAAGATGTGGACCTTCGAGCGGACGCGCAACGAGATCGAAACGTTCGTCGAGTCGATGCTCTTCGACTAGGGGGATCACCATGCCGGCAGAAGTCAAAGAACGCCAGTACCAGGGCAAGGTCCACCAGCTGTCCCGCGACCTGATGAACGCCTGGATGGCCCAGCTCGCCCGGGCCAACGAGACCGGCGAGCCGACCGGGGCCATCATGATCTCGGGGAACTGCGTGGAGCTGCTCCGCGCCTTCGACATCCACCCGATCTTTCCCGAGGTCACGGCGCTGCAGAACGCGATCCGCCATCAGTCGCTCCCCCTGATCCTCAAGGCCGAGGAGGTCGGCTACTCGAGCGACAGCTGCGCCGACGTCAAGGCCGACATGGGTCTCTTCCTCTCCGGCGGGATGGGGCCGGGGACGAAGATGCCGTACCCCACCGTCACGCTCTGCAACTACGTCGGCTGCAACGTGTACGTGAAGTGGTTCGAGCACCTGGCCGCCGCGACCGGCTCCGAGCTCTTCATGCTGGACGTCCCCTTCCTCCGGACTTCAGAGCCCACGGCGGCGGACGTTCGGTACGTCGTCAAGCAGATCGAGGAGCTGATCGCCGTGCTGGAGCGGATCAGCAAGAAGAAGTTCGATATCGACAAGCTCCGGGAGATCCTCCGCTATTCGGTGCGGGCCGAGGAGGGGTACGCGCGCTCGAAGGACCTCTGCAAGGGCTCCCCGGCCCCCTTCGACTCCTACTTCGACGCGATCAACATGATGGGGCCCATCAACGTCCTCCGCGGGACCCGCGAGGCCGCGGACTTCTTCGACGAGGCCGTCAAGGAGTTCGAGGGGATGGTCGCGGAAAAGGTCGGCCCCCTCTCGGAGGAGCGGTTCCGCATGGTGGTGGAGGGCCCGCCGCCCTATCCCTACTACCGAAGCTTCCGGAACCTCTTCACCAAGTGGGGCGCTGTGGCCGTCGCCTCCACCTATTCCACGGTGGGCGGTATTTGGGAGTGGGGCTTCCGCCACGATCCGGCCCGCCCCCTGGAATCCATCGCCGAGCAGATGCTCACGGAGAACCTCACCAACCGCTCGATCGTGGCGCGCTACGGCCAGATCAAGCGCTACGTGGAGGAGTGGAAGGCCGACTGCCTCGTGATCCACTCGATCAAGAGCTGCCGGCTCTTCTCGGCGGGGCAGGGCGACATGCGGGAGTACTTCACCAAGGAGCTGGGGGTGCCGACGCTCCTCGTGGAGTCAGACCTGGAGGATCCCCGCTACTACGCCGAGGCCCAGCTGAGGAACCGGATCGACGCGTTCTTCGAATCGCTCGAGCACAAGAAGCTGGTGGCGGCGTGAGACCGATCGGTACTGCCCGCCCGCGGGGGGACTCCACTCGCTCAGGCCTCGTCGCCTGGACGCGGTGCGCTCGCTCGGGCGCTTCCGCTGGCCCCCCCATCCCCCCGAGACGGGGGGCAGGCTTCGTCCCTGCGGGACTCAGCGCGCTCCAGCGCCCTGCGCTTCGCGCCGCGCCACGGCTCCTCGGATTCGCTCGGTGGAGCACCCCCGCGGGCGTGCCATTGACCGTCTACCCACGCGTCGAGGCGACGAGATCCGAGCGGGAGGAGCATCCCCCGATGGCCTCCCGCAAGGCGGAGGACAGGCGATGACGGTCGAGCGGATCCCGGTTTACTGCTACCAGTGCGTCGCCGGCCCCGATCTCCTCAAGGTCGTCGTCCGGGACGGGGTCGCCGTCGGGGTGGAGCCCAATTCCGACTTCGCCGAGATCCACCCGGCGTGCGGCAAGGTCTGCGTCCGCGCCTACGGCCTGATCCAGAAGCTCTACAACCCGAACCGGATCAAGACCCCCATGCGCCGGACCAATCCGAAGAAGGCCCGGACGGAGGATCCCGGCTGGGTCGAGATCTCCTGGGACGAGGCGCTCGACCTCCTGACCGAGCGGCTCAAGGGCATCCGGGCGAAGGGGCTCTTGGACGAATCGGGGTACCCGCGGCTCGCCGCGACCTTCGGCTCGGGGGGAATCGCGCCGGCCTACCTCGGCACCTTCGCGGCGTTCCTCGCCGCCTGGGGGCCGGTGGACCAGGGGATCGGGAGCGGCCAGGGCGTCAAGTGCTATCACTCCGAGCACCTCTACGGGGAGTTCTGGCACCGGGCCTTCACCGTGGCGGCCGACGTCCCGCGCTGCGATTACGTGCTCTCCTTCGGCTACAACGGCGACGCGTCCGGCGGCGTCACGGGCGTCTTCCGCCACGCCGAGGCCCGCGTGCGCGGCCTCACGTGGGTCCAGGTCGAGCCCCACCTCTCGATCACGGGCGCGGGGGCCGCCCGGTGGGTGCCGATCCGCCCCAAGACCGACGCGGCGGTGCTCTTCGCCCTGCTCCACGTGATCCTCCACGAGACCGACTGGCGCCGGACGTGCGACATCCCCTTCCTCGAGTCCATGACCAACTCCCCGTATCTGGTGGGGCCGCACGGGTACTACCTGCGCGATCCCGAATCGGGCAAGCCCCTCGTGTGGGACCTGGACCGCGACCGGCCCGTTCCCTTCGACGATCCCAGGCTCGCGCACCCGGCGCTGGAGGGAAAGTTCCTGGCGGCGGGCGTGGAAGTCGGCGCCGACGGCGAGCGCTGGAGCGTCGCCGACTCCGCGCGGCCGGCCTTCTCCCTCCTCCTGCACCACCTGTTGCCCTATACCCCTGAATGGGCGGAGGGCGTGGCCGACGTTCCCGCCCCGACGATCCGTCGCATGGCGCGCGAGTATCTCGAGCACGCCAACGTGGGAGGCACGACCGACGTGGAGGGGACGACGCTGCCCCACCGGCCCGTGGCCGTGCTCCTCGGCAAGACCGTGACCAACGGCTGGGGAGGCTACGAGTGCTGCTGGGCTCGGACCGTGATGGCGGCGCTCGTGGGCGCGCTGGAGGTCCCCGGCGGCATTCTTGGGACGACCGTGAGGCTCAATCGCCCGGCGGTCAACCGCCTGGACTCCGTCAAGCCCGGCCCCGACGGCTTCATGGCCCAGCCGCTCAACCCGACGAGCCGTGAGAAGTGGCAGGGGCAGCCCCACATCCGCAATGCCTACCGGACGCTGGTCCCGCTGGCCGCCGACTCGCCCTGGTCGGCGGCGCTGGGGCCCGCCCACCTGCCCTGGCTCTTCATGGACTCGCCCCCCGAGCACTGGCCGGCGCCGACCCTCCCCGACGTCTGGATCATCTACCGGACGAACCCGGCCATCTCCAACTGGGAGACGGGGCGGATCGAGGCGGGGCTCGAGCGCTTCCCGTTCATCGCCGCCTTCGCCTACACCCAGGACGAGACCAACTGGTACGCCGATCTGCTGTTACCCGAGGCGACGGATCTGGAATCTCTCCAGCTCTACAGGATCGGCGGGACCAAGTACATCGAGCAGTACTGGGACCACACCGGCTTCGCCCTGCGCCAGCCGGTGACGGCCCCGCCCTTCGACACCCGGGACATCACGGACATCGCGACAGAGCTCGCCAGCCGCTGCGGCCTCTTGAAGGAATACATCGGGGCGATCAACCGCGGCGCGGGCGTGGGGGTCCCGCTCCGGACGGAGCAATATGACTTCGCGCTGGATCCGGCCAGCGCGCCGAGCGCGGAGGTGGTCTGGGACCGGGTCTGCCGGGCGGCGACACGATCCCTCACCGGCGGGCTGGCGGAGCGCGGCGTCGAGTGGTTCAAGACCCACGGGGCGTACTTCGTCCCGTTCTCGGAGAAGCGCTACTACCTGCACACCGCCATGAAGGCCCAGGGGCTCCGCTACGAGCTGCCGTACCAGGAGCGGATCAAGCGGATGGGGGCCGAGCTGGCGAACCGCCTCCACGAGCGCGCGATCACCTGGTGGGATGTGCAGCTCCAGGAGTACCAGCCGCTGCCCGCCTGGAAGGATTTCCCCGACATCTGGGCGAAGGTGGCCGTCAAGCACGGCCGCCGTCCGGAGGAGTTCCCCCTCTGGCTCCTGACCAGCCGGAGCATGCAGTACTCCTGGGGGGCGAACGTGTCGCTGCCGATCCTGGCCGATGTCGCCCGCCACGTCACGGGGCACTTCGGCCTCATGCTGAACCGGGGGACGGCGAAGCGGCTCGGGATCCAGGACGGCGACCTCGTCGAGATCGAGTCGGCGACGGGCCGGACGCGGGGCCACGCCATCCTCCGCGAGGGGGTCCGGCCGGACGTGGCGGTGGCCCTCCAGCAGTTCGGCCATTGGGCGACGCCGGTGGCCCGCGACTTCGATATGCCCAGCCTCAATCAGGTGTCCGCGATGGACCTGGACCTGACCGACGCCACCGGCAGCAGCGCCGACGTCGTCAAAGTCGCCGTCCGGAGGGCGTGACATGCGCTGGGGAATGGTGATCGACCTCAAGAGGTGCGTGGGCTGCCAGACCTGCACCATCGCCTGCAAGCAGGAGCACGCGCTTCCCGCCGGGATCGTTTGGCGCTTCGTGGCCGACTGCGAGGTGGGGGAGTACCCGAACGTCCGCCGCCTCTTCCTCCCGATGCAGTGCATGCACTGCGCGAATCCGCCCTGCGTCCCGGTCTGCCCGACCGGGGCCAGCCGCCAGCGCTCCGACGGGATCGTCTTCGTGGACTATGGGCAGTGCGTGGGCTGCGGCTACTGTGCGCTGGCTTGTCCCTACCGGGCGCGCCATCTGATCCACGAGGCCCAGTGGTACTTTCCCGGCGGCCCCACGCCCTCCGAGGCCGCCACGAATCAGCCCGAGCGGCACGGGGTCATGACCAAGTGCACCTTCTGCCTGAATCGCGTGGACGCGGGGCTGGCCGTCGGGCTCAAGCCGGGCGAGGACGCGGCCGCCACCCCGATGTGCTCGGTGGCCTGCATCGCCAACGCCATCCACTTCGGCGACCTGGACGATCCCGAGAGCCCGGTGGCGCGTCTGATCAAAGACCGGGGGGCGGTCCGGCTCCTGCCCGAGTGCGGCACCGACCCCTCGGTGTATTACCTGACGGAGTGACCTATGGACACCGAACTGCTATCGCCGATGAAGCAGACCCTGTGGGGCCGTCTCGCCGTCGTGAACTTCTTCCTCGGCGGGGCGGGCGCGGGCGCCTACCTCGTGGCGGTCTCGCTCGCGGGCTTTTCCCCGACGCCGCTCGTGAGGCTGGCCTTGATCCTCGGGCCGCTGCTGGTCCTCGCCGGCTTTCTCTCGGTCGCGGTGGAGGCCGGGCGCCCGCTCCGCGGGCCCAAGGTTCTCCGCCGCGTGGAGACCTCGTGGATGTCGCGCGAGTCCTGGGCGGGGGGCGCGTTCATCGCCCTGGCCGCGCTGGACTTCGTTGCGCCGTGGGTGGGTTGGCGTCTGGCCGCAGCGCCGGTGGCGCTCCTCTTCGTCCTGGCCCAGGGGTGGGTCCTCAGCAACTGCCGCGGCGTGCTGGCCTGGAATGTGCCGATCCTCCCGCTCTTGTTCCTCGCCTCGGCGCTGGTGTCGGGCGCGGGGGTCCTGAGCCTGGCGGCGCCTTTCGGATCGGGCGATGCGGACCGGCTGCCGCTGGCGACGGCGGCGCTGATCCTCTTGAGCGGCTTCGCGTGGGTCGCGTACTCACTCTGGCCGGGGAACCGGACGTTCCGCCAAGTCGTCGGCGGCCTCCGCGAGGACTCGGCCGTCCTCGGGATCTTCGTCGTCGGCCACCTGCTGCCGCTCGCGCTGCTGGTGCTCGGGCGCCGCTCCCCGGCCCTGGCGGCGGCGGCGGCCGCCCTCGCGGGGATCGGGGTTCTGTCCGGCCAGCTCCAGGCGAAGGCGCGGCTGATCCTCAAGATGGGCGTCCTCCGCCCGATCACGATTGCCAGCCTCGGGGTAAGAACGACGGCGGAGATAGCGCATGGGAAGTAACGGAGCAAAGGAGAAAATCATGATTTACGGCGCCGGCGTGGATGTCGGCTCGACCCAGACCAAGGCGGTGATTCTCTCGGAGGATCGCCGCATCGTGGGGCGCGCGTTGATCGACACGGGCGCCAACGTCTCGAAGGCGGCGGAGCAGGCCTTCGTGAAGGCCCTGGAGGACTCCCGCCTGGCGCGGGAGGCCGTGGGGTACGTGATCGGCACCGGGTACGGCCGGTACAAGGTGACCTTCGGCGACGCCCAGGTCACCGAGATCACCTGCCACGCGCGGGGCGCCCACTACCTCTACACGGCCACCCGCACGGTCATCGACATGGGCGGCCAGGACACGAAGGCGATCAAGGTCGGGCCGGACGGCTCGGTCCTGGACTTCTCCATGAACGACAAGTGCGCGGCGGGGACCGGGCGGTTCCTCTCCGCCGCCGCCGACGTGACCGGCCTCGCCCTCGGCGAGATCGGCGAGCGGGCGCTCCTGGCGAAGAACCCCGTCCGGCTCACCTCGGTCTGCACCGTCTTCGTCGAGTCGGACATCATGTCCTACCTGGCCCAGAAGAAGACGATCGAGGACATCCTGGGCGGGGTCCACAAGGCCATCGCCACGCGGACCATGTCGCTGATCCGCCGGGTCGGCGTCGAGGAGGAGGTCACGTTCACGGGCGGCGTCTCCCGGAACATCGCGATGGTCCGGGCGCTGGAGGCGGTGCTGGGCGTGCCGGTCAACGTGAGCCCCGAGGGGCACTACATGGGAGCCCTGGGCGCGGCGCTCTTCGCCCTCGAGCGGGCGATGGTGTCCGAGCGGGTCCTGGAAGCGAAGGAGGCCTAGCCATGCTGGTCGCGGGAATCGACATCGGATCGGGGACGACGAAGTGCGTGCTCATCGACGAGCAGGGGTCCGTCCGGGGCCGGAGCCTCGCCAAGACCAAGGCGGACTTCGAGAAGGTGGCCCGGGAGACCTTCGAAGCCGCGCTCCAGGACGCCGGAGTGACCGCCGAGGAGGTGGGGTACATCGCGACCACCGGCCTCGGCCGCTACTCGATCTCCTTCCGGGACATCCAGATCACCGATCTCACCTGCGGGGCCCGGGGGGCCGCCGTCCTCTTCCCCAGCACGCGGTACGTCCTCGACATCGGCGCCCAGTCCACCCGCGCCATCAAGCTCCGGGAGGGGGGCAAGGTCAAGGAGTTCCACATGAACGAGAAGTGCGCCGCGGGCTCCGGCGGCTTCCTCGAGCGCGCCGCCAAGTACCTCGAGGTGACGGTGGAGGACATCGGGCCGCTCTCCCGGGGGGCGCAGAAGCCGCAGCCGATCTCCAGCGTCTGCGCCGTCCTCGCCGAGTCCGAGATCATCAACCACGTCTCCCAGGGCGTGGGAGTCGAGGATATTCTCCGCGGGATTCACAATTCCCTGGCGGACCGGGCCTACGGAATGCTCAAGCGGGTTGGGCTCGATGGCGAGATCACCTTCATCGGTGGGGTCGCGAAGCAGGATGGCATGCTGGTGGCGGCGCGGGAGAAATTCGGCTTCAGCGTGAACGTGCCCGAGCATCCCGAGCACACGGCCGCGCTGGGCGCCGCGCTCCTCGGGCTCCAGCGCTTCAAGAAGCTTGGCGCCCCGGCGAAGGCCGCCGCCTAATGCTTGAGATACGGATCCACGGGCGAGGGGGGCAGGGGGCCCAGGTCGCCTGCCAGATCCTGGCCAGCGCTTTCTTCAAGGCCGGCCACTACGTTCAGGCCTTCGCGGCCTACGGCGGCGAGCGCCGTGGCGCGCCGGTGACGGCTTTCCTCCGGGTGGATGATCGCCCGATCAGGATCCGCTGCGACATCGAGCGGCCGCACTACGTGATCGTCCTCGACCCTACGATGCTCGCGGACGCGAACGTGACGGCGAACCTCCGCGAGGGGGGGCTGGTGCTGGTCAACGCGCGGGAGCTGCCCTCGAACGTCCTCCCGCTCTCCCTCCGCGTCGTTCCCGTGGACGCCGGGGCCATCGCGCGGCGCGCCGGCCTCGGGCCCATCGTCTCCACGGCCATGGCGGGGGGCTTCGCGGGCGCGACGGGACTCATCGCCCTCCCCGTGCTGGAGGAGGCGGTCGGGGAGGGGAGCCCGGCGAGGAAGGAAGAAAACGCGGCGGCCGCGCGGGAGGCCTATCTCCTGACGGCGGGCGTCGAGGTTCTCGGAGGCTGACGTGGCGACCAACCTGGGAGCCGCCCGCCCGCTGGTCTGGTCGGAGCGCACGACGCTCGAGATCAAGACCGGCGGCTGGCGGACCAGCCGTCCCCGGTACGTGGAGCAGACGGCCCCGTGCCGCGCGGCCTGTCCTGCGGGCGAGCCCGTGGCGGCCTGGATCGCCGAGGCGCGGGCCGGAAACTACGCGCGGGCCTGGGAGCTGATCCGGCAAGAGAACCCACTGCCCGCGGTGATGGGGCGCGTCTGCTCGCATCCGTGCGAATCGGCCTGCAACCGGGGGTCCTACGACGGGGCCGTCGCCATCAACGCCCTCGAGCAGTTCGTTGGCGACTGGGGGCTGACCCACGGCCAGGTCGAGCCCCGGCCCCCGACTCATCAGGAAATGGTCGCGGTGGTCGGCGGCGGGCCCGCGGGCCTCTCCTGCGCCTATCACCTGGCGCGGCTCGGCTACCGCGTCACGCTCTTCGACGGCATGCCGGTGCTCGGTGGCCTCCTCCGCTACGGGATTCCCGAGTACCGGCTGCCGCGCCACATCCTCGACCGGGAGATCGAGCTGATCCTGGGGCTGGGGATCGAGGTGCGCACCAAGGCCATCCTCGGCCGCAGCCTGCCCTGGGAGGCGCTGGGCTTCTATCACGCCGTGTTTCTCGCCACGGGGGCGCACGTGCCCTATCGGCTCAACATCCCCGGCGAGTCCACCGCCGGCGTCCAGGATGGCCTGGCGTTCCTGAGGGAGACCAACACCGGGGGCGCCGTCACGGTAGGGTCGCGCGTCGTGGTGGTGGGCGGCGGGAGCACCGCCATGGACGTCGCGCGCACCGCCCGCCGCCGGGGCGCGCGCGAGGTCACCGTGCTCGCGCTGGAGTCCAGGGAGGCGATGCCGGCCCTCGCGGAGGAGGTCGCTCAGGCCCTCGCCGAGGGGATCGAGATCGTCAATAGCGCCGGGATCGCGGCGGTCCGCGAGGCGGGCGGCGGCGTGAGCGGGGTCCTGGCCCGGGCCGCGGCGCTCGAACGGGACGACGCCGGCAGGGTCCAGCCCATCCTCTTCCCGGGGACGGACTTCGCGCTGGACGCGGACACGGTGTTCCTGGCCATCGGCCAGGTCCCCGATCTCTCGCTCCTGCCGCCCGGCCTCCGAACGGAGGGCCCGTGCGTGGCCGTGGCGGACACCGGCGCCACGAGCGTGTCGCGGATCTTCGCGGGAGGCGATCTGACCCCGTCCCCGCGCTCGGTGACCCATGCGGTCGGGTCGGGGAAGCGCGCGGCGACCGCCATCGACCTGTTCCTCCGCGACGGCGCCCGCGAGCGGCGTCCGGCGTCGGCCCGCCAGGACGAGGCGGCGGTCGTCGACTTCTCGGCGATCAACCTCGACTACTTTCCGCGCTCCCCGCGGGGGGAGCGCCGGGAACGGCCGCCAGCCACGCGCGTCCGCTCCTTCGTCCCCGTCGTCGAGGGGCTCACCGAAGTCGAGGTCCAGGGCGAGGCCTCCCGCTGCTTCACCTGCGGGCGCTGCGTCCACTGCGACAACTGCCTCCACTTCTGCCCCGACATGGCCATCCGGCGGGCCGACGGCGGCTACGAGGTGGTGACGGAGCACTGCAAGGGGTGCGGGGTCTGCGTCTACGAGTGCCCCCGCGGCGCGATGGTGATGGAGGCCGAGCGATGAGCGCCGGGCCAGCGGGTCCTGCCGCCCGCCCTCCCCACGCACCACGCTCAGCGTGTGTGCGTCGGGGGCCCAGCCCCACGGTGCTCGCTCCCGCGAGCGCGGCGAACACGCGTTTGCTGGTCGCCCCGGTTACAAGCTTATCCGCTTGTGAGGCGGTCCGCTCCGCGCCGTGGGGCGCCCCGCTCGCCGCGTCACCCGCTGGCCCGGAGGCGTCGCCATGCTGACCGCCGTGGCCGCGCAGCACACTCGGATGTTGCTCACGGGCGACCACGCG
>JACPSW010000158.1 GCA_016193045.1 Candidatus Rokuibacteriota bacterium | reverse complement strand
CTCGGGGAGAAGCCGGGTGCCGATCCAGTAGGTCAGGTACGCCCAGATCACCCAGCCGATGAGCGTCAGCACGACCCCGATCACGATCCCGCCGAGCTGCCATCGGCCGACCCCCAGGCCCGCGGCGACGCTTGAGAGCGCCACCACCGCCATGGCCTGGCGCGTCGCTCCCGTGTCGGCCTCCACCTCTTCGTAGAGGTGGACATCCAGCTTCGCCGCCCTGACGATCCGCTGGGCGAAGCTCGGCCACCCCCCGCTGCGCGCGGAGAGCTGGGCGCTCAAGCGTTGTTCCTCTGTTCCCTAGATTTTTTCCTGATAACAAGTTGCGGGCCTTCGGAGCCCTCTCGGCAGTCGATCGCCACGGTTTCGAGGAGGGCCGAGAGCTCCTCGTCGATGAGCAGCACCTTGATTCCCTCGTGCTCCACCACCAGGTCGCCTTCCTTCTCCATGTCGGGGACGAGCCCGAACTGGCCGGGCGCGCTCGCGACCAACCGCAGGCTCAGTTCCGGTTCGTCCACGCCATCCGACAACACGGCCCTCAGCTCCTCCTTTGCCCGCTCGGTCACGACCAGCATGGCCTGCCTCCTTCGACGTCCGGGCGTAAGCCCGTCGTTCTTCGTGCTGCAACCGCTGTACCAGCGAGGGATCACCGCGCACACGAGAGCTTCCGGCCTCCCCCGCTCACGGCCCTCAGCGCCTCGCCGATTTGTCTCAGCCGGAGCGGCCCTTCCAGTGGGGTCGCGCCACGGCCTGGCGCGGCGACAACGAACCTTTCCGACGTGGCCACGAAGATGGCCGGAGTTCGTGGAAAACGCTGCCTCAGGAGGGAGACGAGGTTCAGATCGTTGTCGCTGGCGACGTCCTTGGCGATGAGGAGGATGTCGAACTGGGCGTTCTCGAGTGCTGCGCCCGCCTCATCCACGCGCTTGTCCACGGCGACACGGAAGCCTTCCCTCTCGAGGACGTCGCCGAGACGGAGCGCCGCCTCGAGGTCGGCGGCCAGGATCAGGACGGTCGGGCCGATATCTCCTGCCCTCGTTTCGGGTCTGTTTATGACGGTTCTCATGTCCAGTAACGGACGCAACACTCATGCCAGGCCTGGAAAGCTTCTCGTGAAGGAGAAAGGTCCGGCGTGACGGCAATTTAGACGCGTATTTCACGCACCGGACTCCACGCACAGGGGAGGGGCGGCGACATGATGTCGCTTCCACGACAGCCTGACGCCGTCGGCAGCGCGTCCCGCCGTGATCAGCCAGGTTACTTTCGCCCCTGAGGAGCAGCTCTAGTGATGCTCATGTGGCTCCTCCAGTGAGGCGTGCGGCGACATCATGTCGTTTCGACGACATCCTGTCGTCGCGCGGCCGATTGATTGCCTCTGGTTTGTCGTCGCTCCCACCTGCTAAAATCCCACGGGACTTATAGTCGTTTTGCGTCCTTGGTCTCCGCAGGATCTGGTACCGCTGTTGCAACCTTTCCACCAGGAGATTCTGACGGACGACAAATGCAAGAAGGGAACCGAGGCAAGAGCGCCGGGACTGTCCTGGTCATCGACGATGACTCTGGAATGCGGGCCCTCCTCAGGGACTTCCTCGAACGGCAGGGCTTGCGCGTACTGGAGGAAGGGAGTTGTGAGGGGACAAGCCCATCCGCGTGGGCGACTTCGTCAGGCTCGAGAGCGGGGTGGAGGGATTCGTGGAGGACATCGGCTGGCGCTCCACGCGGGTGCGCGTGCTGCCGAACAACCTGGTGATCGTGCCCAACGCCAAGCTGGCCCAGAGCACCATCACCAACTACCACCTCCCCGAGCCCGATCCCCGTCAGCGTCAGCTACGGATCGGATCCGGACCAGGTGGAGCAGGTCCTGGTGGAGGAGGCGAGCGGATCCTCCGGCGGTTCCGGGCCGAGGGGATCGAGATCCCCTTCCCGGTCCGCACGGTCGAGCTGCGAAGTCGGAACGCAAAGGTGGAGCGGTCATGAGACACCTGGCGCACATCTTCGCGCAGTTGACCGAAGGGCTCGCCGCGGGCGGGAGCCTCCTTTTGCTCACAGATTACGATGGCACCCTCACTCCCCTCGTCGCGGATCCGGAGGAGGCGTGGCTCCCGCGGGAGGTGAGGGATGATCTCCGCCTGCTCGCGAGATCCCCTTGGGTCTGTCTGGGGATCCTCTCGGGTCGGTCCCTGAGCGACCTGCGTGCCCGGGTCGGTATACGCGAAGCGATCTATGCCGGCTGCCACGGGCTGGAGCTGGAAGGGCCGGGCTTCAGCTTCCGCCATCCTGAGGCGGAGGGTCAGCGCGAGTCGATCGGGGCGCTGGCCTGCTCGCTCACTGGCCGCCTCAGTCGCTTCAAGGGCGCTCGGGTGGAACCCAAGGGACTGTCGGTCGCGGTGCATTACCGCAACGTCGCCCCCGACTCCGTGGGATGGTTCCTGCTTGAGCTTGAGCAGGCCCTGTGCGAGCAGCGGGGCATCTTCAAGGCCCTTCCCGGGAAAAAGGCGGTCGAGATTCTCCCCCGGGTCCAATGGAGCAAAGGGGAGTGCGCGCTGTGGATCCTGGATCGCCTGACCCCCGCGCTCCGGTGCCCCCTGCGGGCCCTCTACGTGGGAGATGATCGGACCGATGAGCTCGCTTTCGAGGCGCTCGCCGGGAAGGGGATCACGGCCCGGGTAGGCCCCGGTCGGGCTCTCTCGGCCGCGGTGTGCCGGCTGCGCGATGTGACGGAGGTCCACCGACTGCTCTCGGCCTTGGCCGCTGAGGTCGGCGACAGGAGGCGCCAGCCATGAGCGACTTCCAGGAAGGCGCCGCCTACCGGGTCCGGTACCTCCTGAATAACCCGGGGTTCATGCGAAAAATGGGGGAGGCGAGCGGCGAGCACGTCCGGCGGAACTTCCTCATCACCCGCCACCTCCGCGACTATCCTTCGTTGCCAGCCCACCTGACGGCTTGTGAGGTTGGTCAAATGAATCCAGTCCTTCGGTGGATCATCACGCGCACTACGGCCAAGGCACTGGCGCGCCAGTGTCCCAAGTGTCAGCGTGCGCAGATTGTCGAAAAGATCTCCAAGAGCTAGTTTGCACAACCGGGGCAGGCTTCATGGAGGAATCCCAGCGCCCGCTTGACGTGTCTTCGGGTCTCTTGAACGAAAGCTGCCTGCGGCGTGCCGGCTATTTGCAGACCTTCGTCGTCGGATGTGCTCTTACGGTTAGGGCGTTAAACTATGCGTCCCTTCTTGGAGAAAGCCCACGCGATCGGTCGGTCGAGGCGAACCCGCCCGGCTCCCCGTATGCGGATTCTGATCGTCGAGGACGAGCGTAAGGTCGCCAACTTCATCCGGCAGGGACTCCAGGAGGAGGGGCACGCCGTCGAGGTCGCCGCGACCGATGCCGCCGCCCTGGACTTGCTCCTCTCCAGCCCGGCGTACGACCTGGTGGTACTCGATCTGATGCTCCCTCAGGGCGACGGCTTTGCGGTCTTGAAGGCCCTGCGCGAGCGCCGCCTCGACATCCCGGTCCTGATTGTCACGGCCCGGGACAGCGTCGCCGACAGGGTCGCGGGCCTGGACCTGGGCGCCGATGACTACCTGACGAAGCCGTTCGCCTTCGAGGAGTTCCTGGCCCGGGTGCGGGCACTGTTGCGGCGGGGGGCAGGACCGCGGGCGCCGGTGCTGCGGCTCGCCGACCTCACGCTCGACCCTGCCACGCGGGAAGTCACCCGCGGAACACGCCGCATCAGTCTCAGCGCCCGTGAGTACGCCCTCCTCGAATATTTCCTGCGGAACGCGGGCCGGGTTCTGACTCGTCCGATGATCGCGGAGCACGTCTGGGGGATTGACTTCGATACAGAGAGCAACGTCATCGACGTCTACGTCCGCTACTTGCGGCGGAAGCTCCACGCGGACAAGGAAAGCCGGCTCCTCCACACGGTCCGCGGCGTCGGCTACATGCTGAAGGTGGAGGAATGAGGCTCCGGCCCCGACGGCTGCCGGTCCGCACCCGGCTGACCGTGTGGTACACGAGCGTGCTCCTCGTCATTCTGATTGTGGTCAGCGCCCTCTCGTACTCACTGCTGCGTCGGAGCTTGATCCAGGATCTCGACGCCTCCCTAACGGCGGTGGCCCTGGTGATCCGGGACGCCAACTACCCCGCCGCCGGAGCTACGCCCGGGCCCGGGACGGAGGAAGCCCTGCGAGAGCTGCTCGGCTCGGAGTTCGACGACAAGTTCTTCCAACTCGTGGTTCCCGAGGGCAGGCCGGGTCTCCGCTCGGGCCGGCTCAGGGACAAGGCGCTCCCGGTGACCGCCGGGGCCCTCCAAAACGCCGGGCGCGGCATCCGCACGTTTGAGACCGTCCGGTTAAACCCGTCGGAGCCCGTGCGGCTGCTCACGATGCCGGTCGTCCGCGACGGCACCCTGGTCCAGCTCGTTCAGGTCGGCATCCCCCTTCACCGCACCCAGCAGACCCTCCGTCGCTACCTGCAGACGCTCCTCGTCCTGGTCCCCCTGGGCGTCGCGCTCGCCGCCGGGGGCGGCGCGCTCATCGCGCGCACCGCGCTGGCTCCGGTCAACGACATGTCGTGGACCGCGCGGCGCATCACCGCCGAGGACCTCTCGAGCCGCATCGCGCTCCGCGGTACACGCGACGAGCTCGATCACCTCGGTGGGACCCTGAACGCAATGCTCGCCCGGCTTGAGGACGCCTTCGCCCAGACCCGGCGCTTCGCCGCCCACGCCGCTCACGAGCTCAGGACCCCCTTGACCGCACTCAAGGGAGGGATCGAGGTGGCCCTCCGGGCGGGCCGGTCGCCGGAGGAGTACCGGCGGGTCCTCCGC
The DNA here is from genome assembly GCA_016193045.1 of Candidatus Rokuibacteriota bacterium. GTDB lineage: Bacteria > Methylomirabilota > Methylomirabilia > Rokubacteriales > CSP1-6 > CSP1-6. The sequence continues at coordinate 10,925 of JACPSW010000158.1, read as the reverse complement.
TCTAGCCTTGAGGACGTCGAGCACCTGATCAAGCTGGCGGAGGACCTACTCTTACTCTCCCGGTCGTCCACCGCCCCCGAAGGGCCATGGGCCCGCGTGGACCTGGAGCCCCTCCTCCTGGGCGTGCTGGACCTCGCCGCCCGCCTCGCGGAGGGTCGCGGGGTGGCCGTGCGCCTCGGGGAGACCGCTCCGGTAGTCGTGCTGGGCGACGCCCTGACGCTCCACCGAGCTATCCTCAACGTCGTCGAGAACGCGATCAAGTACACTCCGCCGGGCGGCAAGGTCGAGCTCTCGCTGGTCCGGGACGCCCCCCATGCCGTCGTGAGGGTGCAGGACACCGGCCCGGGGATCTCCCCGTCGGACGCCGAGCGCATCTTCGAGCCATTCGTGCGCCTCGAGGCAGCCCGGGCCCGGGAGAGCGTGGGCGCGGGCCTCGGCCTGGCGATCGCCCGCTCCGTCGTCCACGCCCACAACGGCACCCTGTCGCTCGAGAGCGTCTCCGGCGCGGGTAGCCGCTTCACCTTCCGCCTTCCGCTCGACTGAAGCATCGCCCCGGCCGTCCGGGGGTGAGAATTTTTTCATTTGCCTTTCATCGCGCTCTCATCTTCCCCTGCTACGCTTCTGGGCAGGATGCGCCGCGCGCGCCTTCGAGCGGACCCAGAAGAAAGGAGAACGACATGGAAGAGAACGTACGCGTCGTTTCGGTGGAACCCCAGCGGCGGATTGCGCTCCCCCAGGTGACGTGGGAGGACCTCAGCCAGCCGGGGGCCTATGTGGAAATCGGGACAGGAGACCTCTACCGAATCCCGAAGGAGGCGGTCGTCCCAGGATGCTCGCCGCTGATCCGCAAGGAGAGCGCGGGAGCCTCCCGTCTCGTCCAGCTGAGCCCCAACCCCTTCATCACGACGTTGCAGGCCCGGTTGCTCGCTTGCGAGCATAACATCCAGCCCAACTTCTAACGGTTGACCGGCCCGGCGGAGGCGTGCGCGGCCTCACCTTGCAATGGGTGATCCTGGAGAAGGGTAGCAGTAGAAATGAAAGGGTGGAAACGAGGAGAGGCTATGATCAGAGCGTTTTGGGTCAGCGCATATTGTTTGTTGCTAGCTGGACTTACGGTCGCAGCACTGGGCAGTTATGTCGATGACGAGATCCCATCCCGTGCCTACCCAGATGATATCCAGGGTCCGTGAGAGTGGCCTCTGGGTCACGCCACTCTACGAAACATCTTCCGCCGCCTCTTCCACGATCAGTGTGATCCCGTCGGCGTCCCGCACGACGACGGGAGCGTTGGCGGGCACGTGCGAGTCGCGCCGGCTCCTCGCCCGCCATAGCTCCCCGTTCACCCGGATGTAGCCGCTGGGCGAGAGCGGCTCGATGGTCTTGCCACGCGCGCCGACCGGCTGCGTCCCGGCCGGCTGGTTGCTGAAGACCTCTCTCATTGCAGGGAAGAGCAGGAGGTCCTTGGCGACGAGCGCACCGAGGACCGCCGCAGCCTGCCATGGGGTAAGCTCCACGGCCCGACTCAGCCACACCAGCACAAGCGCGACCAGGCCCCATTCGGGGAGCTGCCAGAGCAGGTATGCGCCGAGCTGGCGCAGTGTCCCACCAGGACGGCCTCGGTGGCGTGGTGCAAGCCCCGCCTTGTCGCGATGTCCGTGAGGCGTCAGCCGGCGTCACCCCTTTATTTCGAATGTCACCGTGCTGGTCTGGCCATCTTTCACCGCCACCTCCCGCCTGTGCGAACCCAGGGCCGGATACCACACCTCGATGGTGTGTTTTCCCGGCGGGACATTCTGAATCTTCGTCCCGCCGCTGTAGTCGGTGACCCCGAAATAGGGGTGGGGGAGAATGACGATCCAGCCCTCCATCCAGCTGTGCACGTCACAGCGGACGCGGATCCTCTCCGGCTCGTCGAACGACTCGGTGATGACCTTCCTGAACCTGGGCTGCGCCTTGTTGATGGGCGCGTTCGCCTGCGACGAGGTGTGGATGTTGTGGAGGATGCCGTCCGAGTTCAGGATGTCCAGTTCACCCGGCATCATGGCGAGGACACGGGGGTGGAACTCACACCTCTTCTGGTCGAGCGTGGGCCGAGGGTCTGTCCGGGCGGTTGGCTCTCCCTTCCAGCCGGCGAGCGCGACCACGGCATCCCGGAGGCCGTGATCGGGGCCGACGGCGAACTTCTGCAGCTGCTTGTCGGTCCCGCACGCCTCCACGTCCTTATTGATCTCGAGTGTCTCGACGACGGGTTCGCCGAGGTATTTCACCACTACCTCGATCATGCCGCCGGCCTGTGGCGCTCTCGCGGCGGATGGGTCGGCGCCTCCGCTGGCAGGCTTCGGCGGGGCGTCATCGGTGCACGATGCGGCCGTGAGCGCGAGGGTCGCGGCGAAGATGGCCCTGATGGGCATTCGCATGACAGTCTCCTTCCGAATGGTCCCTACGCTGTGTCCCTTTCTCGGTTGCGGGCCGGGGTTCTACCGGGCCAGGGAGACGCTGATCCGTGCGCTCTCCTCCCGGTAGGGGATGGGGATGTAGGACAGCTCGAGGCCGATGTCGCGGAGCTTCCTGTCCTTGAGTCCGGCCACGGGGAAGGGGACCTCGATGGACTGGGAGGTGTCCTCCCCCGGGTCGAGGCGCTCCTGGTAGCCGTAGAACGTGAAGCTGGGATCCTGCCGGTCCTCGGCGAGGGGGATCGGGCGCCCCTCCACATCCAGATAGTCGATCCGCCCCGATACGACCAGGGCGGCCTGGTCCGACGAGGTGTTCTTCACGGTCAGTTTGGCTCGAAGCTTGGGCGGGTCTGTGACCTTTCCGGTCTCTCGGTCCACCCGCTCCACCACCTGCACATCCTTCAGCTCCGCCGTCAGGAAGGAGATCTTGACGGGCGTCACCGCCGGGGTCAGCGTGAAGCTCTTGTCCTCGATGGTGGGTACCGCCGCTCGGTCTTGCTGGGAGCACGAGGTCGCGCCCGCCGAAAGGGCCAGCACGCCGCCCCAGAGAATCAAGGCATGTGGTCGCTTCATGACGTACCTCCTTCGGTGGTGGCACTGCGGAGGGGACCGCCGGGCCGCCGACTGTGTCTCTTCACCGTCTCGGCTGCCTCGACCGCTCGGCACTGATTACGACCCAGAGCGGCTGGCAACCCAACTATGAACGCAGCAACATCGATACCAAAGAAGCGTGACGGAGAGAACAAGCTTGGCGGGAAGTTAGCGCCGGGCCTTGCCAGCTCACTGCGGATCCCGGGCGACAAGATGTCGCGGCAACGACAGAATGTCGACCGACATGCTGCTCGCCGTCGCTGGCGGAGGGTCACCGAGGCTCGGCTGTCCGAAGGCAGGACTGTAGCTACCGTCGGCGGCCAGCGCCGCGAGGGCTCGGGCGTTGGTCTTTTCGGTCGTCTGCGCGTGCGGCAGAGTATCCCTGCGGCGTCATCTTGTCGGGTCGGCGACATCGTGTCGCCCGCCACCCCTCGGGCTAACTTCCTGCGTCTTCGAGTTTTCCGACGTGCGCGGGTGCTCCCTCGCTGGTACAGCGGTTGCAGCGCTTGGGGTACCGCGGGCCGTCGCTTGTCGTGGTATGTGGCCGGGAGGGCACTCGAGGGTCATCGAGGCTAAGGAAGGGGAGATCCTCGAGGCCGAACGTGCACAGGGCGCCCCCGCGGGAACGCCGAAGGAGGCAGGCCATGTTGATCGTGACCGAACGGGCAAAGGAGGAGCTGAGAGTCGTGTTATCGGATAGCGTGGACGAGCCGGGACTGAGCCTGCGGCTGGTCTCGAGCGGCCGCGGCCAGTTCGGCCTCGTTCCCGACGTGGAGAAGGAAGGCGACCAGGTGGTGGCGCACGAGGGGATCAACGTGTTGCTCATCGACGAGGAGGTCTCGGTCGTCCTCGAAAGCGCGATGATCGACTGCCGCGAGACCCCCGAAGGCCCGCGACTCGTTCTCGCGAAGAGGACCTAGCCTGTTCACGAACCATAGTCGAGTGTAGCGGGGCCTGTCGCAGGGCGCAGCCCCCGTGGGTGCGGCTCCGTCACCCACTCGCCCGAACGCCGCGCTGCGCGCGGGTGACGGGACGAGGGGGGCCCAGTGCGCACGGCCCCGTGGGGGCGACACCCTGCGCCACCCGCCCGGTCGCGCCAGGTTGGGCACGAACCCGCTGATGTGGTGTCTAGCCGCGAGCCGTACCTGCACAGCGTGGACGCCGGGCGGGTCGTTTCCAGGGAGATCGCCAGGTCGATCCTGCGCGCGCTCGCCGAGGAAGGGGTGGCGCTGAGAAGAAGAACGACGGCCAGGGCAAGGATCGAGTTTTATTGTCGCCCGGTGCTTGCCGATTTCAACACCGGAGAAAAATCTCGGTCTCGCTGCCGGCACGTCGGGGTACTGGTGGTCGCCCCACCTTGGCCTGGAGGTCTCCCGGCCATGGAGACCTGGGCGTACCCGATGTAAACTGAGTCTCGCGTGGCTTATGCGCACACCCCTCAAGCCTCTGCCGGCGGCTGTTGCACGCTGGACTCGCCGTGCCCGCTGGCTCCGCTGGCTGGATGCGCTGGCCGCATGGCTCACCCTGTGGGCCGCCGTGGCGCTCATGGTGCGGAGTGTCGAGGGAAGCACGCAGGCTGTCCTGGCCGCCCTGCTCACCGTCGGCGGAGCCTTCATTCCCGTTCTCCGGGTGCGCTGGCGGCCCGCCACTGCGTGGGTGGCCCTGGTCGTGAGTCGCCCGCTCCGTCCGGGCGACCGCGCCTGGTACGTCCGCCCGGGAGAGGCCGAGCTGGTCCTCGTGACCGCCCGACGGCGCCTCCGCATGGTGATCGTCAGTCCGACGGGGGGACCGGTAGAGGGTGTTTCGGTTCGCCTCACGCGAGCTCTCCTGATTCCAGGGGAACCGGTCGGACCCAGGTAACCCAGCCACGCCTCGTCTTCGTACTGCTTGGCCTCCCTGCGGGGGAGTAATGCGGGGCGGGCGCATGGCGCGCGTCCTTGTCCGGGCCCGTCGCGCCGCGATAGACTAAGCTTCCCCCAGCGATGCTGCCCAAGGTTTCCGTCGGCCGTCACGGTGGGATGTCCATCGACGTGGGCCAGTACCGGGTCCTCGTCGGCGACGAGCCCATCGACGCGATCCAGGCGCTGGCCCGCGACCTTGCGGGGCTCAGGATCTGCCACGTGAACTCCACCGCGACCGGGGGCGGCGTGGCCGAGCTGCTGGCCCGGCACCTCCCCTTCCTCCACGCGGTGGGGCTCAGGGCGGACTGGCGACTGCTCCACGGGGAGGCGGAGTTTTTCACCGTCACCAAGGCGTTCCACAACGCGCTCCAGGGCGCGCGGCATGACCTCACGGCCGCCGAGCGGGAGCTCTACCTCCGCGTGAACGAGGCGAGCGCGCGGCTCCTCGAGACGGAGTACGACGTCTACATTGTCCACGACCCCCAGCCCGCCGCCGTGCGACACTTCGCCGCCTCCCGCGGGGCGAAATGGATCTGGCGCTGCCACATCGACAGCTCGAGCCCGGAGCCGTCCGTGAGCGGCTTCCTGGCGCCGTACCTCCAGGAGTACGACGCGCTCGTCTACACCATGCCCGAGTTCGTCCTGCCCGAGCTGCGCGGCCAGCGGGCGGCCTTCATCGCCCCGGCCATCGACCCCCTGGCGACCAAGAACATGGAGCTGCCGCTCGACGTCTGCCGGCGGGCCATCGCCGACTCCGGGATCGACGTCGCCCGGCCGCTGCTGGTCCAGGTCTCGCGCTTCGACCCGTGGAAGGATCCGATGGGTGTGATCCGCGCGTACCGCCTCGTGAAGGAGGCGGTCCCGGGCGTCCAGCTGGCGCTGATCGGCGGGATGGCCGGGGACGATCCGGAGGGGTGGAAGCTGCTGGAGCAGGTGGAGGAGGAGGCGGCCCGGGACCCCGACCTCTTCGTCTTCACCAACCTGGCGGGTGTCGGCAACATGGAGGTCAACGTCTTCCAGCGCGGGGCGGACGTCGCGATCCAGAAGTCGCTCCGGGAAGGGTTCGGGCTCGTCGTCTCGGAGGCGCTCTGGAAAGAGACGCCGGTGGTGGCCGGCCGGGCCGGGGGAATCCCGCTCCAGTTTCCGGCGGGCTTCGATCGCTACCTGATCGAGAGCGTGGAGGAGTGCGCGGCGCGCGTGCTCGATCTCTTGCGGCGGCCGGGGGAGCGCGGGGCCTTCGGGCGCGCCGGGCGGGAGCACGTGCGGCAGCGCTTCCTGCTCCCGCGCCTGATCCACGACGAGATACGGCTGATCCGGGAGCTCGTCTGAGGCGGCCGGCGGATGGTCATCCTCGTGCTCAACTGCGGCAGCTCCTGGGGGGATTCGTCGTCTTCCCGGTCGTTTTCGCGTTCGGAGGCGACCCGGCGGCGGGAGTCCAGCTTGTCTTTGTCATCTTGCCGCGGATTTTTCAGGAGATGAGCTTCGGGCTCGTCCTGGGCGCGGCGTTCTTTCTGCTGTTGTTCCTGGCGGCACTGACCTCGGCGGTGTCCATTCTGGAGGTGCCGGTCGCGACCCTGGTGGATGCCTGCGGCTTGGACCGGAAGCGGGCGGCCTGGCTGGCAACGCTCGCCATCATGCTGGCGGGCTTGCCCTCGGCCCTGAGCTACACGGCCCTCAGGGTCGAACTGTTCGGCGTGCCGCTACTCGACCTGAAGGACTTTGTGTTCGGAACGATCGGCATGGTCGTGGCGGGCCTGGTGGTAAGCGTCTGCGTGGGGTGGTTCGTAGAGCCGAGGATGATCCTGCAGGGGCGTGCCATGGCTCGCCGCCGAGGCGCGGTGAAGCGCACGCAGGACGAGCTCCTCCTCGAACGCCCCGCGGTGGCGGGAGAAGAGCCCTGGCGCGTCCTGCGGATCATGGGCGAGTTCGTGGAGGGATTCGAGACGCTGGCGGGCCTGGGGCCGGCCGTGGCGGTCTTCGGCTCGGCGCGGATCTCGCCGCGCCACCGGTATTACGTGGCGGCCGCGGAGGTCGGCGAGCGCCTCGCCCGCGCCGGCTACGCGGTGATCACCGGCGGGGGGCCCGGCATCATGGAGGCCGCCAACCGGGGAGCGCGCGCGGCGGGGGGACACTCGGTGGGGTGCAACATCGAGCTGCCGTTCGAGCAGCGCCCGAACCGATTCGCCGATCCGGTCTTGACCTTCCGCTACTTCTTCGTGCGCAAGACTATGTTCGTCAAGTACAGCCGGGCCTTCGTGATCTTCCCGGGCGGGTTCGGCACCATGGACGAGCTCTTCGAGGCCCTCACGCTCATCCAGACCGGGAAGATCCACAACTTTCCGGTGCTCCTCTTCGATCGGCGATACTGGACCGGCTTGCTGCGGTGGATGCGCCGGCGGATGCTCGCCGACGAGACCATCGCGCCCGGCGACCTGGGCCTCCTCCGGGTCGTGGACACGGCGGAAGCCGCGGTCGCCTGGATCTGCAAGTGCCACGGCCGAAGCCCAACGCCGGGGGGCCGCGCCCGGGGCTGATCAGCGCCGGCCCACGCTTCCGCGAGATGCACGACGAGCCGGCGGCCGCGGCGGTACACCCAGTCGGTGTCGAGCGCCACGGTCCGCCTGCGGGACATAGTTTCCACAGTTGGGGCGCTGCATCGCAGCGGCTGGCTCCTAAGCATGCGAATTTTCGCCACTGGGTGCTGGCACGGGCGATGCGCCGTGGACGTTTGTCGCGCTTGTACGGGGCTTGCCTTGCCCACCGGCGGGGAACCAGATCGAGACCATGCATGGATTCGAAGACGGAGTCGCGCCCGCTTCACCGCGGTGCGGCACGGGCCACCCGCAGAAGTGCCGGACGCCGACTCGGCGCTCGGGCTCAGGACGGGACGCGTGCTGGGCGGGCCTGGGAGCGCCCGGGCGCGGCTGGGATTTCGGCGGTTGACGCTGCCGGCCGATCCGTCCAGGATGGGGGCTGACATGCCCCGCAGGGCGCTCGTGCTCCTCGTCCTCGCGCTCCTGGCGGTGACGCCGGCGGCCGGCTCGCGTGCCCAGCCGCCACGCCCCCTGGTGTACGTGGCCCCGATCGAGGGGGTCATCGACCTGGGCCTCGCCCCGTTCGTCGCCCGGGTGCTCCAGGAGGCGACCTCGGCCGGGGCTCAGGCGGTCATCCTTGAGATCAACACCTTCGGGGGGCGCGTGGACGCCGCGGTGCTGATCCGCGACGACCTCCTCCGGGCCCGGGTGCGGACCGTGGCCTTCGTCAACAAGCGGGCCATCTCCGCCGGGGCCCTCATCGCGCTGGCGGCCGAGAAGATCGCCATGGCCGGCGGGGGGACCATCGGGGCGGCCACGCCCGTGATGGGCGGGGCCCCGGGTGCCCCGCCGCAGCCGGCGGCCGAGAAGACCGTGTCCTACCTGCGCAAGGAGTTCCGGGCCACCGCCGAGAGCCGGGGTCGGCCGCCGCGCCTGGCCGAGGCGATGGTGGATCAGGACGTGGAGATCGCCGGCGTGATCGAGAAGGGCAAGCTCCTGACGCTCACGACCGACGAGGCGCTGGCGCAGAAGGTCGCCGACTTCCGCGCCGACAGCGTGGAGGCGGTGCTCCAGACCCTGGGAGTGGCGGGGGCCGAGGTGCGCCGGGCCTCCGAAACCTGGGCCGAGACGCTGGTGCGCTTTCTCACGCACCCGGTGGTCAGCTCGCTCCTGATGACCCTCGGGATCCTCGGGATCATCGTCGAGCTCAGGACGCCCGGGTTCGGGGTGCCCGGCGTCGTGGGGGTCGGGAGCTTCGCGCTCTTCTTCTGGGGCCACTGGCTGGTCCGCCTGGCCGGCTGGGAGGAGCTCCTGCTCGTCACGATCGGGCTGCTCCTCCTGGCGGTGGAGGTGTTCGTGACGCCGGGCTTCGGCGTGACCGGCGCCCTCGGCATCGCGGCGATCCTTGGCGGCCTCGGGCTGACCCTCCTGAGCGCCGGGGCCACGTGGGAGGCCGTGCTGCGGGCGGTGGGGCAGGTGGCGGTGTCGCTGCTGGTGGCCCTGGGCGTCGCCGTGGCGCTGCTCCGGGTCCTCCCGCGCCTGCCGTTCGGTCGCCGCCTGGTCCTGGAGGCGGAGCTGCCAGCGGAGAAGGGGTACGCCTCGGCGCCCGAGGCCGACCGCGCCTGGCTCGGCAAGCGCGGCACGGCGGTGTCCGGGCTCAGGCCGGCCGGCATCGCCCGGATCGACGGGGAGCGGGTGGACGTGGTCTCCGACGGCGAGTTCATCGACCCCGGGGAGCCGATCGAGGTGATCCGGGTCGACGGGAACCGGATCGTGGTGCACCGGCCGCGCGGCCAAGAAAGGAGTGAGCCATGATCGGCATCGAGACTGGCGTGCTGGGGATCCTCCTGCTCCTGGTGCTGGCGCTGGGAGGGCTGACGCTGTTCCTCTACGTCATTCCCATCCCGCTCTGGATCGCCGCCTGGGCGTCGGGGGCCTATGTGGGGCTCTTCACCTTGATCGGGATGCGCCTCAGGCGGGTGCCGCCCGGCACGATCGTCACGGCCCGGATCAGCGCCGTGAAAGCGGGGCTCGACATCCCCGTCAACGATCTGGAGGCGCATTACCTGGCGGGGGGCAACGTCGTCAGCGTGGTGAACGCGATGATCTCGGCGGACAAGGCCAACATCCCGATGCCCTTCAAGCGGGCCGCGGCGATCGATCTGGCCGGGCGCGACGTGCTGGCGGCGGTGAAGATGTCGGTCATCCCCAAGGTGATCGAGACCCCGCGCATCGCGGCCGTGGCCAAGGACGGCATCCAGCTCATCGCCGTCTCGCGAGTGACCGTGCGCACCAACATCGACCGCCTGGTGGGGGGCGCCGGTGAGGAGACGGTCATCGCGCGGGTCGGAGAAGGGATGGTCAGCACCATCGGCTCGGCCCGAACCCACAAGGACGTCCTGGAGAACCCGGACCACATCTCAAAGCACGTGCTCTCCAAAGGCCTCGACGCGGGGACGGCCTATGAGATCCTCTCGATCGACATCGCGGACGTGGACGTGGGCGAGAACATCGGCGCCAAGCTCCAGATCGACCAGGCCAACGCCGACAAGCAGATCGCCCAGGCCAAGGCGGAGGAGCGCCGCGCCATGGCCGTCGCGCTGGAGCAGGAGATGCGGGCGCGGGTGGTGGAGGCCGAGGCGGAGGTGCCGCGCGCCATGGCCGAGGCGTTCCGCCAGGGGAATCTGGGGGTCATGGACTACTACCGGATGAAGAACGTACAGGCCGACACGTCCATGCGGGAGGCCATCGCGGGGTCGGAGGAGGAGCCTCCGCCTCCGGCGGCGCCGAAGGGCCGAGGCGAGCGATGACCATCGAGCAGCTCCTCATCCTGGCGGTGTTGGTGCTGATCCCTCTGGTGAACTATCTCGCCGGCCGCCTCCGACGCTCCCTCAAGGAGGCCGAGCCGCTCGCGGCGGCCCCGCCCCCGCCCCGGGCCGAGCCGCGGTCCCGCCCCCGGCCGCCGGCGCTGCCGCGCCCGGCCCCTGGGATCGTCCCGCCCGAAGCCGCGCCCCCGCGCCCCGCCCGTCGGCGGGCCGCCTCTGCGGCTCCGCGAAGCCTCCGGGAGTCGCGCCGCGGGATCGTTCTCATGACGGTCCTGGGGCCCTGCCGCGCCCTGGAGCCGCCGGGTGACGGACCGCGCCCCGCCAGCGGGCCGGGCGGGACTCCCCCGATGACGCGAAGCGGGGATCCCGCCGCCGGGGTCGTGCGGAGGTAGCGCCGACGCCGTGCCTGGACACGCGGAGGGGGAGCCCGGGTCCCCTCGCCCCCCCGCCGCGCAGCGCGGCCTTGAGGAGGCGGTGGACAGCGGATACGCCGGGGTCTACGCGAACTTCGTCGGCGTCCCAAGAGTCGGCGAGACCTTCGTCGACGGCTTCACCGTCAAGGATTGACATCGCGTGCCTGCGCAGCCGATGTCGAACCTGAAGTCCAGGGCCTTGCTTCCG
>JACPSW010000131.1 GCA_016193045.1 Candidatus Rokuibacteriota bacterium | reverse complement strand
GCGTTCCGCGCAGCTTGTTGACCACCAGCGTGGCCAGCGCCTCGCCCTCTACGTCCTCGGCAATCACCAGGAGCGGCTTGCCCGAGCGCGCCTCCTGCTCCAGGAGAGGGAGCATGTCCTTCATCACGCTGATCTTCTTCTCGTGGATCAGGATCGCAGCGTCCTCGATGACGACCTCCATCCGCTCGGCGTCCGTCACGAAGTAGGGGGAGAGGTAGCCCCGGTCGAACTGCATCCCCTCGACCACGTCCAGGACGGTCTCGGAGGACTTGGACTCCTCCACCGTGATCACGCCGTCCTTGCCGACCTTCTCCATAGCCTCGGCGATCAGGGTGCCGATGGTCTTGTCGTTGTTGGAGGCGATCGTCGCGACCTGCGAGATCTCCTTCTTGTCCTTGGTGGACTTGGAGAGCTTCTTCAGATCTTCCACCACCGCCCCCACGGCCTGCTCGATGCCCCGCTTGAGCCCCATGGGGTTGGCGCCAGCCGTGACGTTCTTCAGGCCATCGCGGAAGATGGCCTGGGCGAGGACCGTGGCGGTGGTCGTGCCATCGCCCGCCACATCCGAGGTCTTGGAGGCGACCTCCTTGATCATCTGCGCCCCCATGTCCTCGTTGTTGTCCTTCAGCTCGATCTCCTTGGCGACGGTCACGCCGTCCTTGGTGATGGTCGGGCTGCCGAACTTCTTGTCGATGACGACGTTGCGGCCCTTGGGCCCCAGGGTGGCCTTGACCGCTGCGGACATGATGTTGACCCCGCGGAGCAGAGCCGCACGGGCCTCATCGCTGAACATGAGCTGCTTCGGCATATGCTTCCCTCCTTGGAAAGTTACTCGCTATTCGAGAATGGCGAGCACGTCCTCCTCGCGGAGGATCAGGTAGTCCTCGTTGTCGATCTTGACCTCGCTGCCGGAGTACTTGCCGAAGAGAATGCGGTCGCCGGCCTTGACGTCGAGCGGGATCTTTTTGCCTTCCTCGGTGATCTTCCCGTTGCCGACGGCCACGACCTTGGCCCGCTGGGGCTTCTCCTTGGCGGTGTCCGGGATGATGATGCTGCCGTGCTTCCCCTCTTCCTCGTCCTCGCGCTTCACGAGAATCCGGTCATGCAGCGGACGAATCTTCATAGTGCGCTTCCCTCCCTTTGGTTTACTTTTGGTCTGTCGTCCAGGAGCACTAGCACTCATAGGAGTATTAGCACTCAACCGAGGCAAGTGCTAATATAGCCCGGCCTCGGGAACCTGTCAAGAGGTCTCGAAATTTAGAAAGTGTCGTATTTTTAGCCCCTTAGGAGATATCCCATGCCGCCCAGGATTCTGATCACACGAAGCCTTCCACCGGAAGCCATGTCCCTGGCCCAGGCCCGGGCCGCCGTGGACTTGCACCCCGGCCCCCATTCCCTCCCTCGAGCCGATCTGGTCGCCCGGCTCAAGGACAAGGCCGGGCTGGTCTGTCTCATCACCGACGCGATCGACGCCGAGGTTCTGAGCGGGGCCCCCGGGCTCCGAGTGGTGGCCAACGTGGCGGTGGGCTACAACAACATCGATGTGGCGGCGGCGACGGCCCGCGGCATCGTCGTCACCAACACCCCGGAGGTGCTGACGGAGACCACCGCCGACTTCACCTGGGCCCTCCTGATGGCGGTGGCCCGCCGCGTGGTGGAAGGCGACGCGTACGTCCGCGCGGGGAAATTCAGCCGGTGGGAGTGGGAACTCCTCTGGGGCGCCGACGTCCACGGCAAGGCTCTGGGCATCCTCGGCTTCGGCCGGATCGGCAAGGCCGTGGCGCGCCGGGCCCGCGGCTTCGGGATGCGCATCCTCTACCACGACGCCGTCAGGGCCGACGCGGCCGCGGAGCGGGAGCTCGGGGCGACCTGGGTGGACAAGGCCACGCTCCTCAAGGAATCGGACTTCGTCACCCTGCACACCCTGCTCTCGCCCGAGACGCGCCACCTGATCGGGGCCGCGGAGCTCCGGCAGATGAAGCGGACCGCCTACCTGATCAACGCCTCCCGGGGCCCGTGCGTCAACGAGGCCGAGCTCGTCCAGGCCCTGAAGGAAGGCTGGATCGCGGGCGCCGCGCTGGACGTGTACGAGGACGAGCCGAAGGTCCACCCGGGGCTGCTCGGGCTCCCCCACGTGGTCCTGGCCCCGCACATCGCCAGCGCCTCCCGCGAGACGCGGGTCAGGATGGCGACGCTGGCGGTGGAGAACTGCCTGGCCGTCCTGGAGGGGAAGGCACCCCCAACCCCTGTCAACCCCGAGGTGCTCCGCAAGTAGCCAGGAGCCGCCCGAGCCGCCCCAGCTCGTCCGCGGCGATCGCCGCTCCTCCGAAGCGCACCGCCTCGTACACCCGGGTGATCTCCTCGACGGTGGCCCTTCCTTCGGGGAGGTCGACCGCCACGCGCAGGCAGAACTCCCGCGCCGTCTCCCCGCGCCCCGGCCGGAGCCCCAGGCGGGCCAGGCGCCTGAGCATCCGCTCATACACCCACACGGTCGCCGGGCGTCGCACGGGGAGGGGCGCCAGGGCGACGCCCTGGCGCCAGAGGAAGAGCGCCGCCGCGAGCCCGAGCACGGCTCCCACCGCAATCGCCATGCCGCGCTTCCCGCCCGGGAAGGAGAGCCCGCCCCCGAAGAACGCGCGGCGCCAGGCGAGGGCCTGCTGTCGCACCGCCAGGGACGCCCGGAACTGGTCGCCGAGGCTCCAGTTCACGACGTAGCGGTGCCAGCGCATCCGAAGGGCATCCAGGTACTGGAAGGTCGTGCTCGACGCCCACCCGGAATCGAAGTCCGCCCGGGGCGAGGGGTCGAGCGTGACCCACCCGCGCTCGGGAAACCACGCCTCCACCCACGAATGGGCGTCCCGCTGGCGGACGAGGAAGTAACCCCCATAGGGATTCCACTCGCCCCGCTGGAACCCGTTCACGACCCGCGCGGGGATGCCGAGGGTTCGGAGGAGGACGGTGAGGCTCGTCGCAAAGTACTCGCAGTTGCCCGACCGCTTCACGAAGAGAAAATCCTCCAGCGGATCGACACCGGGCGTCCGCTGGAGCTCCAGGCTGTAGCGGAGCGTCGTCTGGAGGTGCTCGGTGAGGCGGAGCGCCGCCGGCCACGGGTCCGGGCTCTGGCCGGTCAGCTCGCGCGCCAGGGCCCGGATGCGGGGGGACAGGGTCGGCAGCTGGAGGTACCGGGCGCGCGCCTCGCCGGACAGGGGGCGCACCGCTCCCCTCGGCCGCCGGGCGGGCAGCTCGAGCTCGGAGAGGGCGCGGTAGCGGAGCCGCGCCTGGGGAACGGGCGAGGTCACGCTGTCGAACGCGTCCACCCAGACGGGGCCGCTCGACACCGTCATCCCGAGGAGCCGGGGGGCAGCGAAGAGGACCTCGGTCCCGATCGGCTCGAGGTAGATCTCCTGGGTGACCAGGACCCCCGTCCCCCGCGGGCGCGCGAGGGGGATCTGGCCACCGGGATTTCGCGGCAGCAATCGGCGCTCCACGTTCGTGACGCTCCATTCCCGTCCGCTGAAATGATCGAAGGCGACGCCGCGCCAGCGGAGGCTGCCCAGCCTCTCGGGCTCGGCCGGGCCGCCGGGCAGCTCGACCCGCATCACGATCGACATGTCCGTCTGCATCGTCCCGAAGGAGCCCAGCTCCACCCGCTCGGAGAATCCTGTGATCACCTGGCCGAGCCGCGCTCGGAGCGGCAGGGCCGCCTGTCCCACCCGCGGGATGACGAAGAAGAACAGCGCCGTCAAGAGGAAGGACGCCACGGCCGCCGCCACGGACAGCCCCAGGAGGGAGGGCGTGACCAGATCCCGGGACTCGATGAGGGCCGCGGCCTGATCGGGCGCGTTCTTCTCCGCCTCCCACATCACGTGATAGAGAACGAAGGTCCACGTCCCAAGCAGGAGGAACACGATAAGGATCAGGAAGAAACCCACGCTCACGGTGAGGGCGGAGGCCGCCACGAGCATGAAGAACGACAGGAGGAGGAGGTCACGGGAATCCCGGAGGGTGCGCCGCGTGTAGAGCTTGTAGAAGAGCGAGAAGAGCAGCAGGTGGACGAAGCCGTCCAAGATCGACTCCGCCAGATAGAGCAGGTCCAGGGCGAAGAAGCCCACCGCGAGGATCGTGATGAGGTGCCGATGCTGGACGACGGCGCTGACCCGGGCGCGGACCGCCTCGTGCAGCCAGCTGGCCATCACCACCAGGATGATGAACGGCCACCAGGCCGGCTGGAGCAACCCGCCCAGCGCGAGCGCCGCCAGCCCATCCACGATCAGGAGGTACGTGCAGATCTGAAACGCCAGCCTGACCGACATGGCTACGCGACCCTCCGCGCGCCCAGCGGAATCCGAATCTCCCGGACGGAGGGCCCCCCACTCAAATGCCGTTCTCCTCTTCCCCTCTCCCCCTCGGGGAGAGGCAGGGTGAGGGGGGAAAGATCAGGGTGAGGGGCGGGCTCGTAGAGCGCCAGGGCGTCGAGGATGCGCCGGAGCTGGGCCGAGCCGCCGCCCAGCGGAACAAACAGACCAGCCCCCATCAGCTCCACCTGGGACCCCTGACCGAGCAGGTGGGCGGCCAGGGAGGCCGCCCAGGAGATGTCCGCCTCCAGCCGGTCGTCGTCCACGGCGGGCGGAGGATCCTCCAAGACCAACCGCACCCGCAACGCCGCCTCGGCTTCGAACTCGCGCACCATCACCGCGCCGGATTTGGCCGTGCTCTTCCAGTGGATCAGGCGGGGATCGTCCCCCGAGCGATACTCGCGGAGGTTGTAGAGGTCGATGCCTCGACCGGGGCGCGGCTCCCGCTCGCCGCCCGCCCCTCCGAGATCCCGCACGTCCTCGGGAGTGAGCGGATAGACGGCCGGGAAGACCAGGAACTCGTCGAGCGAAATCGGATGCGTGGCCTTCAGGAAGAGCCCGAAGGGAAACCGCGTCATGACCCGCGCGGCCGGCACCTGGTGGCGGCCCCGCCGGGGAAAGGTTTCCTCCCAGGAGAACAGGCGCTGCTGGCCGGCGTCGAGCTTCGGCGCGAAGAAGCGGCGGGGGGCCCCGTCGGCCGGCGCCGGGAGCTCCACGGTCAGCGAGTACGAGGCGAGAGCGCGGTTGCCGTTGTGCAGCAGGCAACCGACGGCGGCCGGAGTCCCGGCAAAGATCTCGCGCGGCGCCGCGCGGTAGAGCCGGAGCCGCCTGAGGCACTGCTCCGACAGGATCCCCGACACGACGATGGTGCCGAGCAGCATCGAGAGGAGGAGGTAGAGGAGGTTGTTGCCGGTGTTGATGGCGGCGAAGCCGAGTCCAAGGGTGGCGAAGAGGAACCACCACCCCTCTTTCGTCGGGCGGATCGTGCGCGGCGGCCGGAGGATCCGCCACCAGCGAAGGAGCCTGCCCATGCGAGTCCGCTAGCCCCCACGCCGGGCCGAGAGCCGAGCAGCCCAAGGCCCGAGGGAGGAGCCGGCCGGAGGCGTACGCGGTTGTACGTTGAGGACCGGCGACGACCGAGAACGCCGGGATGCGACGGCTATCGGCACGGCGCTAACGCGGGACCGGAATCTCTTGGAGGAGGGCGTCGATGACGGCGTCGGCCTCCAGCTCGCTCCCGGCGGCGCGCTCGAGCCGCGCTCGCACCAAGACCCGGTGGGCCAGGGCCGGCACGGCCAGCCGTTTGATGTCGTCAGGAACCACATACTCCCGGCCGTCCACCAGTGCCCTGGCCTGCGAGGCCCGGAGCAGGGCGAGCGCCCCCCGCGGGCTCACCCCGAGAGCCAGCACCGGCGAGCGGCGCGTGGCCCCGACGATCGCCATCACGTAATCCAGGAGCGATTCCTCCACGCGCACCTTCTCCGTCGCCCCCTGGAGGTCGGTTACCTCCTCGGCCGAGAGGACGGGCTCGATCTGCTCCAGGGCCGAGGCGCCCGCTCCCTTCAGGATCTCTTTCTCGTCGTTCCGATCCGGGTAGCCGATCCGGATCTTGAGGAGGAACCGGTCCAGCTGGGATTCGGGGAGCGGGTGGGTCCCCTGATACTCCAGGGGATTCTGCGTGGCCAGCACCATGAAGGGGCGCGGCAGCGGGTACGTGTGGTGGTCGAGTGAGACCTGGTACTCGTTCATCGCCTCGAGGAGGCTCGACTGGGTCTTGGGAGTGGTCCGGTTGATCTCGTCGGCCAGGACGATGTTGCTGAAGAGCGGACCCGGCTTGAAGACGAACTCCCCGGTCTTCCCATCGTAGATGGAGACGCCAAGAATGTCGGACGGCAGCAAGTCGGAGGTGAACTGGATGCGCTGGAAGCCGACCCCGAGGGACTTGGCCAGGGCGTGCGCCAGCGTCGTCTTGCCCACCCCGGGCACGTCCTCGATCAGGAGGTGCCCCCGGGCCAGCAGCCCAATCACCGCTAGCCTCACGACCTCGGGCTTGCCCACGAGGGCCCGCGCGACGTTGAACTCCAGCCGCCGGGTCAGCTCAAGGGATGCCATGGCCATGCTCTCGCGCCTCCTAGGATGCTCTCCCTTTCGATGACCTGCAAGGCCGCCTGCGGACGCACGCCTCCCGCCCCGGTCGGCGTCGGGCCCTTCAGGTCATGCAAATGGAAAACCAATACCGGCTACCGGGCCCGGCTTCCTCTATTTAGCGGAAAAATAACGACTAGGTGTCCCGGCCCGGGGCGAGAGTGTGACGTCGCTTGGGAAAAGCAAGTGCCGGTTTGGAACACTCCGGTGCCGAGATGTGTTACCGGATGGCCAGGCCCGAGCGGCGGGTGAGGCGGCGCAGGCGGTGGACCAGAGAGGCCCGGACGGCTTCCTGAGCGCCCTCGGCCGCGGCGCGGGCGACGGCCCGAACCGCCACCTCGTGAGCGGCGGCGAGATCCCGGCGCCAATGCTCGTAGTACTTGGCGACCTCCTCCCACGGCCGCGGATCGAAGCCCGGGGCGGAGGCCATCGCGTCGTTCCAAAACGCCAGCGCCTCGGCCCAGCGGCCTTCGCGCTTGGCGCGGCGACCCAGCCTCAGCAGGAGCCGCTCCCTCTGGGGACTGCCGATCCCTCGTGACAGCGCCGCCTGGTAGCAGCGAGCGCCGCGCTCCTCATCGGCCCCCTCCCAGAGGCGGCCGAGACCCACATACTCCTCGGGGGCCAGGTCAAGCCCCTGGGGATCGGCGAGAGCCCGGGCCACCCAGCCCGTCAGCGTCACGAGCGACAGGACATCCAGGCGGTTGTGCTCGAAGACGGGCTGGAGCGCTTCGGCACGGCGGCTCCGAAGGTAGTGGAAGTAGCGGGAGGGGATCAGGGCGCCGGGCACATCATCAACACGCTCGAGACCCAGGATGCGCGCCTCGATCGTGCCGAGGCGGCAATCGGGGAGCCGGGACGACCAGAGCCGGCGGGCCGGAGGCAGGAGATCCAGGTGCGAGAGATGCTGGGGCCAGGGCCGGCGGGAGAGGACGAAGCGGGTCTCGAGGAGCGGAAGGTCGAACCCGCGGCCGTTGTAGGTCACCACGCCGTCGAACTCGGCCAGCAGCGCGGCCATGGCGGCGATCAGCGCCGGCTCCTCGTCGAGATCGCGCATGAAGTACTGGGCGAGCACGAACCGATCGCCGTCGAAGAAGCCCGCCCCGACGAGAAACGCGTAGGTCCCCGTGCCGCCGGCCAGGCCGGTGGTCTCCGTGTCGAGGTAGAGCAGCCGCTTCGGCGGCGACTCGGAGGGGGGCTGACGGCTCAGGAGCCTGAGCACGTCGGGCGACGCTTCGAGCGCCGATCCGAGGGGAAGCTCACCGTGCCTCACGTGGAGCGGGTACTGATGCCGCGCCACGAGGAGGCGCCCGTGCGAAGTCGCCTCCTCCTGCCCTCCCACCAGCTCGCCAACCGACGACACCATTATCCGGCCTCCATTATTCACGAACCGTGGTCGAGTGTAGCGGGCGGGGCCTGTCGCGCCATCGCCGTTCGTGACTAATGCACGCTAGGCGGTCAGATTACGGAGGAGGATCGTCGCGATCGCCTTGGCCCGGCGCCCGATCTCGTTGACGGGGCCGACGCAGGAGGGGCAGCCCCAGCGGCAGGGACAGGCCTGGAGCGTCTCGAGCCCCCGGACCAGCAGCGCCGGGAGCACCTCGAAGAGCCCCTCCGCCAGCCCGATCCCACCCGGCGCGCTGTCATAGAGGTAGATCGTCGGGTTGAACTCGGCGGCCTGGAGGAGCCGGGCCCGCGCGCCGGGATACGTGGCCACGGCGCCCTCGCCCGCCGGCGTCTGGTCGCCGAGCCACGAGCCCAGATCCCGGACGTCGCAGAGGAGGAAGATCGGCGCCAGGTGGTGGAGGAGGTAGGCGAGGCCCCGGAGGCCATCCACCAGCTCGTCCCGGCTCGACGACACCCGGGCCAGCAGGGTCGGATCCACGGCAAGCCAGGCGGCGGTGGTCTGGATCTCCTGCTGCGGCAGCTCCACCTCGCCCGAGCCCACGTTCTCCAGGGTGCCGAACTTGATCTTCTTGAAGCCCACCACTTTCTCGGCCACGAGCACCTCGCCGTGCTCGGCCAGGAGCCATGCTCGGGCCTGGTCGGCCAGGCGCCGGAGGATCCACACGCCCTTGGCGCTGATCGCATCGGTGAAGTAGTCCACCTGGACTCGCTTGACGTAGGCGACCTTTTCTTCGTCTTCGCGGTACCGCAGCTCCTGGACCTCGAAGGGCTCCCCCTCGACCAGGTAGATGGCCTTGGGGTAGATCATCGCGAAGGCGCTCTTCCAGTCCACCTCGGCGATGATCTGGCGCCGCTTGGCCTGCTTGTCGTCCCGCGCCGTCGTGTCCATCACCACGAAGTTGTCAGAGGTCACCGTGCGGAGCGAGATGTGGTCGGCGGGATAGGTCTCGCTGGTCCAGTGCCAGCGGTTCCCCGCGTGGTGGAGCAGCCCTTCGGTCTCGAGCTGGCTCAGGTACGGCTCGACGGGCACGCCGCCGAAGGGCTCGCCGTCCGCGAAGGGCAGCTCGAAGGCGGCGCACTTGAGATGATTCACCAGGATGAACGGGTTCTCCGGGTTGATCAGGGCGCGCTCGGGCGGCGTGCCGAAGAGATAGTCGGGGTGTG
>JACPSW010000148.1 GCA_016193045.1 Candidatus Rokuibacteriota bacterium | reverse complement strand
GGCTCATCAGGTGGGGCGGATGCCGAAGAGGGCGAGCGCGTTTTCCGCCATCCGGGCGCCGAACGCCTCGACCGGACGTCCCTTCAGCTCGGCCACGCGCGCGGCGGTGATCGGCAGGTAGGCCGGCTCGTTGCGCTTGCCGCGATAGGGCTGGGGCGGCAGGAAGGGGCAGTCGGTCTCCACCACGAGGCGGTCCTCCGGCGCCAGCTTCACCACCTCGGGGAGGTTCCGCGCGTTGGGGTACGTGACAGGCCCCGCCAACGAGATCAAGAGACCCAGATCCAGGCACCGGCGCGCCACCTCTGCATCGCCGGAAAAGCAGTGCATGATCCCGCCCGCCGCCGGCACGCCCTCGGCGCCGAGGACCTCCAGCGTCTCGGCGTGGGCCTCCCGGCAGTGGACGAGGACGGGCTTCCCGATCCGCCGGGCCAAGTCGAGCTGGCGCCTGAACACCTCCAGCTGGACCTCCCGCGGCGAGAGGTTGCGGAAGAAGTCGAGCCCGATCTCCCCGACGGCCACCACCTTCTCCGAGGACTCCGCGAGGCGGCGGAGCTCTTCGAACGCCGCCTCGGTCGCCTCCGACGCGTCGTGGGGATGAATGCCGACGGCCGCGTAGAGGTCGGGCTCCCTCTCGGCCAGGGCTAGCGCAGCCTGCGAGCCCTCCACGCTGGTCCCGATCGTCAGCATCCACCCGACCCCGGCCGCCCGGGCGCGTCCCAGGACGGCGGGGAGATCGCCGGCGAACTCGGGGAAGTGCAGGTGGGCATGAGTGTCGAAGAGCACGAGGTCATCTTACACTGCTCAATCCACCACCACCACCAGACTCAGATCTCCCCTCTTCAAGGTTAACTGCCTATTTTTCCAGATATTTCTTTCTGGCATAAGTGTTGCCTTTACTGCCGGCCATGGAAACGGCAACGATGAGCCATCACCCTGGAGGAACTCCTCACCCGGCGCGAGATCCGGCGGGCGCGGAGAACACGGAGGAAGCCATGACACCGGCAACAACGGACCGGCCGCCAACGCTGATCGTCATCGCCGTGGCGATCCTGTTCATCGTGCTCGCGGTCCTGGAAGCGATGGCGGGGTGAGAGAGGAAACCCATGGGCCACTACCTGCTCATCGTGACGGAAGACCAGCCTCAGGTCCGTGACTATCTCGCGCGGCAGTTCACCGGGGTGCAGAAGGTGAAGGTCCTCCTGGACCGGCGCCGGAGCGAGCGGCGGCAGCGGGTCACGCCCTGGGAGCCCGAGCGGCGCCGGGGCGAGCGCCGCCAGCAGCCGGAAGCCTATCGCCGTACCGACTGGTTCGTGACGGTCCGCCGCCCCAACGGCAAAGAGTGAGCGCCTGCTGGATGACCGGGTCGCACACCTTGGCGACCGAGATCGTGTGGTCGCCGAGCTCGGGCACCTACCTCGACACCTCTGTCGCCCGCGCGCCCGATCTGCAAGCTCTGACATCCCCGCGGCCCGAAAAGCTGAACGTCGCTGGGCGGGCGCCTGCTTGAACGCCTGGGATGGGGGAAAGGAGGGTGAGGGGGGATGGTTAGATGTGGACGGCGAAGTCTTCCATCTTGGGCTTGACGAGGCGGGCGTAGTCGCGCCAGGTCATTTTCGTCGTCAGGGTGTGGGTCCCCGCGTTGAAGACGATTTCCTCGTCCTTCTCCAGGGACCGGTCGGCGTAGACCGGCAGGTTGAAGAGATTGCCGAACGGGGGCATCGCCCCCACCTCGCAGCCGGGGAAGATGCCGCTGAACTCCCCCTCCTGGGCGAGCTTCACGTCCTTCACGTTCAGCACCGTCTTCAAGCGGTTGAAGTCCACGCGGTGGTCGGCGGGGAGGACGAGCATGGCGAGGTCAGCCCCGGCCTTCACCATCACCACCTTGGCGAGCGCCCGCCCTTTGACATGGGAGAGGGCGGCGATCTCCTGAGCGGTGTAGGCGGTCGGGTGGGAGTGGACCGAGTAGGCCGCCTTGTTGGCGTCGAGGAACTCCCGGAGCTTGGCCAGGATAGGCATAATGACCTACCTCCTTCCGCCCGTCCGTGGAGGAGGGCGCAGAGCCAGTTCATACCAGAAGGGGCCGAAGGTCAAGGAGCCGTCATTCCCTGACGACGAAACGCAGCCGGCCGACCAGCTGGCCGTGCTCGGTCACCACATCCACCTCCCAGCGCCCCGCCGGCGACGGCCCGAAATCGGTCTTGTGCGAGTAGGTGCGGAATCCCTCGGCCCTCCCGCCTCGCACCGGGGAGAGCGGGACGGTCGCAACCGCTCGGCCGTCTTTCTTCCAGACGTGGAAGACGGGCTCGCGCAGCCCCGCCGGGGCATAGATGGCCGTAAAGGCAGCGACGCCTCCCAGCTCCCGCAGGATCGCCGCCGAGATGGGGCTCGCGAGCGGGCCGACGGGCTCCAGGCCGCTGACCGACCAGGCCAGGGTGGCGCGGGCCAGGTGAAGCGGCGCCGGCGGGATCCACGCGCGCAGCGGCGCGACCAGCGCCACCGCGACCCCGGCGAAGACCACCGCACGGCCGCCGGCGCCCTTCCAGCTCCCGCCCGAGCGCCGGAGCGCCGGCGTCAGCGCGAGCGCGCAGAGGACCGCGCTCCCCTGCAGCGCCCAGAACGGTCGAAGGCCGACCAGGGGCAGCGCCACGTTCAGGGCCGCGAACATCGAGAAGGCCAGGAGCGCGTGACCGAGCCACCGCCGCGGCTGAACCACCGCCCGGTACCAGGGGTCCACCGCGGTCACCAGCGCTGCGCCGACGAGGGCCAGCAGAAACGAGGCGTTCGGCGATGCCAAGGTCGTGCTCGCGTAGTAGGCCGGCAGCACAAAGAGGAGAAGGTAGTGGCAGAGGGTCTGGATCGTATAGTCCACGGCGCTCACAACGAGCCGGCGGCCACGGGCTACCAGCGGGGCGCGCAGCTCCGCGAAGACGGCGAAGAGCAGCCAGAGGAGGAGAAGGTAGCCGACGATGACGCTGACGTCCGGCAGGCCACGCCGGAAGACGAACAGCGCCGCGAGCCCCGAGGCCAGGGAACCGAGGGAGACCCCCCATTGGGCCCCCCAGCGAACCCAGGGACTTCGCCGCGACAGGTCGACCCAGCGCTGGGTGAGGCGCGATCGCACGGACACAGCCGGGTTCGGCGCTACTCTGCGCCGGCGCCGGGGCGCCTCACGCGCCGGAGGGCGTCCCGGGCCACGAGGACGAGGACGGCGACGACGCAGGCGACCCCGATCAGAAGGAACCCCCAGGCCATGAGCCTCGAGCGCTCGGCCACCGGGCCCTTGAACACGAACAGCTCGAACACGGCAAAGGCAATGCCCGGGGCGAAGACCACCAGGAGCGCGACGAGGACGCCCTTGCGCACTTCGTGCGTCCCGCGCTTCCCCCGGCCTACGGGAGCACGCTGAGGAAGGCGCTGACGACGAGGCCCACCGTCCACAGCCCCCACGGGGCCCACACCTCGCGCCCGACGTACGCCAAGCCGCCCAATCCTCCCACCGCAAGCACCATGAGAACCCAGTTCGGCAAACCCAGCAGGCGCCCGACCGGTGCGAGGGTCCCGGCCAGAACCAGCAGCACGAACAGGATGAGCAACAGCGCAACGATCGCAGCGAACGGCGCCAGCAGCATGAACGCGAGCAGGACGAAAAATCCCTCCCCGCGGAGTGTGCCGGGCCGTTGAAACGGGTCACCCGCACCCGACTGTGCCTGGAGCCAATCGAGCGCTCCCTGAACTCCCCCCAACCAGAGCACGCCGAGGTAGGTGGCGAGGATCAGGACTCCCAGCAGCAGCAGCGACCACCGACCCCACCCCCACCCAGACATGGCTATTCTCCCGTGTCGGGCCAAATGACGAGGCAGGCAAGGCCCGGCATGCTACTTGACTCTGGCGCCCGAAGGGAGATCCCGATCCAGGACGACGAGGGCGAGGTCGCTGCCCTCGGAGGCGGCGAGCACCATGCCGTTGGACTCGACGCCCATCAGGGTGGCGGGCTCGAGGACCAGGGTGGCGGGCTCATAGTGCTCGGCGATCCCGGCCACGAGAGTCCGCGTCTCGGCTCCCACTCTGACGGTGAGCTTCAGCAGCCGCTTCGACTTCGGGACCTTCTCGGCGGTCACCACCTCGGCTACCCGGAGGTCTACTTTTCCAAAGTCATCGAGCGTGATCCGCTGCGCACCCACCTTCGCCCCCTCACCCTGCCCTCTCCCCGCGCGGGGGAGAGGGGAAGCCGATTCGATGCGCGGGAACAGGGCCGGCGCCTTCTGGATCCCTGTCCCGGGCGTGAGGCGGCCCCAGGTCAGATCCAACAGCGCCACGGGAGTCCCGCTCAGGCCCAGGACCACGCGGATCCGCTCCGCGGTGGAAGGCAGAAACGCCTCCAGGAGAATGGACAGGCAGCGGAGCGTCTCGGCGAGGGTGTAGAGCACGGTGCCGAGACGCTCGCGCTTGGCCGGGTCCTTGGCGAGCGCCCATGGGGCCGTGGCGTCCACGTACCGGTTCGCCGCCCCGATGAACTCCCAGATGGCGATCAGCGCCCGCTGGAAGGCGAACTCCTCCATGGCCGCGTCCACCTCGCCCCGGGCCTTGTCGAGCGCCGCCTTGACCTCGGCTTCCTGGACCGTTTCGGCGCCCGGCGCCGGTACCACGCCCCCCGCGAAGTTG
>JACPSW010000157.1 GCA_016193045.1 Candidatus Rokuibacteriota bacterium | reverse complement strand
TCGCGCCATCGCCGTTCGTGAATAATGCGCGCTAGACCTTCGCGAGCAGGGCGCGCGCCTCCTCGACCAGCCGGTCGCGCGAGGGCAGGACGTAGCTCTCGAGCGGCGGGCTGAACGGAACGGGCACGTCGGCCCGCGTGAGACGGCGGATGGGGGCGCGCAGCGATTCCCACGCCTCCTCGGCGATGACGGCGGCCAGCTCGGCGGCGTAGCCGCAGGTGCGGTTACTGTCGTCGAAGAGGATGACGCGGCCGGTCTTCCTGACGGAGGTGAGGATGGTCTCGTGGTCGAGCGGCAGGAGACTCCGCGGATCCACGACCTCCGCCGAGATCCCCTCCTGGGCGAGCTGCTCCGCGGCCTTGAGCGCTTCGGGCACGAGCGGGCCGACGGCGATGATCGAGAGGTCGTCCCCGGGGCGCTTCACCTCCGCCCGGCCCAGCGGGATCGTGAACTCCTCCTCCGGCACCGGCCCTTTCATGGCAAGCAGCGCCGCCGGCGCGAACACGACCACGGGGTCGTCCTCGCGGATCGCCGCCTTGAGCAGCCCCTTGGCGTCCCGCGGGGTCGAGGGCATGACGGCCTTCATCCCCATGTGGACGAGGAGCGGGTAGGGATGATCGGAGTGCTGGCCCGCGAGCCCGCGGCGCGCGCCCGAGGCCGGCACCAGGTACGTGACCGGGATCGTCCCCTGGCCGCCCATCATGTAGCGGAGCTTCTGCGCCTGGTCCACGAGCTGATCGAAGGCCACGAAGAGGAGGGCGTTGATCTGGTACTCGACGACGGGCCGCATGCCCGCCATGGCCGCGCCGGTGGCGAGGCCGGTGAAGCCCGCCTCGGAAATGGGCGTGTCGTAGATCCGGTCGGGGCCGAACTCTTGCAGGATCCCCTTCGTCAGGCCGCGCATGCTCACGCGGACGTCCTCCCCCAAGACAATGACGTTGGGGTCGCGCCTCATCTCCTCTCGGAGCGCTTCACTCAGAGCTTCCAGGTATCGGATCTCACGCATGGCCGTCTCCTTAGCCTGCATTATTCACGAACCATAGTCGAGTGTAGCGGGCGGGGCCTGTCGCAGGGCGCAGCCCCCGTGGGTCCGGCTCCGTCACC
This sequence comes from Candidatus Rokuibacteriota bacterium, assembly GCA_016193045.1. GTDB lineage: Bacteria > Methylomirabilota > Methylomirabilia > Rokubacteriales > CSP1-6 > CSP1-6. Next base: position 5,618 of record JACPSW010000157.1, on the reverse strand, counting down.
CACTCGCCCCATCGCGCCATCGCCGTTCGTGAATAATGCGCGTTAGAACCCGCGAGCGGGAAGGCCAGGATACGTGACCGCGTACATGCCGTCCAGGGCCTCCTCCGCCTCCGGGAACGCGCTCTGGCGCGCGAAGGCCACCGCCTCGTCCAGCAGCGCCTCCACCTCCGCCTCCACGAGAGCCGGGTCGCCGATCCCCTGCTGGCTGAGCCACGCCGGGTAGGTCACCACCGGATCGCGCTCGCGCCACCGCGCGATCTCTTCATCGCTCCGGTACTTGATACCGCGGGCCTTCTCGGCGGTGAAGTGGCCGACGAAGCGGTAGGTCCGGCACTCGAGGAGAGTCGGCCCCGCGCCCGTTCTGGCGCGCTCCACCGCTTCGCCGGCGGCGGCGTGGACGGCCAGGACATCCATCCCGTCCACCGGCTTCCCCGGCATCCCGTAGGCAGCGGCTCGATCCGCCAAGCGCTCGACGGCCGCCATCTGGCTGATGGAGGCGCTGATGGCGTAGCCGTTGTTCTCGCAGACGAAGACCACCGGCAGCCTCCAGATGGCGGCGAGGTTCATCGCCTCGTGAACGACGCCCTGATTCATTCCCCCGTCGCCGAAGAACGAAACAGCCACCCGGTCGCTCCGCGCCAGTTTCCCCGCCAGGGCCGCCCCGCACGCAATCGGGGCGCCGGCCCCCACGATGCCGTTGGCGCCGTAGATGCCGAGGGAGAGGTCGGCGATGTGCATGGAGCCGCCGCGGCCGCGGTTGTAGCCGCTCGCCTTTCCCATCAGCTCGGCCATCATCCGCCGGGGGTCGCCGCCCTTGGCCAGGATATGGCCGTGACCCCGGTGGGTGCTGGTGATGACGTCGTCGGGGCGGAGCGCGGCGCACACGCCGGTCGCCACCGCCTCTTGCCCGACGTACTCGTGGGTGACACCGGGAATCTCGTCCCGGTTCACCAGCTCCACCACCCGCTCCTCGAAGCGCCGGATGAGGCGCATGGTCCGGTAGAAGCCGATCAGCTGGGTCTTGTCGAGTGCCATATGAGGCTCCTTCACCTGGGGCGGGCACCGGGGCTGTCTTCACCTGCTCGTCTCGGACGGCGGGGCCCCAGCCCCGCGACGTCCTGCGCCTCACCCGGCCGTCACGCCCGCCCCCGCCGGATTCTCGCCGTTCGTCAGGCCACCTGCTCGACGTGAGTCTCCGCAGTCACAGGGTAGCCATCCCTGACCGCGTGGCCCTGACCACGATAGCGCCCCGAGGGCCCGCTGTCGAGCCCCCCATGAGGGCCCGATTCGGGCAAAATTCCTGAGGCACCTCGCCCGATGGGCTCGAAAAGCAAGGAGTAAGGACAACCGGAAGAATCAACAAGGACGGGGAGATAGAATGGCGTCCCAACCCTGGCATGCCGTCTGCTATGTATACCTCGGGAGCCCAGGTGTGAACCGGTCCGATCAGAAGGAGGAAGGCGATGTTTGAGTGGTACGACCTTCGAATGATCGACCTGTATCCGGAAGACGAAGCGCCGGACAGCGGCCCGACGGCCCCCGCGGGAGTCATCGGAGAGCCCCGGGAAGAGATCGCGGAGGACGAGGGCGACATCGCCCCCGAGACGATCAGGGCCGACTAGCCCGACTTCGGGGTAATGACGAACTCGAGGCGGCCATGGGCCTCCCGCAAGGCCGCCTCGACCGCCTCCGGCGTCTCCCCTCGCGCGAAGATGAACCCCAGGTAGCGCGACCCCTCCGGAAGCGGCACCACCTCCTGCCCCTGGTGGGTCGTAATGGTGATCTCCTCGATCCCCGGCACGGCTTTGGCCGCCACCTGCCCCCGGACCTCCTCCAGGATTCCCCCCCGCGGGATCGGGATCATCATAACGCCGGCAGGCTCTCGCTCGCGCTCGAGGCTCTCGATCTCGATCCCCAGGGCGTGGCGGAGGATCAACTCCTCCAGGGTGAGGCCGGTGCCGAAGCGGAGCGTCCGGGAGCAGAGCCCCCCGATCGAGCGCGCGGCGATCTCGATCACCCAGGGCCCGGCCTCGTTCACCCTGAGCTCGGCGTGGATGGGCCCCTCCCTCAACCCGAGGGCCCGCGCCGCCCACGCGGTGAGGTCGGCGACGGCGGTCTGGGTCTCCGCCGATCGGCGCGAGGGAGTCACGTAGATCGTCTCCTCGAAGAACGGCCCATCGAGGGGGTCGGGCTTGTCGAAGAGCGCCAGGACCCGGAGCCCCCCCTTCACGAGCAACCCTTCCAGCGCCACTTCCCTCCCCGGGATGAACCCCTCCACCAGGATCTCATCGGCCCCGGCGCCCAGCTCCACGACGTCCGCGGTCTTCAGGATGGCTTCGATTCGCCTGAAGGCCGCGACGAACCCGGCCTCATCGTTGGCCCGGGTCACCCCGCGGCTCGCCGCCAGGATGGTCGGCTTGAGCACACAGGGGTAGGGCACCTTGCGGGCGGCCTGCGCCGGATCCTCGCCCAGGGTGAAGAGGAAGTACGGCGGCGAGGGAAGGCCGGCCTTGCTGAGGGCCAGGCGCATCTGGTGCTTGTTCCGCGTCGCCGATACGGCCGCCACGGGGTTCGACGGCAGGCCGAGGGCATTGGCGATGGCGGCGCCGACCACGGTCGTTCGGTCGTCGACGGGAACCACAGCGCTGAACGGGCTCGAGCGGGCTGCTTCCGCGATCTCCCGGGCGGCCGCTTCGGGGTCGTTGAAGTCCAGGGTCACGAGGTTAGCGGGAAGCCGCTCGCCGAAGACGTTGGGGCGCTCGGAGGCCACCACGAGGTCCACGTCCAGCCGGGCCGCCGCCTGGACGAAGTCCTCCGTGCGGTAGGTGGTGGTCGGGACGAGGAGGAGCAGGCGCAGCATGACGGAAAACCCCCCTCACCCTACCCTCTCCCCTCGAGGGGGAAGAGGGCACAGGTGAGGGGGGCGCAGGGCAGGGTGACGCGTGGAACCGCTAGCCCTTGGACGGCGAGTAGTACGGGTTGTTGCCCGACGCGTGGTCGGTGACGTCGAGGATCTCGCGCACCTCGGGGATCTCCTCCTTGATCAGCCGCTCGATCCCCGCCTTCAGCGTGACATCCGCGGCACCGCACCCCTGGCAACCGCCCGACATCTGGATGTACACCGTGTCGTCCTTGACGTCGATCAGCTCGATGCGCCCGCCGTGACCCGCCACCGCCGGGTTAATGGAATTGTCGATCAGGGTCTGGACCCGTTCCTTGAGCTCAGCCATTGTTCCCCCCCTGTGGTCTGTGTCCCTGGTTCCCCCCGGACGCTCCCGAGGGACCTCATAATACCACACCCGCCACCCCTTCGCGCATCGCCGGCTGGAGAGGGCCGAACTGGCCCTCGGTGGGCTCCGCTCAGCAGAACCACGCCTCGGTGAGCCTGGGCGCACGCCGCCTGTCCGGGGCCAGAGCCGGCGCGCCGGGAAGGGATGCGCCGAGCGTCGCGTAGGCCAGGGCCTTCAGGCGGTAGAAGGTCACGGCGGGGTCTTCGCCGGAGGCCGTCGCGACTTCCACGAGGCGGCTCGCCTCCTTTTGGAGGCGGCCCATGCGCGGGTCCGGATGGGTCCAGCGGTAGCTGAAGGAAGCCTCGTCGAGCGGCCCGAGATACGGCTTGATGGCCTCCCGCGCCAGGAGCGCCGAGCCCGGCGGGATCAGGAGCCGCAGGGAAAACTGCACGGGGTCCACTTGGTCGATCAGCCCCTCGTGCTCCACGAACTCCAGCATGTCGACGTAGTCCTCGAGGGTCGTCCACGGCGTGAACGGCACCCAGGTAGGGCGGAAGGCGATCCCCGCGTCCCTGACGATCCCGAGGGCCCGGCCGACGTCGGCCCGGGTATGCCCCTTCTCCAGATTGGCGAGCACGGTGTCGCTCAGGGACTCCACGGCGGAGATCATGAACACGCACCCGAGCCGCCTCAGCTCGGGGAACAGATCCTCCCGCTCCAGAATGTGCTCCACCTTGGCCGTGAAGTCGAAGGTGAGCGAGGGAAACTCGGCGTGCATGGCCCGGACGATCCCGAGCGAGTGACCGGGGCCGTTCAGGAAGTCGGGGTCGCCGAAGCTGATGTGGGTCGCCCCGTCCCTCACGAGCCCCCGGATGTCCTCCAGCACGGTCTCCTTCGGCACGACGAAGAAGCGCCCCCCGTACACGGGCGGGATCGGGCAGTGCAAGCACAGGTGCAGGCACCCGCGGCTCGCCTCCACGTAGCCGACGCGCCCGCGCTCGCCGGCCATCTCGAGGTGGGCGTACTTCTTGAGGCGTGGCAGCGCCCCCCGGCTCGGCTGGGCGAAGGCCAGGCGCTCCAACACGGGCTGGGCGGGGCGCCCTCGCTGAAAAACGCCCTCCACGGGCGTGGCGCGCCCGGCCTCCAAGGCCTCCACCAGCCCCACCAGCGCCGACTCGAACTCGCCGCCGATGATGGAGTCGCCGCCGTGGGCCAGGAGATACTCGGCGTTCAGCGAGGCGTAGAGGCCATAGAAGCAGACGTGGCACTGGGGATTGATCCGGCGCGCCTCGGCGGCCACGCGCACGCCCAGGCGGAGCGCCGTGTGCATGGGGACCGAGATCCCGACGAACCCGGCACGCGCGACCTTTCCGGCGTCGAACTCCTCGACTGAGATGTCGAGCGCGTCGGGAGCGAACCCGGCCCGCTCGAGAAACCCCAGTGGCGAGGCCAGGGCCAGCGGCTGGTGGCCCAGCTCGTAGCACGAAATCAGGAGGATAGCTCCTTGCGCCCTGAAGGCGGAGGCCATCTTTTCGGGATTCGGGATCCTCGTCAGAACCATCGATGTGCCTGGGTTACGCGCATTATACCGTGGGCCAGGATGGCGGGCGAGCGCAAGCCAAGGTTGCCGGTCTCCTATTTTGAGCGCGGCCGCGCTTCGCGTCGGTTTCTTCTTTCACGAGCAACCGGAAACCTGTGAGGATCTGCCGGACCTCATCGAGGAGTCCACGGAGGCCGAGGCGCTCAATTCGTTCGAGGGCCCCGTTGTAAGCCTTCTCTTCGTGGATTCGACGCAAGGGTTATCGAAAGAGCGAAAGAAGTTTCTTGGGGGGTGCCTTTTCAACCTCGTTAGGGAAGCGCTCCTTGAGACGCTCTACGATATGCCGGCAGTCGGTGAGCTCTGACCCGAGCCAGTATCTCTGACCATAAATCCTCACGGTCGCCTCGGAGCGTAGCAGGGGACTTTCCTGATCGTCAATCCCAACGGTACCGCTCGGACGGACAGGGCCGAAGACCCCGCGACTCCTGGCGGTCGACGCTCAGGGAAGAAGCGCGGCGACGGGGATGCGGGCGTTCGGAGCGGCGAGGGGCGAGACGAGGTCGGTCGCGCCGAGGAACTGGACCTCGCTGTAGGCCCACCCGAAGGGCGCCTCCGAGGACGGAGCCGGCTGACGGTAGACCTCGAGGACGCTGTCCACGAGGTTCAGAATCCAGTAGTCGGCGAGGCCGGCGCGGGCATAAAGGCTCCCCTTGTGCTCGCGATCCAGGACCAGGCTCGTTTCGGCAACCTCCACGACCAGCACGGGGCGGGCAGGGTGATCCGGCAGGTAGTCCCGAGGCCCCCAGGGGACGATGGCCACATCGGGCTCTGGCTCGGACTCGTCGTCC
>JACPSW010000156.1 GCA_016193045.1 Candidatus Rokuibacteriota bacterium | reverse complement strand
GTCGAGTGGCTGCCGATGGCGGCCGCCGCGCGCCTGAGGCGGCGGCTGAGATGCGTCATCCTGTTGGCTGGACGGCCTCGCCGGTATTTCAGGATCCGCCGCCACGCCCCATAGCAGAAGACGAGGATCGCGAGGGCGCTCAGCAGATAGAAGGCCGCGATCAGCGGCCCGGGGAAGTTCCGGAAGACCTCGCGGGCCGGAACGATCGCGTCGGTCATGGGACCCGGGTCAGTTGGAGGACTTGAGCTTTTCCGTCAGCAGCGGGAGGACGTCAAACAGGTCAGAGACCACCCCGTAGTGGGCCACGTTGAAGATCGGCGCGTTCGGGTCGGTGTTGATCGCCACGATCCGCTCGGCGCCGCGCATCCCCTCGATGTGCTCGGGGGCCCCGCTGATCCCGACGGCCACGTAGAGCTTCGGCTTGACGGTCATCCCCGACTTGCCGACCTGGCGGGTCTTGGGCAGCCACCCCTGGTCCACGATCGGCCTCGAGGCCGAGAGGGCTCCGCCCAGCGCCTGGGCCAGCTCCTCGACCAGGGGGATGTTGTCCTTGGACTGGATCCCGCGCCCAACGCTCACGAGGACGGCCTGGCGGGTGATGTCCACATCGCCGGCCTCCGGCCGGATCAGTCGCTTGAAGCGGATGCGCGGCTTGTCGAGCGGGGGCGGTGGGACTTCCTCCACTCGGGGGCTGCCCGCCGCCTTGCCGGCCTCGGCGGGGAAGGAGCCTGCCAGGATCGAAAGAATGGCCGAGGGCCCTTCGACGTCGGCGTCGGCCAGAAGTTTGCCGCCGTAGATTTGGCTGACGGCGGTGAGACGGCTGTCAGCGAGCCGCGCGTCCCGGCAGTAGGCGCAGAGCGGCCAGCCGAGCGACCCGGACAGGCCGGCCGCCAGGTCCATGCCCATGGCGGTGTTGGCCACCAGGGTCACCCGCGGGGCACGCGCTTTCAGGATCGCCGCCAGCACCTGCTTGTGAGCCTCCGGGGTGTAGTGGGCGAGCGTCTCATGCTCGGTCAAAATGACGGCGTCGGCAGCGCCCAGCTCTGAGACCAGGCCCTTGACGCCGCGGCCGAGCAGCAGGGCGAGCACGCGACCCCCGGAGGCCTTGGCAAGCTCGCGTCCCTTGCCCAGCATCTCAAAGGAGATGTCCGAAACCTTCCCCTCCAAGTGCTCGATGACGACGGCGATATCGGTAGCCATCCTGCCTCCTCAGCGGGCCGACGGGTCCCCGAATAACGGGGTCAGGTCTTGCAATGCAACATTCCTGAGGTTGTCCCCTCGGCGATCAAGAATGTGTGATTGCAAGACCTGACCCCTCAGCGTCTCAGTGTTTGGCGAAGCCGCGCTCGGAGAGGATCGTGAGCAGGCGGTCGGCGATGTCTTCGGGGGAGCCCTCCAGAATCTCGGCGCGGCCGCCAGTCTCGGGCTTGGCGAGGCGGCTCACGGTGGATCCCGCACCCGCCTCAAGGGCCGGCGCCGGGATCTCTTCCAGCTTCTGGGTCTTCATCACCTGGCGCACCCTGGAGACCGGCGCGTAGCGAGGCGCCTCCCGCGCGGCCTGGATCCCCAGCACGGCGGGCAGGTCCACCTCCAGCTCGGCCATGATCCCCCCTGAATACTCCTGGCGGACGGTTACGGCTTTCCCACCGGGCGCCGGATCCACGCCGCTGACCACGCTCACGTGAGGAAGATCAAGGGCCGTGGCCAGCAGGATCCCGACCTGGCCGTCTCGATCGTCGGCGGCCTGGACGCCGGTCAGGACGAGGTCGTGGGGAATCGAGCCCAGAACCCGGGCCAGGACGGCCGCGGCGGCGTGGCTGGACACCCCCTCCTGGAATGCCCCGGTGATCTTGATGGCGCGGTCGGCCCCCTTGGCCAGGCAGGTGAAGAGCGTCTCGTCCACCTCCCCGGTGTCGAGCGCGAGCACCGTGACCGTCCCCCCGTGCTTGGCCTTGAGAAGGAGTGCCTCCTCGAGCGCGTGCTCGTCGAACTCGTTGATCCTGAGCTTGAGGAACGACCGGTCGAGGGCGCAGCCGCTGGCATCCACCTCCAGTTCCTCGACGAGGTCTGGGACCATCTTCACCGGCACCACGATGTTCATGGGGTCAGGCATGCGTTATTGCGTTGCGGGTTGCGTCAGGGCAATAACGCAAATACGCATGCCTGACCCCATCACACCCATCACACCAGGCTGAAGCGCTTCGTGGATTCGTTCCAGGAGGCGAAGAGGTACCAGGCCGCCATCACGAGCGCGACGAGGGCCATGGCCCCGCCCCAGCCGATCACGTTCGGGAGGAACACGGCCGTCCCCAGCTTCCTGAGCCACTCTCCCGGCGCCAGCGCCTGGCGCATCAGCGAGGTCCCCAGGGCGAACATCACTACCGCGACCCAGAGCTTGACGTGCCCCTCCCCCGCCCGCCAGATCGAGCCGGCGCCGCACCCGCCGGCCAGAACCATGCCGACGCCGAAGAGGAGCCCGCCCACCAGCGCGCCGAGCCAGAAGCCAGGCAACACCCAGTCGCCCTTGTCTTTGAGATCGGTAAACTTCAGGACCGAGAAGCCCACCATGCTCACCACCAGGCCGAGCGCCGCCGCCCGCGTGTGGTCCGCCTCGCCGCTCATGAACGGCTCCCGGAACGCCCGGACCAGGCAGAAGCGGGAGCGCTGGAAGATCAGGCCGAAGGCGACGCCGAAGAGGAGAAACGCCGCCTGCGGCGTGTAGCCGAACCGGTTGTACGCGAACGGGAGCAGGAGGAGCGTAAGGAGGGCGAGGGCCCCGACGGCGGGCTGCCAGCCGAGCCCCGAGGCGCCGGCGGCGCAAAACGAGTACGCCTTCCCCGTCGTGAGGGCCGGCCAATGCTCCACCTCCCAGAGGAGATACCTGAGCCCGAGGTAGGCCCCCGCAGCGAGCCCGACCATCATGGCCAGGCCGGACAGCGAGAGCGCGGAGAGCGCGCTGAAAAAGCCGCCGATGTTGCACCCGAAGGCGAGGACGGCGCCGATCCCCATCAGGAACCCACCGACTCCGCCTTTGAACAGCTCTCCCGCAGGTGCGACACGGACGGCGAATTCCCGGCTCAGCAAGGCCGACGCGAAGGCGCCCGCCAGCACTCCCAGGTTCAGGAGGGATCCGGAATAGAGCACGGGGGAAATCAGATCCGGCCGGTGGAGGACCCCCACCGACTGGAAGAGCCAGTCCCCCCAGTTCCGGGCGCCGTCGGAGGCGGTCCACGGCCGGTCGTAGGCGAAGAGGAAGACGTTGAGCGTTCCGATCACGAGCGCCGCTCCCCACACCGACCAGCGGTGGGCGAACAGCACCTCGTACTGCTCCATGAGGACGCCGCGGTGCTCCATCAGGCGGGCTTGGCCATCGCCGTATCAATCAGTTCGGCGATATCGCGGACGTCGAGCCGCCCCTCGTTGCCGGTGGCCTTGACGGCGTCCTCGAAGCGCGAGACCTCGTAGGGACAGCAGATGGCCAGCCCCTGGGCGCCTGTCTCCACGGCCTCGATGACGCGGCGGTCCGAGAGCCGCATCTTCGTATAGTCCCGGCTGAAGCTGTCGAGCCACATCCCGCCGCCCCCGCCGCCGCAGCAGTAGCCGTTCTCCCGGTTCCGGGGCATCTCCACGAGCGTGATCCCGGGAATCGCCCTCAGCAGCCTGCGGGGCGCTTCGTATTCCCCGTTATGGCGCGACAGATAGCAGGGATCGTGGTAGGTCACCGTGCGCGGGACATGCGTCACCATGAGCGCGCTCAGCCGATCCAGATGCTCTACGAGGAACTGAGTGTAGTGAAGCACCTCGTACCGACCCCCGTGCTTCGGGTACTCGTTCTTGAAGGCGTTGTACTCGTGGGGACCGAAGACCACCAGCCGGTTGAACTTGTACTTCCCGAAGATCTTGATGTTCTCCTCGGTCAGCTTCTCGGCCAGCCCCTTCTCCCCGGCCAGGCGGATCGAATCCCCGTCCTCCCTCTCCTCGACGCCGAGGATCGCGAAGTCCACCCCCAGAGCGTGGAAGATCCGCGCCAGCGCCCGCGCGGCGTCGATCCCCCGCGGATGGTACGACGGATAACTGCCCACGTACCAGAGGACCTCCACCGGACGCTTCAGCCCGGCCATGAGGGGCACCGGCACGCCCGCGCCCTTGATCCAGTCGGCGCGCTTGCGCGGGTTCTCCCCCAGGGGGTTGCCGTAGCGGTCGGCGGCCTCGAACACCTTCTGGAGCTCCGGCGGGATCGCCTTGCCCTCGTTGATCGCGGCCTCGCGCGCCGCCGGCATGATCTGGATCATGTCCACGGCCTTCGGGCAGACCCGGAGGCAGTTCATGCAGGTGGTGCAGAGCCAGAGGTTCGGGTCGTCCAGGAGGGAGATGCCCCGCTGCACGTCGCGGTGGATCTTCCGCGGGCCGTAGTCGCCCACGATGTCCACGGGGCAGACG
>JACPSW010000144.1:5717-6687 GCA_016193045.1 Candidatus Rokuibacteriota bacterium | reverse complement strand
ACGACGAAGATGCCCGGATCGAGCTTGACCTTCGTCGTGGGCAGAACGCTGTCGAGGGCCTGCCGCTTAACCTGCTCCTCCGCCACCGGGCGCTCCCCGGGGGTGATCCCCAACCGCTTGAGCAGGGCCGGGACGCATTTCGACTCGATCGCTCGCTTGGCAAACGAGTTGACCATCCAGCGGGGCGGGATGTGGGCCGGCTGCACGACGTGCCCATTCGTGATGATGAATCCGCGCGCATCGATGAACCACCCGGTCCCGGTCTCCCTGAAGGGCGGAGGCGTGACCTGGGTCTCGCCGCTCCCGCAGTTCAGGCGGACCTCGGCGGCCACCTCCGCGACGATCAGGGCGACGGCAGGCTTGGCGCGGAGGATCGATTCCTGGACCGTGAGCGTCCGGTCCGCCCCAGCGAGCCCGGCCCAACCGAGGACGACGCTCAATGCGAGGCCGGTCGTCGCAAGGACGCGCGAGAGGGGAAGGCTCATCGGAGGGATTCTATACCGGTTGGATGGCGAAAAAAAGAAGGCCCCAGGGGGTTGCCCTGGGGCCCTGTGTCCGAGGGAACTTACTTCTGCTTCAGGATCGCCATGGCGGCCTTGGCCTTCTGGGTCGCCTTGGTCATGTTGCCGGCCTTGCACGCCGCCTCGGCCTCGTTCACGAGGATCCGAGCCTTGTCAGCGCGAGGAGCCTGGACCATCGTGCCGCCCGTGGTTCCAGCGCGAGGAGCCTGAATATCCTGCCCACGAGGAGCCTGAACATCCTGGCCGCGGGGCGCCTGCACATCCTGCCCACGAGGAGCCTGGACATCCTGGCCGCGCGGGGCCTGGATCTCGGCCTTGCCAGCGCGAGGAGCCTGAACATCCTGGCCGCGGGGCGCCTGCACATCCTGCCCACGAGGAGCCTGGACATCCTGGCCGCGCGGGGCCTGGATCTCGGCCTTGCCAGCGCGAGGAGCCTGAACATCCTGGCC
>JACPSW010000144.1:0-5699 GCA_016193045.1 Candidatus Rokuibacteriota bacterium | reverse complement strand
TCCAGCGCGAGGAGCCTGAATATCCTGCCCACGAGGAGCCTGAACATCCTGGCCGCGGGGCGCCTGCACATCCTGCCCACGAGGAGCCTGGACATCCTGACGGCCTAGGGCGCGGGGCGCCTGAATGTCCTGCCCGCGAGGAGCCTGGACATCCTGACCGCGGGGCGCCTGCACATCCTGGCTGCGAGGAGCCTGAACGTCCTGGCTCCGGGCGCCAGCGAGCGAGCGGGGCGCCTGAACATCCTGGCTCTTGGCGACCTGCTTGGCCAGCAGGTTCTTTGCCGCCTGCACCTCAGGCGGGCAAGGCGAAGCCGCCTCGACCACCATCGGCGAGAGCGCGACGAAGAAGAAGAAGATCATCAGGGTTGCGACGAGCTTTCTCATGTGGATTTGCCCTTTCTCCCTTTTGTTGTGTTGAGACGATTTGTCTCCTGGAACCCTTTGCCCCCCCCGGATCAGCCTGTTCCCCCCACCTCCTTTTCTTCCTTATTCGTGACCGTCTGAATCCCGGATGGTGTTGGCACGGCCATTAGTAAAGCAGGATGAATGCCAACGGGAGGGCCGCGAAATGTAGCAATATTTCAGTATGTTATCAATCTGCAGGGGGTCAGTTCCGGCATCGTCCGCTGGCTTTCTGCCCGACCCGCGAGAGGCAATCTGCCCGACCCCTCGAGGGTAGGGAGGAGGCTAGGAGCGGCCGAGCATTTCGGTGCGGTTGCGCCCCTTCCGCTTCGCGCTGTAAAGCGCCGCGTCGGCCGCCTCACCGAGCCCCATGGGGTCGGAGGCGTCCTCGGGATAGGCGGCCAAGCCGAGGCTGATGGTCAACCGGCCTCCCGGGAGGACTTCTTCGCCCGGGATCTTGGTCTCCTCCACCGACCGGCGAAGCTTCTCGGCCACCAGGCGGGCATGGGTCTTCGTGGTCATCGGGAGGATTACGACGAACTCCTCGCCGCCGATGCGGGCGACGATGTCCACCTGGCGGGTGTTCTCGGTCAGGCGGGCTGTCACTTCCTTGAGGACGTTGTCCCCCTGGTGGTGCCCCTGGCTGTCGTTGTACATCTTGAAATGGTCGATGTCGGCCATGAGCAGCGCCACGGGCAGATTGTAGCGGATCGCGCGCCGCACCTCCCGGTCCAGGGCCTCCTCAAAGTACCGGCGGTTGAACAGACCCGTGAGCGCGTCCCGATAGCCCAGCTCCCGCGTTTTGATGAAGAGCTGGGCGTTCTCGAGGGCGATGGCGAGCTGCTTGGCGACCACCGTGAAGTAGGCGGTCTGCCTCTCGCCGAAGGCGCCGGTGGCCGGCGAGTAGAGCAGGAGGACGCCGAGAGTTCGGTCGGCAGACGACAGGGGGAGCGCCACGACCGATCGGACGTGAGAGGGGATGTCCGACCAGGGGAGCGGCCCTCCGGCGGCGTGCGTCTCCGGAGTCCGGGTCTGGTAGACCCGGCCCGCGAGCCCCTCACCGATCGCGAAGGACCGGTCCTGAAGGCCTTCCATCCCCGTCCCGCTGACGGTCCGCGCGATGAGCTTGTCCATCGGCTCGTCGTAAAGGAACAGCGCGTAGCTCTCCACGCCGGTCGTCTCGGCGACCCGCTTCATGGTCGTGGTGAAGAGCTGGTCCAGATCCAGCGAGGCGCTGATGGTGCGGCCCAGCTCCACCAGGGAGTAGAGGTCGAGCATCCCTTCCTGGAAGCTGGTGATCGTCTCCTCGAGGCGCGCCGCGTCGGCCGGGCCCCTCGGCGGTCCGTTGCGCCAGAGCCGAGGCGCGATCGCCACGCCGAAGAAGCCGCCCCCCAGCGCGAGCAGCAGCGCGGCCAGCGGGGAGGGAAGGAGTTGCCAGCCGATGACGACGAACAATCCGCCGCCGGCCGCGAACAGGACCTGCCACCTGCTGAGGGAGCTCATCCCCGGTTCCGGCTCATGGTCATTTCCATAGTACATGGAACCCGTATTCCGCGCACCATGGTTGCCGGTCCGGGGGCGTTCGCTTGTGGGCTCTTACAAAGTCTGGTACGCTGAATCGTCCATGTGCGCATCCAGCCGCCCGCTCGCCGCGCTGCTGCTGCTTCTGACGGGATGCGGCGCGACCGCATCCATGCCGACTCCCGGCTCGCCGAGCCTCGATCGACCGGCGCGCCTCGTGCTCGACAACGGGATGCGGGTGATCATCCAGGAGCACCGCGCGAGCGATGTGGTGGCCCTGCACCTCTGGGTGGGCGTCGGCGGCCGCGACGAGCGCCCCGCGGAGCTCGGGTTCTCCCACCTCGTGGAGCATATGCTCTTCAAAGGAACGGAGACGCGGGGGCCCGGCTTTGTGGACCGGGAGGTCGAGGCGGTGGGCGGGAGGACGAACGCCGGCACCTCCCTCGATTACACGTTCTACTACATCCTCCTGCCGGCCCGCCGGGCGCTCCGCGCCATCGAGGTCATGGGCGACGTCGCCTTCAACTCGGCCTTCGATCCGAAGGAGCTGGAGCGCGAGCGACGGGTGGTCTTCGAGGAGGTCCGGTTGGGGGAAGACAACCCGCGCTCTTCGCTTTTCCGCCAGCTCTACTCGCACGTCTTTCCGGGGCACCCGTACGGGCGCCCCGTCCTGGGCGACGAAGCCGCTCTGAAGGCGGCCACCCGTGAGATGCTTCGGGGCTACTACCGGCGCCACTACGCTCCCGAGAACATGGTTCTCGTCGTGATCGGGGCCGTGAATCCCACCGAGGTCAGCGCCGTGGTGGAGCGGACGTTCGCCCGGGTGCCGGCGGCCGGGTATCGCCGCCAGCCCCTTCCGCCGCCGCCGTCACTGCCGGGCGTGCGGCGTCACGTGGTCTCCCGCAACGAGAAGCAGGCCCACCTGGCGCTCGGGTGGAGCGCCCCCCCGCTGGACCATCCGGACGTCTTCGCGGTGGACCTGCTCGCGTCCATCCTCGGCGGGTCGCGGAGCTCGCGGCTCAACCAGGCGCTCCGCGAGCGCGACCGGCTCGTCTCCTCCGTCCGCGCGAGTTACGGCGCCCTCCAGGGAGGGGGGCTCGTCAGCGTCTCGGCCCAGCTGGAACCCGGCGACCTGGGCAAGGTGGAAGCGGCGGTCCTGGCCGAGGTCCGGCGCATCCAGACGGAAGGCGTCACCGAGGTGGAGCGCCGGCGGGCCGTGACCGCGGCCGAGTCCGAGCACGCCTTCGCCATCGAGACGGCCGAGGGATTGGCGTACGCCTACGGCTTGGCGGAGACGGTCTGGCGCCTGGACGAGGAACTGCGGTACCTGGAGCGCCTCCGCAGCGTGACCCGCGAGCAGATCCACGAGGCGGCCCGCCGCTATCTGCCCGTCGACCGGTACGCCGTGCTCGCCTTCACCCCGCCGGGCGGGGCCCGATGAGACGCCCCGTGCCGGGGGCGCTCGGGCTGATCGTGGCGGCGGGGCTCACGCTGATTCCGAGCGCCGCGCCCGCGTCCGGCCATCTCCTCCCCGTGCTGCGTCACCGGCTCCCGAACGGCCTGACGCTCCTGGTCCGGGAGAACCCGGCCGCGCCCGTCGTGGCCGTCTCGCTCCAGGTCCGGATGGGCGGGCGCTGGGAGCGCCCCGAGGACGCCGGCATCTCGAACCTCCTCCAGCACGTCCTGGTCAAAGGGACGGCCCGGCGGAGTGCCCGGGCGATCGCGGAGGCCGCCGAGGAGATCGGTGGGAGCGTGAGCGCCTCGGGAGACACGGACTACTCCGAGCTGCGCGGAACGGCGCTCGCCCGCCACTGGAAGGCGCTCCTGGACCTCATGGCCGACGTGGCGCTCAGGCCGAGCCTGCCGGCCGAGGAGATCGAGAAGGAGCGCCGGGTCATCCTGAGCCAGGTCCGCAACCGCGGTGACCTCCCGTTCCCCCTCACGTTCGATACGCTGCTGGCCTCCCTCTACGGCCCCCATCCGTACGGGCGGCCGGCGCTCGGCCGGCGCCAGACCGTGGAGCGACTGGACCGGGCCCGGCTGTTGGACCATTACCGGCGTCACTATCGCGCCGGCAGGATCGTGCTGGCGGTGAGCGGCCAGGTCTCGGGTCCGGCGGTGGTGAAGGAGGTCGAGCGGCTCTTCGCCGACCTGCCGGCGGCCTCCGAAGCGAAGGCTTCCGCCCCGCCGGCTCCCGCCGCGGCGAGCGCCCGTCGGGTCCTGGAGCGCCCGGCCGCTCAGGCCCAGATCCTGATGGGGTACCTGGCGCCGTCGCTCGCCGGGGGGGACTATCCGGCCGTGAAGGTCCTCACCACCCTCCTCGGGGGCGGGATGGCCGGCCGGCTCTTCGTGGAGCTCCGGGACAGACAGGGCCTCGCCTATTCGCTCGGCGCGCTCTACCCCTCGCGGACGGAGACGAGCTTTCTGGTGATCCACATGGGGACCGCGCCGGAGAACCTGATCCGGGCGGAGGAGGGCCTCCGGCGCGAGGTGGCGCGGATCCGGGAGGAGCGGGTGATGCCGGAAGAAGTCGAGCGGGCCAAGGCCTACCTGCTCGGAAATCTGGCCATGGATCGCCGGACCAACGCACGCCAGGCGTGGTACCTCGCCTTTTTCGAGCTGGCCGGGGTCGGGCATGAATTCCTCGACCGCTACGCCGCGGCGGTGGAGGCGGTCACCGCGGAGGACATCCGGCGCGTGGCTGGCCGCTATCTCGCGGACCCGACCGTGGCGGTGCTGAAGCCCATTCCCAAGTAGCGGCGCTGGATGTTCCCGCTCAAAGACGATATCCCCACCCGCACGGTCCCCTTCGTCACCATCGGCATCATCGCGGCGAACGTCCTGGTCTTCCTCTACCAGGCGTCGCTTCAGCTCGGCGGCGATCCCGCGGCAACCGGGGCGGCCCAGGCGTTCATCTTCGAGTTCGGGCTCATCCCGTGTCGGTTGACGGGCGCCTGCGAGGTCCCCGCGGACGCCCCGAGCCCCCTGGCGACGGTCCTCACGTCCATGTTCATGCACGGCGGGTTCTTCCATATTTTCGGCAACATGCTGTACCTCTGGATCTTCGGCAACAACGTCGAAGACACCCTCGGTCACGGGCGCTTCCTGGGCTTCTATCTCGCCTCGGGCGTCGCCGCCGCCGGGGTGCAGACCCTGATGGGGCCTTCCGCCACGATTCCGATGATCGGGGCCAGCGGCGCGGTGTCGGGGGTGCTGGGCGCCTACCTGCTGCTCTTTCCGTACGCCAGCGTGCTCACGCTGATCATCTTCGGCATTTTCATCCGGATCGTCCGGATCCCCGCCCTCATCGTCCTGGGCTTCTGGATCGTCGTGCAGTTCCTCAACGGGCTCATCACCTTCGGCGCGTCCGCGGCCGGCGGGCCGCCCGAGGGCGGGGTGGCCTGGTTCGCCCACATCGGCGGATTCCTCGCCGGGATCGCGCTCCTGTATGCGCTGCGGCCCCGGCGCTCCAGGCGGTCCTAGCGCGGATTATTCATGACCACGTCGGCGTGGTGGGCGGGTCCTGTCGCGGGGTGCAGCCCCGCTGGCCGCGCTCCGTCACCCGCTCGCCCGAACGCAGCTCAGGTGAGCCGCGGACCGGCCGAGGGGGTCCCACTCCGCCCGTCCCGCGGGACCGCACCCCGCGCCACCCGCCCGGTCGCGCGCGTGCCCTTCGTGAATAGTCCGGGCTAGTGCCGCGCGGCGGTTTTGCCGTGGCGTGCGCGGCTCCTGTATAATCGGTCCGTTCGGTTGTTCCCACGCGCAGGAGCGGGCAT
>JACPSW010000064.1 GCA_016193045.1 Candidatus Rokuibacteriota bacterium | reverse complement strand
CCCGGCGCACTCTGTGAAGCCGCCTGCCTAGTTTGAGAACTCAGGTCCATACCGTGGGCTAGAAGGCGAGCTGGAAGGCCCGCTCGATGGTGTCGAGCCTCGCCTTGGCGCCCGTCAGTTCCAGCATGTCGAGCGTCAGCCGGAACTGCTCCATGTCGAGAGGCTTCCGGAGAAAGTGGAGCACGCCGGCCCTGAGGCTGCTGATCGCTTCCGCCTCCGAGGCGGCGGAGATCGCGACGACCGGGGTTCGGAGCCCCTGCTGGGCAAGCGTCTGGAGAAATTCGAGGCCGCTCATCCCCGGCAGCGAGAGGTTGAGCAGGATCGCGTCCGGCTGGTCCTGGGCCAGATAGGCCAGCGCCTCTTCGGCGTTCGGCATGACGACGGCCGCGTAGCCGAGCTTCTCCGCGTAGTCGGCCAGCATAGGGGCTGAGGTCCGTGGCGTTCCCCACCGCGGGCGGGTCCGAGGCCACCTCTACGCGCACCGGAAAGGCGGCTTCGACCCGCGGGAACCGGCGGCTGGCGATCAGGTCACCCATCCTGACATACTGCCCCAGGCGGGTGATCGCCGGCAATGGGTTTCTGCTAACGCCGTGTCGCCCGCTTGGGCTTGCGGCGCGGCTTGATCTTGCCCGCGACCGCGGACGTCGTCTGGGCGATGGCGAGCGCGCCTGTTTGCAGAGCCCCGAACAGCGACAGCATCGTCGCGAAGGCCGCCGCGAAGCCTGTTCCGTTGCTCGGTGGGATGCCGCCCGCGTTCTCGCCCATTCTCGCCCCCGGACCACGCTATCAACCGTGGGCCCCGGGACGGAAAGAATTTGTGGCGGGCCGGCGCGGTACGAGGATTGAGGCTGTTTCACCGCTTGGGGTTGAATCGCGCCAGCTCGACGGCCATGCATTGATTGACCCATTCGCCTCTGTTGGCGTCGGGGATCACGTCCTTCGGGCTCTCCGGCAGATACCGCGCCAGGGCCTCCCAGCAGCGCGCCCGCGCCCGGGCCACCTCCACGTCGGCGCGGAGCAGCTGGAGCGCCTGCCCGCGCTGGTAATCCCACCGGAGCGCCAGGACGGCGATCGCGGCCGAAGCCGCGAGCACAATACCGACGAGCGAGAGCCAGAACGCCGCCCGCCAACGTTGGAGCCGGCGCTCGGCGGCTTCCATCAGCCCGGAGACCTGGATCTCGATCGGGCCGTCGGGATGGCGAACGATTTCGATCCCGGGGCGGCGGCGGTGGTGGGGAAGCCGGGGACTCATGCCGTCTCCTTGTAGGCAGACGTTCCGCTGGGGTTGATCCCTTGCGGGAGGCGGACGATCACGAAGGACCGGTAGTTGAGATCCTTCTCGGGGCCCGGTTGGCGCCGGCGCTCGCCCTTCCGCCGCTCGACCTCGCGCGGCAGGATCCGCTGCCGCCGCTCCCCCCGGCGCCGGTCCAGGATGACCTCGACCTTCGCGTCGCCGGCGAAATTGTCCTTGAGGTACTGCCAGAGGTCGGGCTGGTGTCGCGCGATGATGAGGAGGTATCGGACCATCTTTGGCGGGGATTCCTTCTGGCGAGGACGTGGGAATCTTCCCCTCGATCGGAAGACTCCCCTTCGGGGCGCCCCGTCTCTGCCTCAGGAGGCCCCGGCCCAGATGGTGACGTAAGGGACTTCTACCTCTACGGCAGGGGAGCGCTTATGTCAAGCTCTTTTGCTGGGAGCGAGGCCGGGAGCTGTTCGGCCAGGCGGACATTGACGCCGACATTGAAGCGAATCGGGAAGAGTATGTTCGGGGCACCCTTGACCGGTGACGATCCGTCTCTACCTCGATGAAGACGTGGATGTGGCGCTGGCCTCGGCCCTCCGTCAACGTGGCATCGACGTGCTCACCACACAGGAAGCCGGACACCTCGGGCTCCCAGATGCAGACCAGCTCACGTTTGCGACCCGAGGGGAGCGCGTGTTCTTCACCCACAATCGTGGCGATTTTGCCCGGCTGCACCAGGAGATGATGCGCGAGGGGCGATCCCATGCGCGACCTGCTGGGTGGGGTTGGCCAGGTTGAACACTGTGACCTTCACATGGGTGATCCCAGTGGGCCCAATTTAGGCGCCTATCACATCACGGTCCCCGGAGCAGCTGCTGAGCGCCCGCTACGAGAAGTTACCCCCTCACCTTTATCCTCTCCCCCGGTGGGGGAGAGGGCAGGGTGAGGGGCCTTGACCGTCCCTCTTTGGACCGGGCTTTAGATCCGGTGCTCTATCGCGCTTCAGAGCCACGGATCCCGGTGGCCACTTCTGTGGACAGGCTTAACGCAATAACGCATGCCTGACCCCAAGTGCCTTTCTGCAGTTGATGCTGGCGGCACACGTGCTAAGATTGGAGTGCAACTAAGTAGCCATGACGACCAGAAGGCTTAGCTTCCGCGCCATAGTCGTGCACGAGGGTGGTGAGTGGGTCGCTCACTGCTTGGACTTAGATATTGTCTCTACGGCGTCGACGCCTGAGCGGGCAATGGATGAGCTTG
>JACPSW010000063.1 GCA_016193045.1 Candidatus Rokuibacteriota bacterium | reverse complement strand
GCTCCTGCATGGCGAGGGCGGCGCGGAGGGCGCGCTCCGGGTCGTCCTCGTGGGCCACCGGCGCGCCGAAGATCGCCATGACGGCGTCGCCGACGAACTTCTCGACGAAGCCCTCGTACTGCTGGATCGCCGCGGCCATCTCCTGGAAGAGGTCGGTCTGGAAGGCGCGGACGTCCTCGGGGTCCAGGCGCTCGGCCAGCGCGGTGAAGCCCGAGAGGTCGGCGAAGAGGACGGTGACGATGCGCCGGTCGGCCTCGGGCTCGCGCTCGAGCTTGCGGCCGCACTTGGGGCAGAAGGCGAAGTCAGCGGGGGCGTCGAAGCCGCAGCCGGCGCAGATCACCCTCCAAGGGTAAGCCGCGGCGGTGGGGGCGTCAAACCGACGAGACCCTCACCCCTGCCCTCTCCCTCAGGAGGGAGAGGGAGACGGTCTGGAGCCCGCGCCCCCGGAGGGAGGTTGGTTGGAACCCTCGCCCCCGGAGCGACTGTCTTGTTTGTCAAGCGGATTGTGGTTGCCATGGGCGTTGGTCTCGCAGCATCGCGTTCAGGATGGTGAGGAGCTATGATACAAGGGGGAGAGGGCAGGGTGAGGGGACGCCTCCGCGGCTGAGACCGGTTCCCCATCGACTTCATGGGGCTTCCAACTTGAAATCGCAATTTGCGATTTCAAGTTCGGGCTGGGGCGGGCGTGGCGATGCTTTCCCAGCGTCTTGCGGACCAAGCGAGCCATTCAACTTAGGAGGCGCCGACGTCAGACGGGTAGAATAGATACCTGGAGTTCTTTGGCGAGGAGATCGAAGTCGTTTCTGTCGGCGGTCACGATCGTCGCTCCTTGGCGACGCGCTGTTAGAGCGATTAAGGCGTCGTTCTGGAAATCCCGCCGCTTGGTGCGTTCCCATCGCTGTGCATCCCCGATCTTTCGGATGAGCCGCCCCGCTGCCCACCACTCTGCCGCCGTGGGCTCCCACTGAGTTCTGGCGTGCCCGTAGAGCGCTTCAACGAGCCTTTGAGCTTCCCGGCTTCTAGCCCCACGGCGCAGCTCGGACAGCACCACCGCCGAGTGGCGGACGATAAAAGCGTCTCGCACGGCGGCCAACGCCTCTTCGTAAAGGCCGCGCTCCCAGTAGCCGATGTAGACCCCGGTATCCAGGATCGCCCAGGCCACGCTACGGCGCCCTTAGGCTTCCTGGCTTGAGGGATCGGCGGCTACTCTTCATGAAGTGCCAGAACTTCTCCATCTCGGCGATCCGTTCCACGGACAGGCGCACGGCTTCGGCGTCAGTGGCGACTCCCAAAGCCTTCTTGGCTCGACGGAGCGCCCGTTCGTTGACAAAGAAGGATTTCCGCTTCAACGGGGCCTGTCTCATATGCACATTCTAGTCAGAGGAGGCATACATGTAAAGCGGACGGCACGTCGATCTTGACGCCGTCGAGGAGGGCGCGCCTAGCGGCGCTCCAGGACGGCGATCCTTGACTCCAGGTGGAGGAACCGCCGGTCAACCTTGCCGAACTCCTGGTGGACCTCGTCGCGGAAGCGATCGACCTTTTCATCGAGCATGCTGACTCCTTCGGCGACCACCTGAATCTCTGACCGCAAGCCTTCGGCGATCACTTCGAAATGGCGGCGAGTCTCCACGGCGCTGGCTTGGATCTCCTGGCGGAAGTCCTGGCGGAGTTCGGCGGCGCTGGCTTGGATGTCCTGGCGGAATTCCTGTCGAAGCCCATCGGCGCTGGCTTGGATCTCCTGGCGGAAGTCCTGGCGGAGTTCCGCGGCGCTGGCTTGGATGTCCTGGCGGAATTCCTGTCGAAGCCCATCGGCGGTGGCCTGGATATCCTGGCGGAGGTCCTGCCGAAGTCGATCGGCGCTGGCCTGGATGTCCTGGCGGAGATCCTGGCGAAGCCGATCGAACCGGGCGTCGAGCACGTCCTCGGGCATGGCTGATACTGTCGTCGTCTCGTCGGCTCCTGTCAAGAGTATCGGATGTGATACGTCTTTATTGGGGGGGCTCCTGGGACACGTCTTCGGCTGCCGGCAGGCGCTCTTCCTGCCCCGGTTCGGGCGTCCCCTCGAAGGAGATGGGCCGGTTCGCCGCCCGGTTCACCGTCAACTTGAAAATGTCGAAGCGGTTGTAATAGCCGACCACGTCGTGGAACTGTTTGGGCTCCACGCAGTCGGCCAGGTTGATCTCGGAGTAGAGGATGCCCTCCGAATCCGACTGGACGTCGCTGATGACGTCGCCGGTCGGCCCGATGACCAGGGATACCCCCCGCGGGCTGGACTCGAGGATGCGCGCCACCTCGGGATCGCCGTCGGCCAGCGCATCGTGCATGGCGCCGTCCATGAAGCCCGAGGCGACGATGTTGAAGGCCTTGGCTTCGAAGGAGTGAGCCCCGGCGCGGATGCGGATCGCGCCGGCAAGGTTGTAGTTGCCGCCCCCCTTGGGGTCCCGGGTGGGCCATACCGGCGGATAGGTCGAGATGTGAACCTGCTCGCCCTGCGCCATGAGCGTGTAGCGGGCGAGGGGGTTGGTGTTCTCGCCGCAGATCAGCGCGCCGATGCGGCCGAGGCGGGTGTCGGACACCCGGAGGCCCGCGCCGTCGCCGTTGGCCCAGACGAGCTTCTCGTAGAAGGTCGGCACGAGCTTCCGGTGATGGTTCAGAATTGTCCCGTCGTCGCCGATCAGGACGTTCGAGTTCCAGATGCACCCGACGCTGGCTGTGGTCCCCTCGTTGAAGCCGAGGGAGACGAAGGCGCCGCACTTCCGCGTGGTGGCGGCGATGCGCGCCAGCTCGGGCCCGGGCGCCAGCATCGAGTTGGCGGCGAGCCTCCGGAAGAACTCGTGGTTGTAGATGGGGGCCCGCACGGAGCACCAGACCGGGAACGCTGGAATGTAGGTCTCGGGAAAGGCGATGAGCTGGGCGCCGTGGCGGGCGGCCTCTTCGATGACGGCGCAGGTCTTTTCCACGGTGGCGGCGAGGTCGAGGAAGACGGGGGCCACGTGCGCCGCCGCGACCGTGTACGCCGGGTACTTGGTGCCGCTCATCGTCCGACCCCTCCCGGGCGCGCCCAGCGGGCCGCGACCCACAGGTTCGCCAGCATCAACAGAAGGCCGAGGCCGCCGAAGGCCCGGTCGTGCTCGGCCAGAAAGAGCCCGACGCCGGCTCCGACGCCCAGCAGCGTGAGGAGAATCGAGGCCGCGCCGGCCCCGCAGCAGGCGACGGTGGCGGCTCCCGCCGTGAGCACGCCTCCCGCCGACGCCCCGCCGCCGAGCCCCAGGCTGGTGAGGGCCCTGCGGCTCAGGCCGGCGCCCCGGACGGCCCGCGCCATCAGGAGGAGGTAGAGGGCGACGAGGGCCGACACGAGCGTGAGGTTGAGCGCCACGTGGAGCGTCAGCGTGTACGCCCCTTCGAGGCTTCCCATCAGCGGGTGGCGGTAGCCGAACTCGAAGATCGGCTGCTCGGCCAGGAGCTCGTACCGCTCCCCGAGGGGCATCGCGAGGGTCAGGATCTCCTCGAATCCCTCAAGGACGCGGAACCACCTGAAGTAGTTTGGGAGCGCGCCGACGTTCAGCGCCGCCATCGAGAAGATCACGGCGGCGTAGCCGGCCAGGACCAGCACGGTGAGGAGGCAGAAGCCCCCCCACCGCGTCGCCAGCTCGGCCCTGATGGTCCGCCAGGCCTCCCGCACCTAGATCTTCTCCTTCCTGAAATCCACGGGCACGGGGTACATCACCTGCTCCACCGGGACGGTGAACTTGACCTCCAGCTTGCCCTTCTCGATCCGGGACATCCAGTGCTGGTGAAAGCCCTGGTGATCCTCCGCCCGGATGAAGAGGTCCCCCTGCGGGAACTCGGGCCCTTCCTTGACCTTCATCCCCTCCAGGACCTGGATGAGGGCGGCGGTGTCCTTGCGGCCCTTCCACCCGCTCGTCTCGACGCCCTTCTTGATCAGATGGATGGATGCCCAGGTGGACCAGTAGTGGGAGCCCGCGATGACCCGGCTGGGGTTCCCCACCTCCCGGCCCTCCTCATCCACGGCGACCCGCTTGCGGAACTCTCGCTGATACGGGGTGTCCTTGTACCGGAGCCGGCGCGGCAGGTACTCGAGCGCCCAGGCGCCTTCCACGGCGTCGCCGAGCTTCTCCAGATCGACCGCCTCGAGCGTGCAGACGGGGGAGAACTTCTTGCCCTTGTAGCCGATCTCGTGGAGCTGCTGGAGGAACCCCAGCGTGTCGGCGCCGAAGAACACGTAGTAGATCGCCTCGGTGTCCCGCGGGATCTTGCTCACGAACGGCACGAAGTCCTTCGTCCCTGCCGGGATCGCCATGGCCGTGAGGATCGTGCCGCCGGCGGCCTCCACCTCCTTCTTGAACCAGTCGCGGTGGGACCAGCCCCAGGCGTAGTCGGCGACGCAGATCGTCCACTTCTTGGTGATGTTGTCCACGACCCACTTGGCCGACGCCTGGACCTGCTCGCGGACGTGGCTGGAGGCCCGGAAGACGTACCGGTTCCCTTTCTCCGCCGTCGCCTCCGACGCCATGGCGATCGGCCAGTAGAGGGTCTTAAGCTCCTGGGCGATCGGCGTGCTGGCCAGCATCACGCCCGAGTGCACGGTCCCGATGAGAAAGTCCGCCTCCTCCCGCTGGATGAGGCGGCGCATCTTTCGGGTGCCGGTGGCGGGGTTGGACTCCGTGTCCTCCACCACGTACTTCACCGGCCTGCCGCCGATACCGCCCTCGCGGTTGATGCGCTCCACCGCGGCCTTGGCCGCCTTCTCGAGCCAGTAGCCCCAGGAGGCGAAGCCGCCGGTGAGGTCCGCCTGGCACCCGATGACGATCTCTTTCGCCGCGCCCCTCACGATGGCCGGGGCGAGTCCCGCGCCGGCCGCGGCGACCGCGCCGGATCCCGCCACTTTGAGAAACGTTCGCCGGGTCCATTCACTCTTCTGTTCGCTCATGGCCTCCTCCTTTCGGTTACAC
This sequence comes from Candidatus Rokuibacteriota bacterium, assembly GCA_016193045.1. Lineage (GTDB taxonomy): Bacteria > Methylomirabilota > Methylomirabilia > Rokubacteriales > CSP1-6 > CSP1-6. The sequence continues at coordinate 5,344 of JACPSW010000063.1, read as the reverse complement.
TTCCACTCCCAGGTAGCGGGCGACCAGCTCTTTGTCCCGCCGAAGCTCGGCGGCCTCCACCTCCTGCCGGACCACCCCCTTCTCCATGAAGTACACGCGCTGGCACGTCGCCAGGGCGAGCTTCACGTTCTGCTCCACCAGCAGGATTCCCACGCCGCTGGCCTGGATCGTCTTGATCCGCTCCAGCACGATGCCGCGCGTCAGGGGCGAGAGCCCCTCGCTGGGCTCGTCCATCAGGATCAGCGCCGGCTGGGAGATCGCCGCCCGGGCGATGGCCAGCATCTGCTGCTCCCCCCCGCTGAGCGTGCCGCCGAGCTGCTTGAGCCGCTCCCCGAGGACCGGGAAATTGCGGAAGATGGCGGCCAGGCGCTCGGGGGGCGCCGTCTTCTCCGTCACGAGCCCGACCATGAGATTCTCCCACACGGTGAACTCGGGGAAAATATGGCGCCCCTGGGGGACGTAGCCGATCCCGAGCCGCGGGATCTGGTGGGCGGGGAGCACGGAGACCTCCTGGCTCTTGAAGACTACCTGGCCGCGCCGGGTGATGAGCCCCATGATCGCCTTCAGCGTCGTCGTCTTTCCGACCCCGTTCCGCCCCAGGAGCCCCACCACTTCCCCGGGCCGGACGGTCAGCGACACCCCCTGGAGCACGTGGCTCTTGCCGTAATAGGCATGGAGGTCCCGGACGGTCAGCAGCTCAGTCGGCACCGAGGTACGCCTCCCGGACCCGCGGGTCCCCTCGAATGGCCTCAGGGGACCCCTCCGCGATGACCTGCCCCTGGTCCAGCACGGTGATGGTGTTGGCCACCGACATGATGACGTCCATGTCGTGCTCCACGATGACGATGGTGATGCCCTTCGAGAGGGCCCGGATGGTCTCGGTGATCTCTTGGGTCTCCCTGGGGCTGAGCCCGGCGGTCGGCTCGTCCAGCAGGAGGAGCGCCGGGTTCGTGCTCAGGGCGACTCCGATCTCCAGGAGCCGCTGGTCGCCGTGCGAGAGGTTGGCGACGACCTCGTTCGACTTCTCCGCGAGGCCGAGGAGCCGGAGCACGTCCCGGGTCTTCGCCTCCACGTCCCGCAGTTTTGAGTAGTGCACGAGGGGATTGAAGAACCGGTGGCGGGACTGGGCCGCGATCCAGACGTTCTCCCGGACGGTCAGGCCGGCAAAGAGGCTCGTGAGCTGGAGCGTCCGGCCAATCCCCTTCTGGGACACCCGGTGAGGGGCGAAGCCGGTGATGTCTTCCCCCCGGAAGTGGATCCGCCCGGACGTGGGCGGAAACAGCCCCGTGATCAGGTTGAAGAAGGTCGTCTTGCCCGCCCCGTTGGGCCCGATGACCGCCCGGAGGTCCCCGGCCACGAGGGCGAAGTCCACGCCGTCCACCGCCTTGAGGCCGCCGAAGTTCTTGCTGAGGCCCTCGGTCTTCAGGAGCAGCCCGTCATGACCCATTGGGCGATGTCCTTCCGGCGGTCCAGACATCCCGGATCATGCCTGTGATCCCCTGGGGCACCGCCAGGACCACGAGGATGATGAGCGCCCCGATGATGATCTTGTAGTTCTCGAACCAGGAGCTCACGTAATCCGAGAAGGCGACGAGTAGCCCCGTCCCCACGATGGGGCCCACCAGGCTCCCGGCGCCACCCAGGAGGGTCCACATCACGGCATCCCCGGAGACCGTCCAGTGCATGAGGCCGGCGTTCGCGTAGCGGAACGTCAGGGAGTAGAGGGCGCCCGCCAGGCCCGAGAGCGCGCCCGAGATGACGAAGATCAGGAGCTTGAAGCGCTCGACGTTGTAACCGACCAGGCGCGCGCGCTCCTCGTTCTCTCGGATGCCGACGAGGATCCGCCCGATGGGCGACCGGACGAGCCGGCGGCAAAAGAGGAAGGCGAGGGCGCAGAACGCCAGCACGAAGTAGTAGTTCGTGACGGGGTCGTAGAGCGACAGTTCCCACCACCCGAGCGGGACGGCCGGGACCTGGAAGGACAGGCCGTCGTCGCCGCCGGTGAGCCAGCTCCAGTTGAGCGCCCAGAAGAAAAAGATGAGCGAGAAAATGACGGTGATGATGACGAAGTAGTGGCCGCGGATCCGGACGGCGAAGAACCCGACGAGGCCGGCCACGACGGCGGAGACCGCCAGGCCGAGGAGGAGCGCGGGCCAGAGCCCGAGCTGGCCCCGCAGGATCGCCAGGGTGAGCGCGTAGGACCCGAACCCGAAGAAGGTCGCCTGGCCGAAGGACAGCATCCCCGTGTAGCCGTAGAGGAGGTCGAAGGCCATGGCGAAGAGCCCCCAGATCAGAATTTCGGTGAGGAGGACGCGCTGGAAGGTTCCCAGCACGTGGGGGGCGATGATCAGGGCCAGGAGGACGACCGCGAAGGCGAGGGGAAAGCCGGCCCGCTTCATCCCCGCCTCTTGCCGCGGACGACCCCGATCAGCCCGTCGGGCGCGACGGCGACCATCACGACGAGGAGGAGGCCGATCGAGAGGGGGACGTTGATGGTCCAGGAGCTCAGATAGTCCGTCGAGACGATGAAGACGAGGGCGCCCAGGAACGCCCCGACGAGGGTGCCCGCCCCGCCGATGACCGTCCACGCGACGGCCTTCCCGGACAGCGTCAGCTCGAAGTAGGAGATGTCCACGTAGCGCAGGGTGAGCGCCAGGAGCGCCCCCGCCAGCCCCGAGAAGAGGCCGCCCAGGACGAAGGCGATCAGCTTGAACCGCTCCACGTGGTAGCCGATGAGCCGGGAGCGCTCCTCGTTCTCGCGGATGCCCCGGAAGACCTTGCCGAGGGGGGAATTGACGATCCGCCAGCACAGGAGGAAGGAGACGACGACGAAGGCCAGCACCCAGTAGTAGTTCGCCAGCGGGTCGATGAGCGAGATCCGCCAGGGGCCGAGCGGCACGAGCGGCGGCGTGAACGGGCTGGCGGCGTAGCCGCGGCTCAGCCACCGCCAGTGCCCCGACTGGAGGACGAGGACGGTGATGACGGAGAAGGTGATCGTCAGGATCAGGAAGTAGTGGCCGCTCACCCGGACCGCGAAGAAGCCGACCGCGAGCGCGAACGCCGCCGCCGCCACGAGCCCGAACGCCAGCGCTTCCCAGATGCCCCAGTCGAGCCGGAGCACCGCGAAGGCGGTCCCGTACCCGCCGGCCCCGAAGAAGATCGCCTGGCCGAAGGAGAGCATCCCCGTGTAGCCGTAGAGGAGGTCGAAGGCCATGGCGAAGAGCCCCCAGATCATGATCTCCGCCGCCACCGAGAGCTGGTAGGGGGTGAGCGCCCGCGGGAGGACGACCAGGACCGCGACGGCCGCCCAGAACGCCAGGATGCGACCGCTCATCCCACGCTCCCCCTTACCGGCGCCGCCCGAGTAGCCCCTCGGGGCGGAACAGCAGGACGGCCGACATGAAGACCAGGGAGAAGATCCGCGCCGTGGTCGGCGTGACGAAGACGGAGGTGAGTCCCTCCAGCTCGCCGATGAGGAGCGCGGCTAGCAGCGACCCTTCCAGGCTGCCGAGGCCCCCGATGATGACCACGATGAAGACGGCAGGCAGGATATCCAGCCCCATGCGGAACTCCAGGGCCACGATGGGCGCGGCGAGGATGCCGCCGAGCGCGGCCAGGCCCGACCCGAGGCCGAAGGTCAGCATGTAGACGCGCGAGATGGGGATGCCGAGGGCCAGGGACATTTCCCGGTCCTGCCGGACCGCCCGCATCCACATCCCGTACTTGAACCGGCGGAGGAACCCCCAGAGGGCGCTGATCGCGACGATCGAGCAGAGCGCGACGAAGAAGCGGTAGCCCGAGTAACCGAAGCCGAGGATGGTGAGGTCCCACTCGAAGGGCGCGGGGATGCGCTGGGGCGCCCCGCCGAAGCCCGTGAGGACCGCCTGCTGGAAGATGAGCGAGAGGCCGAACGTCGCGATGATGGTGATGATGGGCTTGCCCTCGATGGGCCGGAGGACGCCGCGCTCGATCACCAGCCCCAGCACCCCGACCGCGAGCGGCGCCAGGATCAGCGCGACCCAGAAGTTGCCCGTGAACTGAAGGACGTACCAGCCCAGGACGGCCCCCAGCATGTAGAGCTCGCCGTGGGAGATGTTGATGATCTCGAGCAGGCCGAAGACCAGGGTGAGGCCGAGGGCGATGAGAGCCAGGATGAACCCCCATACCAGGCCGTTGAGGGCTCCGAGGACGAGCTGGGCAAAGATGTCCATCGGCCGGAAGTTGGTGGGAGTGTAGGCGGGGTTCAGGGGGCTGTCAAGGGCCGCCCTCCTCGGTCATGTCTGGCCATTTTCCCCTTGACTTTCTTTTCGGTGCCGCATAACGTGCCGCTACAGTTGGGCGGTCGGGCTTCCCAAGCCGACCGCCTACCACCTCGGGCGTGTCCTCGAGCGAGCCGGGCTCATCTCCAGGGATCCGTTGTCCCGGAGGTACCAGCTCGGCAGCGACTTCGAAACGCTGGCCCTCAGCGCCCTCCGCAACGGAGTGAGCCAGAACATTCGCCGGCTCCACATGGAGAACCTTTCCCAGAAGATCGGGGAGCGAATCAACCTGGGCGTGCTGTCGGGCGGCAAGGCGCTCTACGTGGAGTGGGTCGAGTCGGCGTCGGAGCTTCGCGTGGAAGTCAAGCCAGGAACGAGGCTCCCCCTGCACTGTAGCGCCAACGGCAAGCTGCTCGTTGCCTACTCCCCGCCCGCGGTTCGTGAGGGGGTTCTCGGGTCGGCTCCGTTTCCGGCTCATACCAGGAATACGATCACGACCGCCGAGGCGCTATCCGCCGAGCTCGCGGCCATTCGACGACGGGGATACGCCGAGGACAACGAGGAGTTTCTCGATGGGGTGATCTGTCTGGCGGTCCCGGTTCGGAACCGGGGCGGGCGCGTGGTTGCGGGCCTCGCGCTCATGGCCGTATCGGCCCGTCTGCCTCTGGAGAAGGCTCGACGTTATTTGCCGGACGTGCGTGCGTGTGCCGACGCCCTTTCGGCAGATCTGGCGTTGGCCGAGGATCGGTCGGAGCAACCGTAGAGGCACTGGGGATTTTCGGGCAGGGGGAGGACGAGCCATGGAACAGAATATCGACCGGCGCTCATTTCTAAGTCGTCTGGGCGTGACTATGGCGAGCGCGACCGCTGGCACCTCGGCCCTTGCCATCGCCGGCCCCCGCCCTGCCGGCGCAGCGGAACCTCCGAAAGGCTCCGTGCCGACCAAACCGGTGAAGTTCGGTCACATCACGTTCATGACTGGACCGGGCGCCGCGCTTGGGGAGCATTCGTGGAAGGGGCATCTCCTGGCGGTGGAGGAGATCAACGCGGAGGGGGGGCTCCTGGGCAAGCGGAAGATCGAGACG
>JACPSW010000130.1 GCA_016193045.1 Candidatus Rokuibacteriota bacterium | reverse complement strand
CGGGGCGCCCCTGGACGATCCAGATCACGCCTGGCACGCGGTCACGACGGCCCTCGACATGCAGGCGGGGCTCCGCCGGCTCAACGACCGCTGGGGGGCCGACGCGCGCCCCACTCTCGCTATGGGCGTCGCGGTGCACACGGGGCAGGTGTTCGCCGGAAACGTCGGCTCGCCCCGCCGGAAGAAGTACGCGGTGATGGGCGACACGGTCAACACGGCCTCGCGGATCGAGGGATTGAACCGGGAGCTCTCCACGGCGATCCTCATCAGCGGGGCCACGCTGGCGGTCGTGAAGGAGCGGGTCCTCGTGAAGGACCGCGGCGCCATCCCGGTGAAGGGGCGCACCCAGCCCGTGGAAGTATTCGAGCTCGTCGGCCTGTCGGAACCGGGGAAACCCCCAGGGAGGTAGGGCGCCATGAGCGTGAACCGGTGGTTGACGGGGTGGCTGGCCATCGCGGTGCTCGTCGGGGGCCAGTGGCTCGCCGTGCCGGCGCAGGGCCAGGGAGGGGAATCGGCCGGCATGATCACCGAGCTGAGGGTGGACCGGGGCCGGGTCGAAGTGAAAGCCGCGGGGGCTCAGGAGTGGCGCAAGGCCGGGCCGCTCCTCGCGCTCCGCGCCGGCGATACGGTCCGCGTCAGCGATGAGGCCGTGGCGGTCATTTTGTTGAGCGGCGGACGGGGAAGCGTCCGCGTGACCAAGGCCAACTCACCCTTCGTGGTCGCGGCCCCCCGGCCCGGGGAGAGCAAGGCCCAGAGGGCGATGACCCTCCTGGAGGCGAGCCTCGGCTTTCTGTCCACCACGGCCAAGGAAGAGCCGCGGGCCACGCTCTCCACCCGCGGGGGGCCGAAACCGCCCGTGATCCTCACCCCGCGCAACGGCCCGGTGCTTCCCGATTCGCTCACCTTCGAGTGGCTGGGGAGCCGCTTCTCCCGCTACACCGTCCGGATCGCGGGACCCAAGGGCGTGGTGACCGAGAAGAAGGACCTGACCGGGGCCCGATTCGCCTATCCGCCCGGCGCGCCCCCGCTCAGCCCCGGGGTCCGATACACGATCCAGGTGCTCTCGGGCAGCCACCCCGCCCAGGAGGCATGGTTCGAAGTGGTGGATCCGGCCCGCGCCCAGGCGATCCGCCAGGATGTAAAGGAGCTGGAACAGGCACTCGGTCGGACCGCCTCGCCCAATACGCTCGCCACGCTGAGGGCGGGGCTCCTCGCCAGGAACGGGCTGGTCCACGACGCGCGGCTCATCCTCATCGCGGCGCTGGCGAAGGACCCCGACGAGCCGACCCTGCACCTGCTCCTGGGGAGACTCTACGAAACGTCCGGGCTCCGGGAGCAGGCCGCGGAGGCGTTCGACGAGGCCCGGTTCCTCATGACCAGTCCGACAAAGCAGTAGGGCGCGACCCGGGTCGGCGCTCTTCCAGCGTGGTAGGGGTCTTCGCGATCCCGCGCGCAGCCTCCGGCCATCGAGCTCGCCTCCTTGAACCAATCGGCCTGCCTATCAGACACCTCCAAGCGTTAGCTGGAAGTGCCTACTTTTTCGAGGGAGGTTCTCGGTCCGCTCGACCATGCTGTTAGCCAGGCTCACCGGCCAATCTCGGGTACCGAGAGGCCCCGGCAGATCTTCCGAGCCAGCACATCCGAGATCTCCGTGTGCCTGGGCACAGCCTCGACAGCTCCCGTCGTGGGATTGGTCCAAAGGGAGTGCGCCCGGCCTTCACGCTTCAAGTAACACCCATGCTTCCTGAGATGGCGAAGCAGGTCGCCTCGCTTCACCCGACGACGACCTTCTCGCGGGTCGCCGTCGCAGGTATGGCCCGAAGGCCGTCCTTACGCCTGTCCTCAAGAATTAGGGCGATGGCCTCGCGCAGGCTCTTCAGGGCTGCCGCCTTCGTCTTGCCCTGGCCATTCGCGCCGGGAATCTCCGGGCAGTACGCGACGTACCAGCGCTTGTCTCGTTCCACTACTGCGGTGAACTCGTTTCGCATACGTCTCCTGCCTCCGCTTCCAGCATAGCGCATTTCTGGTGCGACGTCGCTCTGGCTAACGAACAGCGTTAAGCTGCGGCGCTGGCCACCTACAGCAGGGACGAATCCGAAGACGGCAGGCCGGCGCCGGCGGCTTCAACGCGCAGTTAGGCATCAGGCGCTGGAGGTACGCGCCACGGTGTATAGCTACTGAAGGCTATGTTCCAACGTCGATAGACGACAAGAGGCGGCGAAGGCATAGCCTCGCCATGTTCCTCGAATTCTGGATACGGAGGACCTTTGAGCATAAGGGATACCCAGCCTTCACCGGAGGGTCGTTCGGTAAGATGTATGGGAAGCGGTACTAGCGGATCGCCGGTCATTGATGCGAATTCTGAGGCAGGCTCGTAGAAGAGCACATAGTCGTTTGCTACAAGACCAAGGCCCGTGAGTTGCTTCAACAATGAAGGGGTGCAATATACCCATGCGGTTTGATCATCGAGGCTGCCGAGCGTCCGGAAAGGCATCGCATCGGCACTTACGCCGGCATCGATGAACAGCTGCTTCAACTTGGTTTCACCGAACGAGATAATCGTTGCCTGCAAATTGGAGTCGGGGTTTACAGACCAAGCAATATGCTGATGTCCGTGGCGAAGCTCTTCACGTCCATCGATACTGTACTTCGGGTATGCCTCCCTACCGGCGATACACAAGCATGGGTGCGGGTCACGCTTGCCCAAGTCTTGCAAGACGACAAGGACGCGGTATGGCCCAAGCTCGTCCGGCGTGATTTCCAGATCAAAGTCCAAGACGATCGCCAGGCGTCGCAGCGGCTTGCTGCACTCCTGTAGAAACTCAAGACGAGCAAGTTTGACATCTACCTGGTCAAACCCGCGTGTGATTGCCGCCTCTATGTCATTGCCGAAACGAGCAAAGAAGGCAGCCTGCTCCGCATCGGAGAGTGGGATCTGCAGATATTGGATGCGCGAGGCGAGCCCCTCGGGACTGTCGAGAGTGATACGAATGCGTTCTCGTCCATATATATCGAGATGAGATATGCCCTTAGTCCTTGCGTATGTCTCCAGTTCCTGCAGCTCGCCTGGAGTCAAATCGACATTTGTGAAAAAAACAAACCCCTTCAGATCGGGCTTCTCCTTCAGCGCCGCCTCTAGATCGTCAGCAAACTTCTTTTTCGCGTCGCGCTTGTCTCTAGGAGAGTCTGATACCTGGTTTTGAAAGCCCACCGCTCCCCACACAGTTTCGCCCCGGAAGCTTGCCTGAATGTCCCTGGCCCCATCGGGCCCGCCCTTGGGCCGCCTCGGTTGCATGTCGCTGTAGCGTCTGTCCAGACGCAGGACGCTCAGGCACATTCGCTCACGCTCAGTTTGGCGAGCGTCGGACAACCATCCCTGCGCTCAACATAGCAGGTCGGATCGCAGCAGGCAAGGTTGCGGCGAGGGCGAAACTAGAAGAGCTGCCAGAGGTCGCGGCGGGCGAGCAGCGCTTCTGCCCGGTCCTCGAGCGAGATCTGGCCGACCTTCATCACGTAGACGCGCCCGGCGATCCTGAGCGCCTGCTTGACGTTCTGCTCCACGAGGAGCACGGCCGTGCCGAAGCGCCGGTTGATCTCCTGGACGGACTCGAGCACCCGCTGGACCAGGACCGGCGCGAGCCCGAGCGAGGGCTCGTCGAGCAGGAGGAGCTTCGGTCGCAGCACGAGGGCCAGGCCCAGGGCGAGCATCTGCTGCTGCCCCCCGGAGAGCGTCCCGGCGCGCTGGTCCTGACGCTCCTTCAGGATCGGAAAGAGGTCGTGGATCGCCGCCAGCCGGTCCGGGTCGGCGGCCCCCACGGAGTACCCGCCCAGCTCCAGATTCTCCCCCACCGTCAGGTCGGTGAAGATACCGTGTCCCTGGGGGACGAACGACAGCCCGTCGCGCACGTTGAGGGCCGCCCGGCGGCCGGTGATCGGCCGGCCCCCGTAGCGCACCTCGCCCCCGAGGGCCGGAAGCAGGCCGAAGAGCGTCTTCAACAGCGTCGTCTTTCCCGCCCCGTTGTGGCCGATGAGTGCGACGATCTCGCCGGCCGCCACGCGGAGGGAGACGCCATGGAGCTCCTGCTTCGTGCCGTATCCGGCGACGAGGTCGGCGGCCTCGATCAGCATTGTTATCGGCCGAAGTAGAGGTCGGCCAGGCGGGGATCCGCCATGATCGTCTCCGGGGTCCCCGCGGCGATGGCCTCGCCGCCGTCGAGGAAGACCACCCGCTCGGAGAGCCCCTTGATCACGTCCAGGTTGTGCTCGATCACGCACACGGTCTTGCCGCGGTCCGCGAGCCTCCGGATCAGGGCCAGCATGTCCCCCACCGTGGTCGGCGCCAGCCCGGAGGTCGGCTCGTCGAGCAGGAGGAGCTCGGCCTCGGTTGCCAGGAGCCGGGCCAGGGCCAGGAGCTTCTGCTCGGCGTAGGAGAGGTTCTCGGCGATCTCATCGGCCTTGGGCAGGAGCTGGACGAAATCGAGATAGGCCAGCGCCGCGTCCCGGTTCACCGCCTCTTCCCTCCGGCCGCGGGCGCCGGCGGCCAGCGCGCGCCCCAGCCGCTCGCCGGACTGCTCCGGGCGCGCCACGAGCACGTTATCCAGCACCGTCATGCGCTGGAAGAGCCGGAGATCCTGGAACGAGCGCGCAATCCCCAGGCGGGCCACGCGATAGGGCGCGAGCCCGGTGATCTCCACGCCGCGGTAGTGCACGACTCCGGCGTCAGCCGGAAGAAAGCCGGTGATGACGTTGAAGGCCGTCGTCTTGCCGGCCCCGTTGGGGCCGATCAGCCCCGTGATCGTCCCTTGCGGCAGGACCATGGACAGGTTGGAGAGCGCCCGGATCCCCCCGAACGTCTTGGTGAGGCCGCTGACCTCCAAAAGGGGCTGCTCGGAGAGGGGCGAACGGGCGGGTTTCGCGGGCGGCGCCGCCGGCGTCCCGCCCGGCGGGCGTGGCGGGCCTGTCGCGGGGCGGGCGGCGTGCTCCCCCCACAGCCCCTGGGGGCGGAAGCGCATGAAGAGGACGAGGAGGACGCCGTAGATGAGCTGTCGGATCGCTCCCGAAACGGTGGGCGGGACCTGGAGGAAGCGGAGCGACTCCGGCATGACCACGAGGACCACCGCGCCCAGGAGCGAGCCCCAGAGGTTCCCCGCGCCCCCCACGATCACGACCGCCATGATGAAGATCGACTCCTCGAGCGTGAACGAGAACGGGTTGATGAACGTGATGTAGTGGGCGTACAGGTTCCCGGCCACGGCGGCGAGCGCACCCGCCACGACGAAGACGAGGACCTTGAAGCGCGTGATGTTCTTGCCCAGCGCCTGGGTGGCCACCTCATCCTCGCGGATCGCCTTGAGCACGCGGCCGAAGGGCGACCGGGTGAGCCGGCGTGCCAAGAGGAAGCAGAGGGCCGCGACCGCGAGGAACAGCGGGAGATACTCGCTCGGCGTGTTGACCTTCCAGCCCAGGAGGGTGGGGCGCGGGATCCCGGGAAGCCCCGCGACCCCGCGCGTCACGTCCTGCCAGTTCAGCATCACGGAGAAGACGATGATCTGGAGCCCGAACGAGACGATGACGAGGTAGTCGCCGGAGACCCGGAGCGCGGGGAGGGCGATGACGGCGCCCACCAGCCCGGCCACGACGATGCCGAGGGCCATCCCCCAGAGGAAGCCCAGGCCGGCGTGCAGGGCCAGGAGGGCCGAGGCGTAAGCCCCGATCCCGAAGAAGGCCGCGTGGGAGACGGCGAAGAGCCCCGTGTACCCCAGGAGGAGGTTGAACGAGACGCCGAGGATCGCGTAGAGCGCGATGTTGATGAGGACGTGGACGACGTAGTCCACGCCTCAGATCTCCGCCTTCTTGAGCTTCTTGCCGAGGAGGCCGTGGGGGCGGAGGATGACGACCACGAGGAGCACGCCGAAGGCAATGGCCGCCTGCCACTCCGAGGGGATCTGCATGACGCCCAGGTTCTGTGCGACGCCGATGATCAGCGCCCCCAGGGCCGCCCCGGGCACGCTCCCGATACCGCCGACGATGACCGCGATCGCGGCGATCAGGATGGCCTCCATGCCCATGTCGGGCGTGCCGCCCCGGTCCATCATTATTAAGATAGCCGCCGGGGCGGCCATGGCCGAGCCGATCGCGAAGACCAGGAGGAAGACCCGCCCGGTGTCGATCCCCACGATCTCCGCCATCTCGGGGCTGGTTGCCACCGCCCGGATGGCCCGGCCGGTCCGGGTCCAGTGGAGGAACGCCAGCAGGCCCAAGAACACGACGAGGCTCACCGCCACCATGGTGACGTGGAGCGTGGTGAACCCGACGCCGCCGATGATCACCCCTTTCCGGGGGAATCCCTCCAGGACCTTCGCGTCGGTGGAGAAGCCGATGGCGATGGCGTTCTCCAGGACGATGAGGGTGCCCAGGGAGGCGATGAGGATGACGAGGGGCGAAGCGGAGATCTTCCGCAGCGGGCGATAGACGACGACCTCGATCAGCACCCCGACCAGGGCGGCCCCGGCGATTCCGACGCCGACCGCGGCCCAGAGGGGCAGGCCGCGGCCGGCGGCGAAATACGCCCCGTACGCTCCCGCGGCGAACACCACGCCGTGGGCGAAGTGGAAGGTGCCGGTGGTCCCGAGGATCAGCCCGAAGGAGCAGGCGACGAGGGCGTAGAGGCTCCCGGCGATGACCCCGTTGACCAGCAGCTGGGCAAAGAGGTCCACCCGCTACTTCTTGATGTCGATGAACTTCTTGAACGCGGGCTTCTCGCCCTTGACCTCGAAGAGGGCCACCCGCTTCAGCGAGGTGCCGTCCTCCTGAAACTCCACCGAGCCGCCGTACACCGAGGGGAACTTGCGGATCTCCACGAGCGTCGCCTTCAGCCGCTGGCCATTCCAGTAGTCGCCGCCCTTTTTCTTCGCGGCGCGGATCATCTCGGCGAGGATGTACACGCCCTCGTAGTAGTTGGCCGCGTAGATCTCGGGGTCCTCGCCGTACTTCTTCTTGTAAGCGGCCGCGAAGTCGCGCGTCCACTTGTCGGCGCCCTGGGGGTTGAAGTAGTCGGTCACGTACTCCTCGCCCTCCAGCGCCGGCCCGGCGATCTTCGCCGCGTCCGGGGTGTACTCGATGCCCATGATGGGCGCGGTGAACCCGAGGTCGCGGGCCTGCTTCACGGCGATGCCGATGTCTTTCCCCCAGACCCACATGGCCAGGAAGTCGGGCTGGGCCTGTTTGATCTTGGCGACCTGGGTCGTGAAGTCGGTCGCCCCCACCGGGTGGGCCTCGTCGGCCACCACCGTCCCGCCCATCTTCTTCCAGATCGGGACGATGAAGTCCCGCACCCCGTTGCCGGCGTCGTCGTTCCAGTGGAGCATGGCCATCTTCTTGAAGCCGCGCTCCTTCGCCCGGTCCACTACGCCCAGGGCCTGGTAGCTCGCCAGGACGCGGTTGTGGAAGAGGACCGAGCCGGGCTGGACCAGCTTGGGGCTCACGCCGCCGCCGTTCAGGAGGAGGACCTTGTGCTCGGTCGCAATGGGCAGGATCGCCAGCGTCGGGGACGAGTAGGAGGTGAGGATGAACGGCACCTTGTCGATGTTGACGAGCTTGTTGATGGCGCTCACGGCCTCCTTCGGCTGGCCCGACTTGTGGTCCTCGACGACCAGCTCGAACTTGACGCCGTCGATGCCACCCTTGGCGTTTAGCTCGTCCATGGCGAGCTGCGCGCCCTGACTCATGACCTTGCCATAGAAGGCGCCCGCACCGGTCATCGCGAGGATGCTGCCGATCTTGTAGCTCTTAGGATCGGCGGCGCCCGCGGGGAGCGCGACCAGGGCGACCGCGGAGACGAGGGCGATGATGCTCAGGAATGTGCGACGCATGATGACCTCCTCGGTGTGAAGTCAGAGGGCCTGACCGCGCGCGGATTCTACCCCCGCCGGTCGAAGGGTGTCAAGCGACCTGCCTCCCTCAGACTGGCGCCTGGGACGAGGAGGGCTTCAGGAACGTATAGACCGACGAAAAGTCCTTCCGCCCCAGGCCGTGGCTCGAGGCCAGGCGGTAGAGCTCGAGCGCGGCCGGCGCCACGAAGACGGGCTGGCGCAGCTCGCGCGCCGCGTTCACCGCGAGCCCCAGGTCCTTGGCCATGAGATCGGTCATAAAGCCCGGCGCGTAGTCGCGGTTCGAGGCGGCCTTCTGGACGATCCCCGGCACGGGGTGGTTGTGCTCCATCGCCCAGGTGAACCCCGACGACTTGGAGATCACCTCGGTGAGCACCTTCGGATCCACGCCGAACCCCTCGGCCAGGCGGAACGCCTCGCTCACCGCCACTGTGGCCACGCCCGCGATGAGGTTGTTGCAGAGCTTGGCCACTTCGCCGCTCCCCACCGGCCCCACGTGGATGACGTTGGAGCCCATGGCGGAGAGCGAGGGGCGCGCCTCCTCGAGATCCCTCGCCTCGCCTCCGACCATGATCGTCAGCGTCCCCTCGATCGCCCGGGGCACGGCCCCCGACACGGGGGCGTCGAGAAACCTCACGCCCTTGGCCTTCGCGCGCTCGGCGACGCGGCGCGACGTCCCCGGATCGATCGTGGACATGTCCACGCAGAGCCGACCGGCCGGCGCCCCTTCCAGCACGCCCTTCGGGCCGAGGTAGGCCGCCTCGACATCGGACGAAGACGGAAGCATCGTCACCACGAGGTCGGCCTCGCGGGCGGCCTCCGCCGACGACGCGGCCGCGGCCGCCCCCCGCTTCTTCGCCTCCTCCACCGCCTCGGGGCGGACGTCGTAGGCCAGCACCGGGAATCCCGCCTTGATCAAATTGGAAATCATGGGGATCCCCATGGTCCCCGCCCCAACGAACCCGATCCGTTTCATGGATGGGTCTCCTCCCCTTTCAGGTTTTCCGGCGCGGGCTCACTCGATCACCTTGTCGGCCCGGGCCAGGAACGCCCGCGGAAGCCTGAGGCCGATGGCCCGGGCGGCCTTGAGATCCACGACCAGCTCGAACTCCGCCGGCTGCTCAACGGGAAGGTCCGCCGGGGGGACGCCCTTCAGGAGCTTGTCCAGGTAGGCGGCCATCCGACGGGTGATGTCCACCTCCCGCGGGGCATAGGACATCAGGCCGCCGTGCTCGAAGGGCACCACGAACCACGTGGAGGGGTACATGACGGGCAGCCTGGTTTTCTTCGCCAGGTCGGCGATCACCCGCGCATGAGCGTAGGTCAACGCGCCTCCGACAACCATGACGGCGCCCGCTCCTGCTTTCGCGGCGGCCTCGAACGCCGACGCGAGTGCCTCGCGGTCCCGCACCTCGAGCGGCTGGACCTGAAGCCCGATCGCGCGCCCCGCCGTCCCGATCTGCTTCCACTCCTCCGATTTGGAGAGATCGGAAGGGTTCCAGAGAACGGCCACCTGTCGGAGCCCCGGAACCGCCTCCTGGAGCAGCTGGAGGCGCTTCCCGGAGAGCTCCGGGACCAGCAGGGTGAGGCCGGTCACGTTGCCGCCAGGCCGAGCCAGGCTGGCCACGAGACCTGACCTGATCGGATCCCCCTCGACCACCATGAGGATCGGGATCGTCGTCGTGGCCCGCTTGGCGGCCAGCACCGCCGGTACACCCGACGTCAGGATGACGTCGGGCCTCGCCGCAACGAGGCTCCGCACGAGCTCGGGAAGCCGATCGTCTCTGCCCGCGGCGAATTGGCTCCGTAGCGTGAAGTTCTTGCCCTCGACCCAGCCGAGCTCCGAGAGCCAGGCCAACGTCCCGTGGATCTCCACGGGCGAGAAACTGGGGTGGAGCAGGCCGATCCTCCGTACGTTCGCGGGCGCCTGGGCGTCAGCCGAGAACGGTGGCGCGAGGAGAGTGAGGGCGGACAGTACGACGAGCAGGGTCGGGCGGACACCCCTCCCCGTATAATGGGGGACCGTGCTCACCGGCCTCGTCCTCATCGCCCTCGCCGCCGTCTCCTGGGGAACCACGGGCGCCACCATGACGCTCCTCGCCCGCCATGCTGCGGCCGACCCGCTGCTGGTCGGCTTCGCCCGCCTCGCGATCGCCGCGCCCTTCCTGCTCGCGGCCGCGCGGGTGAGTACGCGGGACTGGCGAATCACCGGCCGCGATCTGCTCGCCTTGCTGGTGATGGGCGGGGCCATGGCCGGGTACCAGGTCTTCTACTTTCGCGCCGTGATGCTCACGGGCGTGGCGGTGGCCGCCCTCCTGGCCATCTGCTCCGCGCCCCTCATGATTGCCGGGCTGGCCACAATCTTTCTCCGCGAGCGACTGACCGCCGCCATCGGCCTCTCCCTGGCCATGGCCGTGGCCGGCACGACCCTCCTCGTCGTGGGCCCGCGGGGCCTCGGCGAGATCACCCCCGGCTTCGCCATGGGCAGCGCCCTCGCCCTGGGGGCGGGCCTATCCTACGCGATCTACGCGGTGGTTGGAAAGGCCACCCTCGCCGGCGTGGCGCCGCTCCCCCTGGCCGGGGTCACGTTCACGGTGGCAGCCCTGGCGCTCGCTCCCGTCCTCTGGTGGGCGCCAGTCGTGGCCGAGCCGCTCGCGAAGGGCTGGCCGCTCTTCCTCTACTTGGCGCTGGTTCCCACGGCGCTGGCCTACGGGCTCTACACGGTGGGGCTCAGGCGCACGCCGGCCACGGTCGCGGGCATCACCACGCTCCTCGAGCCGCTCACGGCCTCGACGCTGGGGGTCGTCCTCTTCGGCGAGCGCCTGGGTGTCGCGGGCACGTTCGGTGCCGTTCTTCTCCTCGCCGCCATCGCCCTCCTCGTCGTCCGCCGCTAGGGGTCAGGCATGCGTATTTGCGTTGCCCCGCCCATAACGCAATAACGCATGCCTGACCCCACTAGGCGGAGACGCGCGGCCAGAAGAAGGGCGGGACGACCTGGTAGGTGATCGAGCAGTCCTGCCCGAGAGTCCGCTCGGCCTCGGCGACCGCCTCTTCCACCGTGGGGAACGGCTCGAAGCCGAGCCGCCGCGCGACCTCGGGATCCTCCGACCGCGCCAGGAAGACCCGCGAGAGGTGCTTCAGCTGGTACGCGCCCTGGCCATAGAGGATCAGCGGGTGAGCCCCGTGAAAGGCGTAGGCGGTGCGGTAGCGGTGGACGTACTCCGGCCGGTGGGCGAACTCCTCGGCGTATTTGTCCCAGACCTCGAAGGGATCGCGCATCCGCGGCAGGATCTTGTCGAACAGCTCGACGTACGAGGGGTGATTCTGGGCGCTCCACTGGCGGTGGCAGGGGTTGGCGAAGATCGCGATCCCCCCGGCGCGGGCGAGCGGCATCCCCTGGTAGCTCCCCGCGGCGTAGGAGAGCGCGAGGTTGCGAAGGAGGATCGGATTGAAGACCGAGAAGCGCGAGTAGTAGTCGTTGTTGGGGAGGCCGTACACCACCACGTCGGCCTGCCCCGTCACCGGCAGCGCGAACTGCCGGTCCAGGAGCCCGAGCGAAGCCTTGTGGGCGTCCTCGATGGAGCCCGCGAAGACCCCGCAGACTTGGGGGGGGATTGCCGAGTTCACGATGCCCTCGACCTGGAGAATTCGCGTCCCCCTGGGGGCGAGAGCGGTCTCGATCACCTCGCCCATCTCCCGCATCAGCTTGTGGAAGCTCGACCGCTCGTGGTCCTGGGTGGAGATTCCCCGGGCCTGGGGGAACGGGCGGTGATGGTGGCGGATGGACCGCCAGGACGAGAGCCCGACGGCGATGGATTTCCATCCGCCATTGAATGGGGTGGCCGGGACTCCCACGTAGATCACCAGGTCCGAGTCCACCACCGCCCGGTTCACCTCGACCTCCATCCCCCGCGCCGTCTCGCCGAGGGGGACCAGACCCTCCGGGTCCTCGGCGTCGTGGCACCGGAGCCGCGAGGTCCCGAAGGCCCGGACGAGCTTCGCGCCGAGAATCCGGGTGAGCTCGCTGCGCGTCCACTGGCGGTGCAGCGCGTTGGCGCAGAGGAGGCGAACCCGGTGCCGCTCCACCCCCGCCCGCTCCAGTTCCTCCAGGATGATGGGAATCGCCAGCTCCCTGAAATCGCCCCCCTTGATCGGATAGAGCGGCTTCGCCGGATCGTCGAAGGCGATCGTGACCCGCGATTTGGGGCCCACGAGTCTCGGCAGGGGCTCCATGCCGCGCGGAACCGCCAGGGCGTCGCGCAGGCTCTTCTCGACATCGGGAAGCGGCGGCAGCGGGTCGGGAGCCCGGATGACCCGCGTCCGCTCCGGAAGAGTGACCTTGATCTGGCGGTCCCCGCAGGCGATGCGGGTGACGAGCGGGTTCATGGGAGACGGGTCAACGGTCGGCTTACGGCGCGGCTGAAGGTGCAGTTCGGGACGACGGCCGAGTGCTTCCCCGCGCCTCCCGCCACGATGACGAAGATCTCGCTGGGGGAAGCCACGACGGGCAGGAGCGCTCGGTCGTCCGTCACCGCCATCATCCAGCGCGGCCAGTCCTGGATCCCCCACATCCCGCCCAGCTTGAGCGTGCCGAGGGGCAGGCGCGCGTGCTCGAAGACGAACGCCTTGACGTCATCCTTGGAGAAGTTGTCGGCGGCGACCGTGGCCGCGTGTTCCGGCCCCAGAACCAACAGCAACTGGCTCTGGGAAAGGTACCACTTGACGTTGGAACCCAGCGTCGCCGCCGTGTGGGACACCGTGTTCAGGATGCCGGAGGCGTTCGTGGAGACGTGATCGTTGACGTTGTGAGGCCCCTCGCCCCCGAAGACGGTGACGACCGACTGGTCGGGCGCGAAGCCCAGCTCCACGTGGAGCGGCGGCCACGGATTCGCCGCCTCGTTCTCGGCGATGGCGTAGGAGAACTTGGCCGGGCTCCCGTGGGTCGCCATGTCGTGGCGGCCGGGCCAGCCGCCGCCGACGTTCAGCAAGATGAGCCGGATCGCCCTGCCGATGGTCGCGTTCGCCCTGAACCCCGGGCCGAAGCACCCCGACCCGCCGTGCATCCCGATCGTCCGCGCGTACGGGCCGTTCAGGATCAGGAGGGGGGCCACCGGGTGGGTGGTGGCCTGCACCCCGTAGAGGTTGAAGGCGGGATCCAGCATCACCTCCACCGCCGCCACGACCACCGGGAAGTGCTCCGGCAGGCAGCCGGCCATGACGGCGTTCACCGCGAGCTTCTCGAGCGTGGCCTGGCGCCAGAGCGGGGGGATCGGTCCGAGAGATTCCTCGGGGTCCCCGGTGACCGTCGCGAGCATCGCCTCCACCCGCTGGGCGGTGGGAGGGATGATCGGCAACCCGTCGCACCACTCCCGCTCGCAGAACGCCCGGTAGACCGCGTCGGGAGAGTCGGGGAGCTCGAGAACCTCGGAGCGAAGCGTCATCGCGCGACGCCGAGGAGAGCGGCCAGCTCCTCCACCGCCTGGTGGGCGCGGCGAAGCACGCCCTCGGGCTTCTCACCCCCGAGCGGATGATCGATGACGAGCAGCGGCAGGCCGCCCATGCCGAGGGCCTGGAGCTCGCTCACGGCCAGCGGCTGGAAGGTGGCGGTCGCGATCAGCCCGGCGGGAGTGCCGCCCTTGGCCAGCTCCACCGCGTCGTGGAGACTCCACGACGTGCAGGACCCTCAGTCTCCCGAGCCCGCGAAGACCAGGTCGCACGCCTTCGCCAGCTCTTCGAGGATCTCCGGGGCCGCAGGGGTCGCGGCGTTCGCCTTCGTCCGGTGGACGATCGCCTTGACGCCGAAGCGCTCCCGGAGGAGCCCCCCCATGTCGGTGACGAGCCTGTCGAAGTTGGCCTTCGTGTTGTCAAGGAAGCCGACGGTTTTCCCGCGGAGGTCCGAGGGGAGCATCGGCGCCGTGAGGACGTGATGCCTCACCTCCCCCACCGGGCTCAGCACGCGAATGCAACCTGGCATGGCGGGTTCATTCTACGTCCGTCCCCGGCCGAACCTCAAGGGGCAGCTCTCATCCGTCCTTGACCCCTCCCCTCCCACGGGCTAATCTTGGCGCACTCCATGGGCGTTCTCGACGGCGTCAAGGTCCTGGAGGTCGGGAGCTGGATCGCCGGCCCGGCGGCGGCGACGATCATGTCCGACTTCGGCGCCGAGGTGATCAAGGTGGAGCCGCCCGGCACAGGCGATCCCTATCGCGGCCTGGGCGGGCTGCCGGGGATGCCCGTGAGCGAGCACAACTATTCCTGGCTGCTCGACTCCCGCAACAAGAAGAGCCTGGCGCTGGACGTGACGAGACCGGAGGGGCGCGACGTCCTGCTCCGGCTCGCGGCCAAGACTGATGTCTTCTTGACGAACTTCCCCCTGGCCCTGCTCGCCCGCCTGGGGCTCACTTGGGAGGACCTGTCCGCCGTGAACCCGCGGCTGATCTACGCCCTGCTCACGGCCTACGGCGAGGTGGGCGAGGGGGCGGCCAAGCCCGGCTTCGACGTCAACGCCTGGTGGGCGCGCTCGGGCCTGATGGATCTCGTGCGGGCCGCAGGCGCGCAACCCACCAGCTCCATGCCCGGCATGGGCGACCACCCCACGGCCGTGGCCCTCTTCGGCGCCATCGCGCTCGGGCTCTACCAGCGCGAGCGCACCGGCCGGGGCGCGAAGGTCTCGACGTCGCTGATGGGCAACGGCGCCTGGGCCAACAGCGTGCTCATCCAAGCCCTGCTGTGCGGGGCCACTTTCGTCGAGCGGCCGCCGCGCGAGCAGGCCCTCAACGCCCTCGTCAACCTCTACCAGTGCCGCGACGGGCGCTGGCTCGTCCTGACGATGCTCACCGAGGACAAGGATTGGGAACGCTTCGCGCGCGCGATCGGCCGGGCCGACCTCATCTCCGACTCCCGCTTCGCCACGATGGCGGCGCGCCACGCCAACTCCCCCGCGCTCGTCAAGATCCTCGACGGGGTGTTCGGAGAGAGAGACTGGGGTCAGTGGGAGGCCACCCTGGAAGCGTCTGACATCCCCTTCGAGGCGGTCGCCCGGCTCGGGGATCTTCGCGACGACCGCCAGATGGCGGCGACCGGCACGGTCGCGCCCCTCGAGGGCGCGGGCATCCCGGGCCTGCGGACCGTCATGAGCCCGATCCAGGTGGAGGGCCAGACGAAGGTCCCGCCGACCCGGGCGCCGGACCTGGGCGAGCACACGGACGAGGTGCTGCGCGCCGCCGGCTACGACGCGATGGCCATCCGTTGGCTGCGCGACCTCGGGGTCGTCGCCTGAGGCCGGAGGCTCATATGTCCCAGAAAGCCGTCGAGCTCATCCTGATGCGACAGCTGGCGAGCTACCTGGCCATGCCGATCCTGCTGTTCGACCCGGCCGGGAACCTCCTCTATTACAACGAGCCGGCCGAGGCGATCCTCGGTCGCCGCTTCGACGAGACGGGGCAGATCCCGCTCGAAGAGTTCTACTCCCTCGTCAAGCTCACCGCCGAGGACGGGTCGCCCCTCCCGCTCGAGGGGCGCCCGCTGGTCATCGCCCTCCAGAAGCACGAGGCCGCCCACCGCACCTTCCGGATCCAGGCGTTCGACGGCATCGTCAGAAGGATTGCGGCCACGGCGTTCCCGCTGGAGGGGCAGGGAGCCCGACACCTGGGGGCGGTCGTCATCTTCTGGGAAGAGAGCCGCCCGTGAGAGTCACGCTGTGGGGGACCCGGGGATCGGTGGCGGCGCCGGGGCCGGAGACCGTTCGCTACGGAGGGAATACGTCGTGCGTCGAGGTGCGGGGCGCCGATGGGACGTTCCTCGTCCTGGACGCCGGAACCGGAATCCGGCGGCTCGGCGGCCGGGTGGGACCTGAGATGCGCGTGGATCTCCTCCTGAGCCACCTCCACATGGACCACATCCAGGGGCTCGGGTTCTTCCGGCCCCTCGACGAGCCCGGTCAGGAGGTGCATATCTGGGGGCCCCCGTCGACCACCCTCGACCTGCGGGCGCGCCTTTCCCGCTACCTCTCGCCGCCGCTCTTCCCGGTCCGGGTCCGGGACCTCCCGTGCCGCCTCACCCTCCACGACGTCCCCCTTGAGCGCTTCGTCATCGGCGGGCTCACGGTCACCGCGGCCCTCGTCTGCCACCCCGGGCCGACGGTGGGATACCGGATCACCGACGGCAGCACCTCCGTCGCCTACCTGCCCGATCACGAGCCAGCCCTCGGCGCGCGGCATTTTCCCGGCCAGCCGGACTGGACCTCGGGCTTCGATCTGGCGGCGGGCGCGGACCTCCTCATCCATGATGCTCAGTACAGCGATGCCGAGTACCCGCAGCGCGTGGGGTGGGGACACAGCTCGATCACCCACACGCTTCGATTCGCGGAGGCGACGGGGGTCAAGCGGCTCGCCACCTTCCACCACGACCCGGGAAACGACGACCGGGCACTCGACCGCCTGGTGGACGAAGCGCGCGGCGCCTTCGACCTCCCGTTTCAGCTCATCCCCGGCACCGAGGGGCTCAGCTTCGATCTCGAGAGCCGCTGAGCGCTGGCGCCCTCAGCGGGGCGGCGGGGTGAAGCGCGTGGAGCGCTTGAGGAGGCGACTCAGGTTGGCCTGCATCTCGGCCAGGATGGAGCGCTTTACGCGGATCTGGATCGCCTCCACCGGCTCGGCGCTGCCGACGGGATGAATGAGCAACGTCCCCGTGAACTCCTCGGCGCTCTCGTCGGTCGCCGACAACCCTCTCACGCCCAGCAGTTCCCACTGCTTCTGGCTCATAGCGCTATGGTACTCCTTCCGCACGGATTTTCTGGACAGAGTGCCGGTCAGAGCGTAGAGAATGCCTATGACCGCCGGCCGGCCGACACGGGCCGAGGCTCCACTGATCCTGGCCCTGGACGGAGAAGCCCGAAAGCGCCAGTATTCCCTGTACGATCAGATTTGTCGGATCGGCCCGCTCCTGACATACTAGAGGGGCTCGGGGAGATGGACTGATGCGCCTGGCCTTCGGCTGCGATCACGCAGGCCACCCGCTCAAGGAGCCGATGATCTCGGTCCTGGAGCAGGACGGCCACCACGTCCTGGACCTGGGCACCTTCTCGTCCGATCCCGTGGACTACCCGGACTTCGCCCGCGCGGTGGGCAACGCCGTGCGGAACGGGTTCGTGGATCTGGGAATCCTCGTGTGCGGGAGCGGGGTGGGCGGGGCCATCGCCGCCAACAAGGTCCGGGGCGTCCGCGCCGCGCTCTGCACCGACCTCTTCACGGCCCGCCAGAGCCGCGCCGACGACGACGCCAACGTCCTCTGCCTGGGGGCCCGCGTGCTGGACGCGGACACCGCGATGGAGATCACGCGCGAGTGGCTCGCGACCGAGTTCTCCGGCGAAGAGCGGCATGTGCGCCGCATCCAGAAGATCACGGAGCTCGAGCAGGGGATCGCCGCCGGGGCCGGCGAGAAGACCGTCCGCCGCGAGCCTCCCCCCCCTCGACCGGCGCCCCCCCGGGAAGAGGAGCCGCCGCCCAGGCCTAGGGCGGCCCCCCGCCCCGCCCCCGTCGTCGAGGAGCGGCCGCCGCGCCCTGCGGCCCCCGTTCGGCCGGCCGGCCGAGAGCCCGAGCGCCCCTCCGCCCCCGCGCGGCCCGCCGCGCGCCAGGCTGTTCCACGGGAGCCCGAGCCCGTCTCGCTGGAGCCCTCGATGGCGGACGAGATGTCGAAGTTCATCCAGGAGTTCGATCGTGAAGCCGGCGTCGCCGAGGAGCCCCCCACGCGGCCGGCCGCCCGAGTCGCGCCCGAACGCCCGGCAGCGCCCGCCCGGCCCGCCCCCAAGGCCCCTCCTGCGGCTCCGCCCCCACCGCCCCTGCCGCCTCCGCCACCGCCGCCGCCTCCCGCACCCGCGGAGCAGTTCGCCCGCATGGCCTCCGAGGCGCTCCGGACGCTCGAGGACCGCGGGTTCATCGAGAGCCTCTGGATCAAGGACGCGTCCCTCTGGACGGACGACGGCGCCCAGCAGGCGCTGATTCGCAGCCGGCTCGGCTGGCTGACCTCACCGACCCTGATGCGGCAGCATGCCGACGACCTGAAGGAGTTCGCCGACGAGGTCCGCCGCTCGCACTACACCCATATCCTCCTGCTCGGAATGGGCGGGGCCGTCCTCTGCCCCGAGGTTCTATCGCTCACGTTTGGCCCGAAGATGGGGTTCCCGGACCTCGTCGTCCTGGATTCGACGGATCCGTCGGCCGTCAAGGCGGCGCTGGGCAAGATCAACCTGCCGCGCACGCTCATCGTGGTTTCGTCGAAGTCCGGCCTGACCGCCGAGACGATGGCCTTCTACGCCTTCTTCCGGGAACAGATCGAGAAGGGCTCGCGCGGAAAGCCGGGGCTCCAGTTCGTCGGGATCACCGACGGCGGGACGCTGCTCGAGAAACTGGCCAAGAGCCAGGGCTTTCGCAAGGTCTTCCTCAATCCGCCCACGATCGGGGGCCGGTATTCCGCGCTCTCGTACTTCGGCCTCCTGCCGGCGGCCCTGGTGGGCATAGATGTGGCGGGAATCCTGGACCGGGCGGTCGCCGCCGTGGAGGAAGCGGGCGATTCGGTCCCGATCAGGGACAATCCCGGCGTCGTCCTCGGGGCGAAGCTCGCGGCGCTGGCCAAGGGAGGGCGCGACAAGGTCACGCTTGTCTTTTCCCCGGGCATCGCCTCCTTCGGCGTCTGGGTGGAGCAGCTCCTCGCCGAGAGCCTCGGGAAGAACGGGCGCGGCCTCATCCCAATCGACGGCGAGCCGCTGGGCGCGCCGGCGGTGTATGGCCCGGACCGCGTCTTCGTGGCCATGACGCTGGCCGACGAGGCCGTCGCGCTGGAGGCCAGTCTGGCCGCGCTCGAGGAGGCCGGTCACCCGGTGATCAAGATCAGGCTCCGGGACCCCCTGGACATCGGCACGGAGTTCTATCGCTGGGAGATCGCGACGGCCACGATCGGCGCGCTCCTCGGGGTCAACCCCTTCGACGAGCCCAACGTGCAGGAGTCGAAGGACATCACCGCCAAGCTCCTCACGGCCTATCGCACCAGCCGCCGCCTGCCTGAGTGGGCCGTGGACCGCGAGGAAGACGGGATCGCGCTGATGACGGGCGCTGGGACAAAGCCTCTGACCGTGGCGGAGGGCCTCGGCGCCCACATGGCGCTGGCGAAGCCGGGAGATTACCTGGCCTTCCAGGCCTACCTGCCGTCCAAGCCGGAGATCCCCGAAGCGCTCCAGGAGCTGCGGCGCATGATGCGCGACAAAACCAAGCTCGCCGTGACGGTGGGGATGGGCCCCCGGTACCTGCACTCCACCGGCCAGCTCCACAAGGGCGGCGCGGCCAACGGCCTCTTCATCCAGCTGACGACTGACGACGCTCACGAGCCCTATTCGTTCGCCGTCCTGAAGAACGCCCAGGCCCTGGGCGACCTCCAAGCCCTCCGGAACAAGGGCCGCCGTGTGATCCGGATCCACCTGGGAGGCAAAGACCCGGTGGAGACCCTGAAGAAGTTCGCGGCAATGCTGGTCCGGTCCGTCCCCGCCCACTAGACGCCGTGCCGATAACCGTCGCATCCCGACCGCCGTGCAGATCGGATTCGTAGGCCTCGGCCGGATGGGAGCCGGCATGGTGGAGCGCCTCCTCGCTGGCGGGCACAACGTTGTCGTCTATGATCTCTCCCGTGACGCCCGGCGCGCGGCCGTGGCGAAAGGCGCCTCCGATGCCGCTTCCCTCGACGACCTCGTCCGGGCCCTCACCCCGCCCCGCGCCGTGTGGGTCATGGTGCCTGCGGGGAAGCCCACGGAAGAGACCATCCGGGCCCTCGCGTCGCGGCTCGCCGGGAACGACGTGATCGTCGACGGCGGAAACTCCCACTACAAGGACGACCCGCGCCGCGCCGGCGAGCTCCAGCCGCGAGGCATCCACTACCTGGACGCGGGAACGAGCGGAGGCGTCTGGGGGCCGAAGCACGGCTACTGCCTGATGATCGGCGGCGAGCGGCCCATCTTCGAGCGCCTGGCGCCGGCGTTCAGCGCGCTGGCACCGCCGGACGGCTACGCCCACGTGGGCGGCCACGGCGCCGGCCACTACGTCAAGATGATCCACAACGGCATCGAGTACGGGCTGATGCAGGCCTACGCCGAGGGGTTCGAGCTGCTCCACGCTTCGGAGTTCCAGCTGGACCTGACCGCCATCGCCCACCTCTGGAACCAGGGGAGCGTCGTCCGCTCCTGGCTCCTGGAGCTCGCCGAGCTGGCCCTGAGGGCCGACCCGCGGCTCGATGGCATCAAAGGGTACGTGGAGGACTCGGGCGAGGGGCGCTGGACGGTCGAGGACGCCCTCGAGAAAAACGTGCCCGCTCCCACCATCGCGCTCTCGCTCTTCCGGCGCTTCCGCTCCCGACAGGGCGACCCGTTCGCCGACCGGATGCTGGCCGCCCTCCGCCAGGCCTTCGGCGGTCATCCCGTGCGCAAGAGCGGTCCCGGCGGACCCTGAACCGTCCATGCCCTCGGACGAGCCGTTCGCGCTGGTCATCTTCGGCGCCTCGGGCGACCTGACGAAGCGAAAGCTCATCCCCGCCCTCTGGAGCCTCTTCCAGGGGCGCGTGCTGCCCGAGCCGTTCGTCATCCTCGGCGTGGCGCGCTCGGAGATGTCCGACGAGGACTTCCGCCTCCGGATGCGGGAAGCGGTGGGGGAGTTCGCCCGGGTCCAGCCCCCTGCGGCCCACGTCTGGGAGCGCTTCGCCTCGTCCCTCTACTACTGCCCCGGGGATCCTGGGGACGCCGCGCTCTACGAGCGGCTCGGCGCGCGCCTCGGGCAGCTGGAGAGAGACAGGGGGACCGGCGGCAACCGGCTCTTCTACTGCTCCACCCCGCCGAGCCTCTACCCGGCCATCGTCACCCGGATGGGCACCTCCGGGCTCCACCGGGAAGGGAACAGCTGGACGCGCATCATCATCGAGAAGCCGTTCGGCCGGGATCTGTCGAGCGCGCGCGAGCTGAACCGGATCGTCTCGGAGGTCTTCACCGAGGATCAGGTCTACCGGATCGACCACTACCTGGGGAAGGAAACGGTCCAGAACCTCCTGGTCTTCCGCTTCGCCAACGGGATCTTCGAGCCCCTCTGGAACCGGAACCACGTCAACAGCGTCCAGATCACCGTGGCGGAGAGCATCGGGGTGGAGAGCCGCGGCGCGTACTACGAAGAGGCCGGCGCGCTACGAGACATGATCCAGAACCACATTCTCCAGCTGCTCTGTCTGGTGGCCATGGAGCCGCCGGTCTCCTTCGACGCCGAACCCGTCCGCGACGAGAAGACCAAAGTGCTGCGCGCCATCCGCCCCATCCCCTCCGACAAGGTGGACGAGGCGGCCGTCCGCGGCCAGTACGGCCCCGGCTTCCTCGAGGCCCACCGCGTGCCCGGCTATCGCGACGAGAAGGGCGTCGCGCCGGATTCGACGAGCGAGACCTTCGCCGCCCTCAAGCTCCACGTGGACAACTGGCGCTGGGCGGGAGTGCCGTTCTACCTCCGGACGGGCAAGCGCCTGCCCACGCGCGCCAGCGAGATCGCCATCCAGTTCTGGGGCTCCCCGCACCTCTTGTTCCGACGGCCCGATGCCGGCGAGCGGATCCAGCCGAACCTGCTGGTCGTCCGGCTCCAGCCTGACGAGGGGATCGCCCTGACCTTCGGCGCGAAGCTCCCCGGCCCCGAGATCAACATCCGCCCCGTCACCATGGACTTCCGCTACGGCGCCGCCTTCGGGGGCGAGCCCCCCGAAGCCTATGAGCGCCTCCTATTGGACGCCATCCACGGCGATGCGACCCTCTACGCGCGGAGCGACTGGGTGGACGTGGCCTGGCAGGTCCTGACGCCGGTGCTGGAGGCGTGGGGCGGGAGCGCCGGGGGGAAGATCCCGATCTATGAGGCAGGCGCCTGGGGGCCGGCGGAGGCGGATGCCTTCATCGAGCGCGATGGCCGGCGATGGCGCCGCCCGTAGCGGATGTCGTTGTTGTTGCCACTCCGGCGGCTCTGGCTGAGCACGCCGCCGACCGCTTCGTCGGGGCCGCGACCAAAGCGCTGGCCGACCTCGGAACCTTCCGCGTCGGCCTCTCGGGCGGCACGACGCCGCAGGGCCTCTTCGCGCGGCTGGCGGCCGAGCCCTTTCGCTCGCGGGTAGACTGGGAGCGCGTCCAGGTGTTTTGGGGCGATGAGCGCTGCGTCCCGCCGGACCACACCGACTCCAACTACCGCCTCGCCCGGGAGCTGCTCCTCTCCCGGGTTCCCGTCCGCCCCGATAACGTTTTCCGGATGCGCGGCGAGGCCACCGACCCCGACCTGGCGGCGGCCGAGTATGCGGGCGAGCTTCAGACGGCGTTCGGCCTGAAGCGGGGCGAACGCCCGCGGTTCGATCTGATTCTCCTGGGCATGGGAGCCGACGGCCACACCGCCTCGCTCTTCCCCCACTCCCCCGCCCTCCGGGAAGTCACGCGCCTGGCGGTGGCGGTGTACGTGGACGCCGTCAAGGGCTACCGGATCACGCTGACGCTTCCTGTGCTGAACAACGCCGCCGCCGTCCTCTTTCTGGTCAGCGGGAGCGACAAGGCCGAGCGGCTCCGGGCGGTGCTGGCGGGCAAGCCCTCGCACGCCGCACCGGCCTCCATGGTGCGGCCCGAGCGCGGCACGCTCCACTGGATCGCGGACCGCGCGGCCGCCACCGGTCTCGCCGACACGAAAAGAGGCTGACCTCTCCCCGCGTGGGGAGAGGGGAATCCGGGGCGGGGCTGAGAGGTCAGCGAGTGGTCGTGGAACCGGGGGCGGCGAGGACGCGGGTGGTCGTCACCTCCACCAGGGTGTTCCACCAACCCTCGTAGATCAGGACCTGGAGCGAGTTGCCACCCTTCTCGTAGACCTGGGTCGTCCCGTGACCGGGCGCGCTGGTGGAGCTGATATGCCGCCAGCCGTTGGCCTCGAGCGTCGTCCGGAAGGCGGTCCCGAGACTTTCCGGCTCGATCCGTCCGGCGTACACCTGGCGCGCCGCCTTGACGCTCGGGGATTCGATGATCGTGGACTTTCCCGCCTTGAACTCGAGGCCCTTCGGAACCGGGATGTCCTCGAAGCCGCTCTGCACCGGCCGCCGCGGCGTGGACGCACAACCCACGATGGTGAGCAGAATGACGGCAATGCCTAGATACCGCATGCTCGATCCTCCCTTCATGGGGGTTCACCGTGAGCCTACCACGGCTGGCGGGGCGCCTCCCAAGAGATTTCTTGCCCGGTGGTATAATTCGCCCCGATGAGCCCCCGTCACCCATTCTTCCGGCGCGTCGCGTGGGGCCTCGTGACGGTTTTGCTGGCCGGCTGCGCGAGCAGCAGGGTGCCGCCGATCGGGGCGGGGCGGCCGTTTCAGATCGAGGCGGACGAGCGCCGGATCTGGGCGGCCGCGGAAAAGGAAGAGGCCAAACTCGAGAAGTCGGGGAAGGTCTACGACGACCCGCTGCTCGAGGAGTACCTGGGCCGGATCGGCGACCGGCTGGTGGGGGGCGAGGTCAGGGAGGCCGGGGTGGGCCTCCGCTTCACCGTCTTCCGCGACCCCAGCCTCAACGCCTTCGCGATGCCGAACGGGCGGGTGTACCTCCACACCGGGCTCCTCGCGCGGCTCGAGAACGAGGCCCAGCTCGCCACGGTCCTCGGCCACGAGCTGACCCACGTGACCAACCGAGACGCGCTCCGCTTCCAGCGGGACGCCACCAACAAGATGATCGCGCTCAACGTGCTGGCCATCGCGGCGAGCATCGGCGTGGCCGTGGCGGCCGGCAAGCAGGCCGAGCGCGGGAACGTGGTGGGCGCCGCGGTGCTGAGCCAGACCGCCAACGCGATCCTCGGTCTCGGGCTCCAGCTCGCGGCCCTGGCCGCCATCAACGGGTACGGGCGTGACATCGAGCGCCAGGCCGACGAGGAAGGCCTGGCGCGGATGGTCGAGGCCGGCTACGATCCGAAGCAGGCCTCGCGGGTCTACCAGCTGCTCAAGAAGGACGGAGGTGATCCGACTCGCCTCGAGAACTTCTTCTTCGGCAACCACCCGCGCCTGGACGAGCGCATCGAGACCACCAGCGCGCTGCTCGCCAGCCGCTACGCCGCCGAGGCCCAGGCACCCGACCGGATCGTCGATACCTCGGAGTTCAACCTGCGAATTCGCACGGTGGTGAGGGAGAACGCCGCGCTGGACATCCGCGCCGGCCGCTTCAACCTGGCCAAGGCGCAGCTCGACCGGGTGCTGGCCATCACCCCGCGCGATCCCGTCGCGCATCTCTACTACGGTGACCTCTACCGGATCCAGTCCCAGCGGGCGAGGGCGCTGGCCGACAAGGAAGGCCTGGTTCGGCGCGCCATCGAGGAGTACGCCGAGGCCGCCCGGCTCGACCCCGCGTATCCGGACCCGTTCCGCCAGCTCGGCTTCCTCTACTACCAGCAGGAGGAGCGGGACCGGTCGCGCGAGGCGTTCCAGACGTACCTCCGCCTCAAGCCCGATGCCCCCGACGCCCGCCGCATCAAGGAGTATCTCCTTGAGCTCGACCGCTAAGGCGTCGCGCAGCCCCGGCCAGGCCTACCGCCTCCCTGGTACAATCGGAGCCACCCGATGATCTGCCCCCGCTGCCGGCACGAGAACGCCGCCGCCGCCAGGTTCTGCGTCGAGTGCGGACAGAAGCTGGCCCCCGGCTGCCCCCAGTGCGGCGCCGAGGTCCCGGCGGCTGCCAGGTTCTGTGCCCAGTGCGGGGCGCCCCTGGCGCCGGCCGCGCCACCCGAAAAAAACTTCGCGTCACCCAGCGCCTACACTCCCGCCCATCTGGCGGAAAAAATTCTGAAAGCCCGCGGGGCGCTCCAGGGCGAGCGGAAGCAGGTCACCGTCCTCTTCGCCGACGTCTCCGGGTTCACCGCCATCTCGGAGAAACTCGATCCCGAGGAGGTTCACCGCCTCATGAACGGCGCCTTCGAGCTGATGCTCGGGGCCATCCACCGGTTCGAGGGAACGGCAAACCAGTTCCTCGGGGACGGCCTCATGGCGCTCTTCGGCGCGCCCATCGCCCACGAAGACCACGCCCAGCGGGCCGTGCACGCGGCGCTCGAGATCCAGCGCGCTCTCCACGACTACCGGGAGGGGCTCAAGCAGGAACACGGGGTAGATTTCCGTATGAGGATCGGGCTCAACACCGGGCTCGTGGTGGTCGGCGCCATCGGCGACAACCTCAGGATGGACTACACGGCCGTCGGGGACACGACGAATCTGGCCGCCCGGATGCAGCAGCTCGCCCAGCCGGGCCAGATCATCGTGGCCGAACCCACCCAGCGCCTCGTCCACGGTTACTTCGAGACCCGTCCCCTCGGCAGCGTCACCGTCAAGAATCGTCAGGAGCCCGTGGATGCCTGGGAAGTCGTGCGGGCCAAGGGGATGCTGACCCGGCTGGAGGTGCAGGCCGAGCAAGGGCTGACGCCCTTCGTCGGCCGTGAGCAGGAGCTGGCGGCCCTGGAGCGCGCGTTCGGCCTGGCGAAGGATGGCCACGGCCAGATCGTCTTCGTGGTGGGCGAGCCTGGCATGGGGAAGTCCCGCCTCCTCCTGGAGTTCAAGCGTCGTCTCCAAGGAGAGAAGATCACCTGGGTCGAGGGGCCGTGCATCTCCTTCGGCGGGTCCATTCCCTTCCTGCCGATCATCGAGATGCTGAAGCGGAACTTTCGGATCGTTGATGGGGCCTCCGAGGCCGAGATCGTCGCCAAGGTGGACCGGGGACTGACCTTTCTGGGCGGCGACGCCCCAACCGTCGGGCCATACCTCAAATATCTGTTGTCGGTGAATCCCGGGGATCCAGCGGTGGCCGCCATGGATCCGGCGCAGCGGCGCCCACGCATCTTCGAAGCCCTCCGCCAGATCGCCCTCAGGGGCAGCCAGCTGCGCCCCATTGTCATGGTGATCGAGGACCTCCACTGGATCGACCCGGCCTCGGAGGAATACCTGAAGTTCCTGGCCGACAGCCTCGCCGGCGCGGCGGTGCTCCTCATCCTGACGTACCGCCCCGGCTACTCCCAGCCCTTCGGTGACCGGACCTTCCACTCCCGCATCGCCCTCCAGCCGCTCTCGGAGGATGAGAGCGCGCGGATGGCACGCGGACTCCTCGAGGCCTCGGACCTGCCGCACGAGGTCCGGGCCATCGTGAGCCGGAAGGCCGAGGGAAACCCGTTCTTCCTCGAGGAGATCGTCCGCTCGCTCGTGGAGACGGGCGCGCTTCGTCGCGACAACGGGCGGTACGTCCTGGCCAGATCAGCAGGAGACATCCACGTCCCGGACACGATCCAGGACGTCATCATGGCGCGCATCGACCGGCTGGCGGAGGAGCAGAAGCGCACCATCCAGGTCGCCTCCGTCGTCGGCCGCGAGTTTGCGCTCCGCCTGCTCAAGCGGATCTCTGACATCCGCGAGCAGGTGGAGCGGTGCCTCTCCGAGCTCAAGAGCCTGGAATTCATCTACGAGAAAACGCTTTTCCCCGATCCGGAATATATCTTCAAGCACGCCCTGACCCACGACGTCGCCTACTCCTCGATCCTCGTGAGCCAGCGCAAGGAGCTCCACGCGCTCATCGGCCGGGCGATCGAGGAGGTATATGCCGACCGAATCGAGGAGCGGCTGGAGGAGCTCGCCTATCACTTCGGCCAGGGCGAGGCCTGGGACAAGGCGTTCCACTACCTCCGCCAGGCCGGGACGAAGGCGGTGGCCCTCTGCGTGGACCGCGAGGCCGTCGGCTTCTACGAGCGGGCTCTCGAGGCGCTCGACCATCTTCCGGAGGGCCCGGAGCGGGACCGCCAGGCCATCGACCTCCGGCTCCAGATGCGCGCGCCCCTCTGGCGCCTCGGGAACCTGGATCGGCTGTTCGAACTCTTTCGTGAGGCGGAGACTCTGGCTCGGCGGCTGGGCAGCCCGAAGGACCTCAACAACATCTACAGCTTCCTGATGCAATACCACTGGGCCATGGGCGAGCAGGAGCGCACGATGGAGTACGGCGAGCGCTGCCTCCGCGCGGCCGACGAGTCGGGCGACCTCGGCCTCCGGTTGATCGGGAACTACTACCTCGGCCACTGCTACTACTCTCTCGGCCAGATGGCCCGGGCGGTGGAATACTACGCGCGCGACGTGGAAGTGCTGGAGGGGGCGCCGACCACGGAGCAGCCCGGCATGTCCGGACTCCCCTACATCGTCTCCTGCGCCTGGGTGGCGGGCGCGCTGGCGGGGCTGGGGGAGTTCGAGCGGGCCCAGGAGTTCTCCGAGCGGGGCTTCCGAGTGGCGCAGGCCGCCAACCACCCCTACAGCCTCGCGCTCCTCCAGACGGGCGCGGGGCTCATGTACGTCATCAGGGGGGATCTCGAGAAAGCGATCGCCATCCTGGAGGCGGCCCTTCAGGTCTGCCGGGAGAAGCACTTCGCAGGCTGGATCATGCTCTCGGCCTCGGCCCTGGCGGACGCCTATGTGCTATCGGGGCGGCCGGTCGAGGCCATCGCCCTTTACGAGGAAGCGATCCGCACGAAAGAGGCCACCATCACGCGCGTCAACTTCGGCGTCCACTGGGCGGGATTGGGCGAAGCCCTCCTCCTCGCCGGCCGCCTCGACGAGGCGCGCCGGGCCGCGGAGCAAGCCCTGAGGTACTCCCAGGCCCAGCGCGAGGAAGCCAACGAGGCGCGGGCGCAGTGGCTGCTGGCCGAGATCGCGGCGCGGCAATCACCACCGGCGCGGGAAGAGGCAGAGGCCCGGCTGGGGGAAGCAATCCGCCTCGCCGAAGCTCTGGGCCTCAGGCCGTTCCTCGGCCGGTGCTGGATGAGCCTCGGACTCCTGGCCAGGAAGGCCGGCGACGAAGCGACCGCGAGGAAGTGGCTGGAGAAGGCCGCCGCCCTGTTCCGGTCCCTCGGGATGACCTGGTGGGAGGCCGAGGCCCGCCGACCCCTCGCCCCCTAAACGGTGTCAGACACTGGTGTCTGACACCGGTGGGGGCGGCTGGTGTCACATTGTTTGGACATTGCTCTCCTCCGTCTCAACTGATAGCGTTCCGCCGTGGCTCGCCCACTCAGGGTTCAATATCCGGGAGCGGTCTACCACCTCACGTCCCGGGGCAGCTCCTGGGCGGAGGGCTTCTTGATCTCGTCCACCTCGAAGCCGTGCT
Source organism: Candidatus Rokuibacteriota bacterium (assembly GCA_016193045.1). Classification (GTDB taxonomy): domain Bacteria; phylum Methylomirabilota; class Methylomirabilia; order Rokubacteriales; family CSP1-6; genus CSP1-6. The sequence goes on along the minus strand of JACPSW010000130.1, from coordinate 45,778 downwards.
GGCGCAGATAGGCAATCCCCTCGCCAGCGATCGTGTCGATGACCAGGACGCGCACGCCGGCCTACCTCGGGCTGCGAATGTGTGATTGCAAGACCTGACCCCGCCTAGCTGACCCCGCCTAGCCCTGGATGGAATAGCCCCCGTCCACCGGGATGGCGGCGCCGGTGACGAAATCGGAGGCAGGGCTGGCCAGGAACACCGCGACGCCCGAGAGGTCGTCGGGCACCCCCCAGCGGCCCGCAGGCGTGCGGGCCAGGACGCGGTCGTGGAGCCCGGGGACGTCCTTGCGGGCCTGGAGGGTTAGCTCGGTGTCGATCCAGCCGGGCAGGACGGCGTTGACCTGGATCCCGTCCTTGGCCCACGCGGAGGCGAGCCCCCGGGTGAGCTGGACGATCCCGCCCTTGCTGGCGCCGTAGGGGACCGCAAAGGAGGCGCCGAAGATGGATGTCATCGAGCCGACGTTGATGATCTTTCCTCCGCCGGCCTTCCTCATGTGGGGATAGGCGGCCTGGGAGCACATGAACGCGCTCGTGAGGTTGGTGTCGAGGATCCGGCGCCACTCATCGAGCGTGTAGGTTTCGGGCGACTTGCGGATGTTGATCCCCGCATTGTTCACTAGGATGTCCAGCCGGCCGAAGCGGTCGGTCACCGCCTGGACCATCGCGGTCACGGATGATTCCAGGCTGACGTCCACTTCGACCGCCCACGCCTGAGCCCCCATGGCCTCCAGCGACTTCACCGCGGTGGCGCTCTTGGCCATATCGCGCGCCGCCACCGCCACGCTCGCCCCCGCCGCGGCCAGCCCCCGGGCCATCCCCAAGCCGATCCCGCCGTTGCCGCCCGTGACGATGGCCACCTTGCCTTTCAGGTCAAATCCGCTCATCAGCCAGTCTCCTGAGTCCGACGTGTCTCGTGCCGTGGCGAGAACCGAGCCGGGTACCCACCGAAGGTGCGGGAGGCCCGAGGGAGGAGGCGGCCGGAGGCGTACGGCCAAGCCCGCCTGCGGCGGGACTCGGCGCCCGCAAAGGAACGACCGCCGACGACCGAGCGATGATCAGTCGCCGAAGGCGATCCTTGGCGGGCACCCGCGAAGCGGGTCGTGCGACGGTTATCGCCACGGCACTACTGCATGACGGTGCCGCCATCGACGTTGAGCGCCTGCCCCGTGATGTTCCGCGCCTGGTCCGAGGCCAGGAAGACGGCCGCCCAGCCGATATCCTCCGGCGTCTGCTCCCGCCCCATCGGGATCAGATCCTTCACCCGCTTGTCGAACACCTGGCGGGGCGTCATCCCCTTGAAGGCGGGATTCGTTTCGGCGATGTAGGCCGCCAGCCCCTGCCAGAAATCGGTCCAGAGCACCCCCGGGCAGAGGGCGTTCACCGTGACGTCGTACGGGGCCAGTTCCTTGGCGAGGATCCGGGTGAAGGTGATCACCCCCATCTTCGACACGCTGTAGGGTGGCATCGTCACGGCCGCGATCGGCCCCGCGATGGAGGCGATGTTGATGATCCGCCCCTGCCGCCGCTCCATGAAGTGGGGGGCTAGGGCCTTCGCGAGCAGGAAAATGGACTTGACGTTCACCGCGAAGACCTGGTCCCAGTCCGCCTCCGTGTTGTTCGTGAAGGGCATCCCGGGGCGCGAGGCGACGCCGGCGTTGTTCACGAGAATGTCCAGCCTGCCGAAGGTCTCAAGCGCTTTGCTGACGATACGGTCAATATCCGTCTGCCGGGTCACGTCGCACTCGAGGGCCAGGGCCCGGCGGCCGAGCCCCTTCACCTCGTCGGCCACCCGGGCGGCGTTGGCCGCCTGGATGTCCGGGATGACGATGTCCGCGCCCTCCCGGGCCATGCAACGGACGATCCCCCGCCCGATCCCGCTCCCCCCGCCCGTCACCATCGCCACCTTGTCGGCCAGTCGCATGAGAGACTCCTCCCCGGGAACTATTCCCGGCAAGGAGCATAAACGAAAAGCGGGAGATTGTCTCGCCTCAGCCGACGAAGCGACAGGGGAGGCGGCCGGTGAAATTTTGTGCTGGTGGTTGCGCGGACTTAAGATGATCGCAGATCTTCAATCTCTTGCCGTGGCGGTGGACCCACTGGGTCCTTCTGTTGGTTGGACCCCTCTTTGTGGTCGCCTACCTCAGCCTGTGGTCGTGGGGGCCGATCGACGAAGCGATCCAGCGGCTTCAACACCAGCCGGGACTGCTCAACGTCGGTCGGGATGCCAGCCTCCTCCAAGCGGAAGCCCTCGTCGGCTTGGTCTCGCTGCTCCTGCTGACCCCGCTCGCCGGCATGGTCGCGCTCTTCATGCTCCTGTTCGTCATGGTGATCCTCGCGATCACCCTGGGCCCGCTCGTTCGCCTCGTGGGGTTGCCCGACTGGCTTCTCGTGCTGGTCCTTGGCGCGGCGGCCTCGGGCGCGGTCTATGCCGAGAGCGAAGTGTGGCTGCCGTATTCCTGGTGGCTGCTCGACCACATCGCGACGGCCTACATCGTCCTGGTTCTGTAGGGTGTATCCGCTCGCTTACTGGATCACGTCCGTCGCCCGGAGGAGAACGGACTGCGGCATCGCAAGGCCCAGGGCTTTTGCAGCCTTGAGATTGACGACCAGCTCGAACGTCGCTGGTCGCTCCACGGGCAGGTCGGCGGGCTTGGCACCTTTTAGAATCTTGTCCACGTAGTAGGCGGCGCGCCGGTGCATGCCCCCATAGCTCGGCCCATAGGACATCAACCCGCCCGCCTCGACCAACTCCCGGTACGCATGCACCCCGGGCAGGCGGTGTTGGGCGGCGAACTCCATGATGCGCGCGCGGTTATGAAGGAACAGGCGATCCGCCAGCACGAGGAGCGCCCCCGGCCGCTCCCTGGCGAGTGCGGCGAGCGCGTCCTCGAGCTCTTCCAGGGTCCGCACCCCCAGGGACATCACGTTCATCCTCAACACCTGGGCTGCAGCCCGCACCTCCTTCTCCGCGATCACCTGAAACGGACTCACCGGATTCCAGAGCACGGCGACGCGCGAGAGTTTGGGAACCACTTCCCTGAGCAGCTCCAGCCGTTTCCCTTCCAGTTCCGGTGAGATCGAGGTCAGCCCGGTGATGTTCCCACCGGGCCGGTTGAGGCTCGCGACGATACCCGTGCCCACGGGATCGCCGACGGCGATCATGATGAGGGGCACCGAGGTTGTGGCCTTCTTGACGGCGAGGGTGGCGGGCGTGCCGGCGGTCACGATCACGTCCACCTTCAGGGCGATCAGCTCGGCGATGAGAGCGGGAAACCGGTCATACTTCCCTTCAGCCCATCGATACTCGATCAGGACGTTTTGCCCTTCGACGTAACCCAGCTCGCGCAATCCGTCGCGGAATGGCCCGACGAGATTGGCCTCCAGGGCCGCGGTGGAGTTCCCGAGGAACCCTATCCGGGGCGCCTTTCCTGGCGGCTGGGCCTGGGTGGCCAGCGGCGCCAAAAGGAGGCCGAGGGCGACGGTGGTGACAAGGCCGGCTGCTCGGATCTTCATGTTTACCTCCAGGGGCTGCGCCCCGAGCAATGTATCGGATTCTGGACGTTGACGCCAGAGGATCAGCGCCAGACAATCGCGGCCATGCTGGCCCGGGTGCTCTCGGCCGCCGTGACCGGGATCGAGGCCGCGCTCGTCTCCGTGGAGGTGGACGTCGCGTCGGGCCTGCCCGCCTTCAACATGGTCGGGCTCCCCGACTCCACCATCCGGGAGAGCCGCGACCGCGTCAGGAGCGCGATCCGGAATGCGGGCTACACCTTCCCCATGGAGCGCATCACCGTCAGCCTCGCCCCCGCCGATCTCAGGAAGGAAGGGGCGGCCTTCGACCTCCCGATCGCGCTGGGGATCCTCGCCGCCACGGGGCTGGTCAAGGGCGACGCCCTCCGGCGCTTCCTCCTGATCGGCGAGCTCTCACTCGACGGCGAGGTCCAGCCCGTCCGGGGCGTCCTCCCCATCGCGCTCGCCTGCCGCCGCGAAGGGCTCGACGGCCTCCTCCTCCCCGCCGCGAACTGCCGCGAGGCTGCCGTGGTCGCCACCCTCACGGCCCTCCCGCTTCGACGCTTGAGCGAGGCGGTCGAGTGGCTGGCCGGCGGGCGGGCGATCGAGCCGGCCCGCGTGGACCCCGAGGCGCTGGCCGGTCAGGCGAGCGCGGACGACGTGGACTTCTCCGAGGTCCGGGGCCAGGCCCACGCCAAGCGGGCGCTCGAGATCGCCGCCGCCGGATCCCATAACGTCCTCATGATCGGGCCCCCCGGCGCGGGAAAGACCATGCTCGCCCGTCGGCTTCCCACGATCCTGCCCCCCCTCGCGTTGGAGGAAGCCATCGAGGTCTCCACCGTGTGGAGCGTGGCCGGGCTCCTGGCTCCCAACGAAGGGCTGCTGAGGGTTCGTCCCTTCCGGGCGCCCCACCACACGATCTCGGAGGCCGGCCTCATCGGCGGCGGGAGCGTACCCCACCCGGGGGAAGTGAGTGCCGCGCACTCGGGCGTGCTCTTCCTGGACGAGATGCCCGAGTTTTCCCAGCACGTGCTCGAAGGCCTCCGCCAGCCCCTCGAAGACGGCGCCGTAGTCGTGGCGCGCGCCGCGGGGGCTTCGCGCTTTCCCGCGCGCTTCCAGCTCGTGGGGGCCGCCAATCCCTGCCGCCGGGGCTGCCCCAGCCTCCAGGCCTGCCTCTGCACTCCCGGCGAGCGCGAGCGCTACCTGGCCCGCCTCTCGCGCCCTTTGCTGGACCGGATCGACCTCCACCTGGACGTCCCGGCGGTCCCCTTTCGCGAGCTCTCCCAGGACGCGGTCGGGGAAACGTCGGCGGCTATCCGCGAGCGCGTCCTCGCCGTGCGCGCGATCCAGGGGCAACGCTTCGCGAAATCGGCGACCCGCGTGAATGCGCGCATGAGCGCCGGCCAGCTCCGGCGATTCTGCGCCATCCCCGCCGAGGGGCAGAAGCTCCTCGCCCTGGCCGTGGAGCGGCTCGGGCTCTCGGCCCGCGGCCACGACCGGATCTTGAAGGTGGCGCGCACTATTGCGGACCTGGAGGGTCGTGAGACAATAGCCGCCGAGCACCTTGCCGAGGCGATCCAGTACCGGGGCCTCGATCGGTGGCTCTGATGGTTCCGCGAGGAGGGAGGCATGCCGCACCCGATGAAGCTCACTCGCGACGGGAGTGCCCTCGTCGTCGTGGACGTGCAGGAACGGCTCTTCGCCGCCATGGACGCCGAGCACCGGGAGGAAGTGGTGAAGAACCTCAAGGTGCTCGCGACGGCTGCCCGGCGACTCGGCCTGCCGATCCTGATTACCGAGCAGTACCCCAAGGGGCTCGGTCACACGCTGCCAGAGCTCAAGGAGGCGCTCGGGCCCGTGGAGCCGGTCGAAAAGGTGGCGTTCTCCTGCTGCGACGCCGAGGGGTTCAGCGCGCGGCTCCGGGCGGCCGGTCGGAGGCAGGTGATCCTGGCGGGGATCGAGGCCCATGTCTGCGTCTTACTGACCGGCCTCGACCTCCTGGCGGATGGCTACACGGTGCACGTGGCGGCCGACGCCGTGACCTCGCGCACCCAGGGGAGCTGGCGGATGGGCGTGGAACAGCTCCGGCAGGCCGGCGCAGTCATCACCACGACCGAAAGCGTCCTCTTCCAGCTCCTCCAGAAAGCCGACACGGACGACTTCCGCGTCCTCGCCAATTTGATCAGGTAATGGCCCGCTACTTCGACATCCGCTCCACGATCCTCATCGTGGTGGGGTACGGCATCCTGCCCGAAGAGGAGGATCGGCCCATCGCGTACGAACTGAAGGGTCTCGTCAACTCGCGCGCCGGGGGGGCGGAGAACCGCTCGGCGGTGGTCCTCACGGACATGTGGGTGATGAATCAGGAAATGGCCGAGTTCTTTCCCGCCATCTCCATCGGCGGTCCCGGCGTCAACGCCTTCACGGCGCAGATCTACGAGGACCTGCCGGTGGCGTTCACGCGGGACCAGCAGCTCTTCATCCAGATGAACCCGGAGTCCGGCAAGCGCGCCGCCATCTGGGGCATGGATCACCGGTCCACCCGCGAGGCCGTGGACGTCTTCGTGAACGACGGCTTCCTGGATCGGTTCCTGGACCTGGTCTGGCGCCGCGCCTGAGGCCGGGCGGGCGCGCTAACGGCTGGGAAAAACGGGCGGGATGTTCGTATAGACGATGCTGCCCTGAGAGTCCTCGTACCGGTAGATGATCTGGGAGGCGCCCGCGCCCGAGCCTCCGCCGTAGAGGGAGAGGATGCGCCGGACATATTGCTGCGTCTCGGGGTACGGCGGGATCCCCCGGTACCAATCGACGGCCTGGGCGCCGGCGTTGTAGGCGGCCAGCGCCAGCAGCAGATTCCCCTCGTAGCGATCCATCAGGCTCCGCAGGTGGCGCACGCCGCCGTCGATGTTCTGGGCCGGGTTGAAGGCGTCACGGACCCCCAGCGAGGATGCCGTCTTGGGCATGAGCTGCATGAGCCCCCGCGCCCCCTTGCGCGAGACCGCCCACGGGTTGAAGGCCGACTCGACCCGGATCACCGACTGGACGAGGCTCGGGTCGAGGCCGTAACGGTCAGCCGCGTCCACGATCTCCTGGGCGTACCGCCCCCGCACGGCGTCTGGGATCGCCAGCCAGCCCGACGCCGTGCCGCTCCAGTCGGGCTGGGGGCGGTAGCGGGAATTGGTGGGAGCGTTGGTGAGGTGGACCACTCCATCCTTGTCCACCATCCGAAAAGACGACGCCGGCGCCGGGTCGGCCCAGCCCAGGAATCCCAGCGCCGCAATGAACAGAGAAAGGAACGAGCGTTGCACAGTACGCTCCATCGTAGTAGGCCGCGCTCCGGCCTGTCAAGTTTTTGGAAGCTGATCTAAAAGCAAGGGACGTGCCAGGGGCGACGGATCGAGAAGTCGAGAGGTTAGCCTCGGCTCGGTGTCAGAAAGCCGTCGGGCGGGTGAGCACTTCGGCCAATTGGCTCGGCACCCCGGGCTCCGACCGGTCCGGCAACTCGGTGAACGCCAGGGCGATCGCCTCGGGAATGCTCTCCACCAGGTGGAAGGTCATGGACTCCCGGACCGCCGGCGGGATATCTTCCAGAAGATTCTTCTCGTTCCGCTTCGGCAGGATCACGGTCTTGACCCCGGCGCGCTTGGCGGCCAGCACCTTCTCCTTGATTCCGCCGACCGGAAGGACGCGGCCCGTGAGGGTAATCTCGCCCGTCATGGCGAGGTCGGGGCGCACGGAGCGGCCCCGGAGGAGCGAGACCAGGGCGGTCACCATCGTCACGCCCGCGGAGGGCCCGTCCTTGGGGATGGCGCCCGCCGGGACGTGGAGGTGAATGTCGGAGGACTCCCAGAAGTTCGAGGGGATCCCCAGGTCGGGGGCGTGCGAGCGGACCCAGGAGAGCGCGGTCTGCGCGGACTCCTTCATGACGTCGCCGAGCTGGCCGGTGAGGGACAGCGTCTTGCCGCCCTTCATGCGGCTCGCCTCCACGAAGAGGATATCGCCGCCCGCGGCGGTCCACGCCAGCCCGACGGCGACGCCCGGCACCCGGGTCCGCTCCTCCAGTTCCTCGAGAAGATACTTCGGCGCCCCCAGGAACTCGGTGACGACTTCCGGCGAGATGGTAACCGTGTCGGCCCGCCCTTCGGCGCGCCGGCGGGCCACCTTCCGGCACAGGGTCGCGATCTCCCGCTCCAGGTTCCGGAGCCCGGCCTCCCGCGTGTAGTTCCGGATCAAGAGCCGCAACGCGTCGTCGATGAACTCGATCTGCTCCCCCGCGCCGAGGCCGTGCTCGGCGGTCTGCTTGGGGATCAGGTGCCGCCGCGCGATGGCGACCTTCTCCTCCTCCGTGTACCCCGGGAGCTCCAGCACCTCCATCCGGTCCCGCAGGGCCGGCGGCACCGGGTCGAGGATATTGGCCGTCGTGATGAACAGCGCCTTGGAAAGGTCGAAGGACACGTCTACATAGTGATCCCGGAACGTGCTGTTCTGCTCGGGGTCCAGCACCTCGAGCAGCGCCGAGGCTGGGTCCCCGCGGAAGTCCATCCCCAGCTTGTCGACCTCGTCCAGCATGAACACGGGGTTCTTCGACTCGGCCCGCCGGAGCCCCTGGACGATCTGGCCCGGGAGCGCGCCGATATACGTGCGGCGATGGCCGCGGATCTCGGCCTCGTCGCGGATTCCGCCGAGCGAGATCCGCACGAATTTTCGGCCGAGCGCGCGCGCGATCGATTTGCCGAGGGAGGTCTTCCCCACCCCGGGCGGGCCCACGAAGCAAAGGATCGGGTCCTTCCCGCCGGGCCGGATCTTCTTGACGGCCAAGTATTCCAGGATCCGGTCCTTCACCTTCTCGAGCCCCCAGTGGTCCTCGTCCAGGATCCCCCGCGCCCGGGCGATATCGAGCTGATCGGCGGTCTCCTTCTGCCAGGGAAGCGCGATCAGCCAGTCGAGGTAGGTCCGCGCCACGGTGTACTCGGCCGCCGCCGGCGGCATCTTAGCCAAGCGGTCGAGCTCGCGGAGGGCCTCCTTCCGGGCCTCCTCGGACATCCCGGCCGCCTCGATCTTCTGGCGCAGCTCGCCGATCTCCTGGCTGCGCTCGTCGCCCTCGCCGAGCTCCTTCTGGATCGCCTTCATCTGCTCGCGCAGGTAGTACTCGCGCTGGGTCTTCGACATCTCCGACTGGACCTGGGATTGGATCTTGGAGCCCAGCTCCAGCACCTCGGTCTCTTTCGTGAGCGCCGCGATCAGCGTCTCGAGCCGCCGCCTGACATCGGCCGTCTCGAGAAGATCCTGCTTGGTGGCCGAGCCGAGGGTCGGCAGCGAGGCGCCGATGACGTCGGTCAGGCGGCCGGGGTCGGCGATGTTGAGGGCCACGCCAGCGAGCTCGTCCGGCAGCATGGGCGATAGCGAGATGATCTTCTGGAAGAGGTTGGCGGCGCTGCGGGTCAGCGCCTCGACCTCGAGGTCCCCCGCCGCAGGCTCTGCCTCCACGACCTCTTCGACGCGCGCCCGGAGGAACGGCTCCCGCTGCACGATCTCGGCGATCCGGAAGCGCGCGATCCCCTGCACCACGAGACGGAGCGTCCCGTCCGGCTGCTTCAGCACCTTGTGGATCAGGGCCGCCGTGCCGACGGCGTGCAGATCGTCGGGCTCGGGCTCCTCGACGGCCGGATCGAGCTGCGTGACCACGCCGATGAGGCGGGAGCCTCCGAGGGCGTCATCCACGAGGCGCACCGACGGCACGCGCGCTACGGCCAGCGGGAGCACGGCCTGGGGAAAGAGCACCGTGTCCCGGAGAGGGAGGATGGACAAGAGATCGGGGAGCATCATCGTGGACTGTGCGGTCATGGTCGGCCCCCTACCGTCAAAACACGTCGAGCGGGCGCAGCTGGCCTGAGGCCGCGCGAACCAGCGCCTCGCCGGGTCCCCGATCCCGGTGCTCCCGGGATGGGCCGGCGTCCTCGCGGACATAGGCCAGCAGGTCCTCGATCTGCTTCTGCATTTCCAGCATCCGGCGCCTCATCTTTAGGATGGTCTCGACCCCCGCGAGATTCACTCCGAGGTCGCGCGTGAGGCGGACGACGCGGGAAATTTCCTCCACGTCCTCCGCGGAGTACATCCGGGTTCGGCCCACGGTGCGGCTCGGCTGGATCAAGCCCTTCTTCTCGTAGAACCGCAGGGTCTGAGGGTGAAGCTTGAGCATGTCGGACACCACGCCGATCATGTAGAGCGGCTTGCCCCTGTTCGTCACGCTGTCCCCCCTCGAAAGCGCTCGTAGCCGGCGCGCGGCGTTTCCGGCAGCAGACGCTCGAGCTCGCGGAAGATCCCCTGGGTCCGCGCATCCAGCCCTCGTGGGATGCTCACGCGAACCGTGACGTACAGGTCCCCGGCGCCCTCGCCGTGCAGACGCCGCATGCCCTTGCCGCGGAGGCGGAACACCTGGCCGCTCTGGGTGCCGGGCGGCAGGACCAGTGCCGTCTCGCCGTCGAGCGTCGGCACCCGAATCCGTGCGCCGAGCACCGCCTCGCCAAGCGTCACGGGCACCTCGCAGTGCATGTTGTCCCCCTTGCGGATGAAGAATGGATGTTCCGCGACGCGCGTGATCACGATCAGGTCGCCCCGCGGGCCGCCGAACGGCCCCGCATGGCCCTCCCCCGGCGCGCGGAGCTGCGCCCCGGTGTCTACCCCCGGGGGGAACGCAACCGGCACCTCCGCGACCTCCGGCCGCAGGCCGCGGCCTCGGCACGCTGGGCACCCCGCCCCCGCGCATTCCTGGCACGACCCGAAGCGCTCCACGCTCAGCGTCAGCCCGACGCCGCGCGCCGCATCGGCAAACGAGAGCTCCACGGGGACGTACACATCGTCCCCCCGCTGCCCAGGCGCCTCGGCCGCTGGGCGGCGGAATGCGCGGTGGCCGAAGCGATCGTACAAAGAGCGCCCACCGGGATCACTGAGAATCCGATAGGCCTCAGAGATCTCGTCGAACAGCCCCTGCGCCTCGACATCCCACAAGTTGACGTCGGGGGAGTACTGGCGGGCCAACCGGCGGTAGGCCTGGCGGATCTCCCGCTGGCTGGCGCCGATGCCGATGCCCAGCACCGCATAGTAGTCCCGCCTCATTTACTTCTTCTCGCCGAGATCCTCGAACTCGGCATCCACCACGTCCCCCTCGGGGGCCTTGGACTTCGCCTGACCCGTCGCCCCGCCTTCGGCGCTGGTGGCCCCGGCCTTGGGCTGAGCCTCGCGGTACATGATTTCCGCCAGCTTGTGCGAGGCCTTCATCAGGCTCTCCTGGGCGCGCGTGATCCGGTTGATGTCGTCTCCCTTCAGCGCCTCGCGGGCCTCGTTGAGCGCATCCTCGACGGCCTTGCGCTCGCCCTCGGGAACCTTGTCGCCATGCTCCCGGAGGGTGCGCTCGGTCGTGTAGACCAGCGAGTCCGCCTGGTTGCGGGCCTCGATCTCCTGCTTGCGCTGGGCATCCTCGGCCGAGTGCGCCTCCGCTTCCTTCATCATCCGGTCGATCTCCTCCTTGCTGAGGCCGGAGGAGGCCGTGATCGTGATGTTCTGCTGCTTGCCGGTCGCCGTGTCCTTGGCCGACACGTTGACGATTCCGTTCGCGTCGATGTCGAATGTCACCTCGATCTGCGGCACGCCGCGCGGGGCGGGCGGGATCCCAACCAGGTGGAACTTGCCCAGCGTCCGGTTGTCGCGCGCCATGGGCCGCTCGCCCTGGAGCACGTGCACCTCCACGGAGGTCTGGCTGTCGGCGGCGGTCGTGAAGACCTCGGACTTTTTTGTGGGAATCGTGGTGTTGCGCTCGATGAGTCTCGTCATTACGCCCCCGAGCGTCTCGATGCCGAGCGACAGCGGCGTGACGTCGAGCAGGAGCAGGTCCTTCACCTCGCCGGTCAAGACCGCCGCCTGCACCGCCGCGCCCACTGCCACCACCTCGTCCGGGTTCACGCCCTTATGCGGCTCCTTCCCGAAGAGGGCCTTCACCATCTCCTGGACCTTCGGCATCCGGATCTGACCGCCCACCAGGATCACCTCGTCGATGTCCTTCGGGGTGACGCCCGCATCCTGCATGGCCTGCCGGCAGGGACCCAGGGTGCGCTCGATCAGCTCGGCCACCAGCGATTCGAGTTTGGCGCGCGTCAGCGTCAGCACGAGGTGTTTGGGCCCGCTGGCGTCGGCGGTGATGAAGGGAAGGTTGATCTCGGTCTGGAGCGTCGTGGACAGCTCGCATTTGGCCTTCTCCGCGGCTTCCTTCAGCCGCTGCAGCGCCATCCGGTCCTTCTTCAGGTCGATGCCGTTCTCCCGCTTGAACTCCTCGGCGATCCACTCGATCACCCGCTGGTCGAAGTCGTCGCCCCCCAGGTGCGTGTCGCCGTTGGTGGCCTTCACCTCGAACACGCCCTCGCCGATCTCGAGGATCGAGATGTCGAACGTGCCGCCGCCCAGGTCATACACCGCGATGGTCTCGTCTTTCTTCTTGTCCATCCCATAGGCGAGCGCCGCGGCGGTCGGCTCGTTGATGATCCGGAGCACCTCCAGGCCGGCGATCTGCCCCGCCTCCTTGGTAGCCTGACGCTGGCTGTCGTTGAAGTAGGCCGGGACGGTGATGACCGCCTTGGTGACCTTTTCCCCGAGGTAGGCCTCGGCGGCCTCCTTGAGCTTGCGAAGGATCATGGCCGAGATCTCCGGGGGCGAGTACACCTTGCCGCGCACCTCGACGCGCGCGTCCGCGTTATCCGCCTTGATGACCTTGTACGGGACGAGCTTGGTCTCTTGCAGCACCTCATCGTACCGGCGCCCCATGAAGCGCTTGATGGAAAAGACCGTGTTCTCGGGGTTGGTGATGGCCTGGCGCTTCGCCACCTGCCCGACGAGGATTTCCCCGTCCTTGGTGAACCCCACCACCGACGGGGTGAGGCGGCTCCCTTCCTGGTTGGAGATGACCGTGGGGTCACCGCCTTCCATCACCGCCACCACGGAGTTCGTCGTCCCCAGGTCGATGCCGATTACCTTCGCCATGGAGGTTCTCCTTTTCTCCGATTAAAGAACGGCGCGTCAGGACGTCGTCCGTGATCGAAACCTGGATCTCCTTTTCGCTGACGCCGGGGAGCTCCAACGAAACGACGAGGTCATCCTTCGTCTCGTCCATGTCCGAACGAATGCCAACGCTCCAACGTCATACGGATCTCCTCCTTGCATAGCGACTGAATTTTGGCTCATGCTTGAGCCTTATTACCTTATATCTTATGAGTCTAAGCTTGTCAAGTACTCCCCATAAAATTCGGGTTGCTGGCAATATTCCCTTTTTTTATTGATCTTTACAAGGCGCCGGTGCTAGGGTGCGGTTATGAAGTTCGGATGTATGGGCTGTTTTGTCCTGCTTCTGATCTTGGCCGTGGCCCTCATCGGGGGGGCGGCAGCGCTTTACTACGCGGGGTCGGTGTTCGACATGCCGGTTATCCCCAGGGTCGAATACACCCCCTCTGACGGCTACCGAGCCCAGCAAAAGCTGTTCGAACTGGCCACACGGGACTCCAAGCGCTCCGCGGAGCCCGTGGTGCTCACCGAGCGCGAGGTGAACGCCTTCCTGGCCCGGCACCTGGAAGAGAGCGCGGACCTCCCCTTCTCGCCGATCGTCGTTCGGCTCCTGCCGGGCACGATCGAGGTGCAGGGTCGGACGACAGTCGTCAACCTCTTCCAGGGGTTCCCCTTTCCCCTGCTGGCAGAGTACCTCCCCCCCTCCGCGCTGGAGCGTCCCGTCTGGGTGACGTTGAGCGGGACCATCCAGGTGCAGAAGCGGCGATCCGGAACCGAGCGCCCGTATGGGCAACTCGTCGTCAGCGACTTCAGCCTGGGCAATCAGGACCTGGGTTCCTGGGTCCTGTCGTGGATGCTCGGCGGAAAGCGAGAGTCCCTACTGCGGTGGCAGCTACCGCCGGCGGTGGACGGCATCACAATCGAGCAGGGAAGGGTGGTCATCACGCCGAGACCGTAATTCCTGCCCAGGGTCAGCGCGAGCGCGCCGCCCGGACGAAGCGCATCTCCAGGTCGTAGAGAATCCCTTCGAGAAGCCGGCTTTCGTCGGGCGACCGGTGCCCCTCGGTCTTTTCCCTCAGCAGCCGCAACAGGTCGATGCTGAATTGAGCCTGGGCCAGGTCCACGGGGGCCGCCTCCGCCGCCGTCTCCGTGCCCTCGCCCAGTTGAAAGAGGGCCGAGTTCGCCAGCAGGAGGAACAGCGCGGCGAGATCCGCCTCCGGCGCCACCTCGGCAGCTCCCGGCGACGCGGGAACCCCTTCCCGCGGGACGGGGGCGGCGCGCTCAAGAGGCTGGGCGGCTTCGGGCTCGACGCCCCGGCCCCGGCGATCTCTGACGGTAAACCCTTCCTCGGAGGCGTCCTGGGGAGGCAACGCTCCGAGCCTACCACACCGAGCGGAGGCGGAACAAGGCGCGGGACCAATAGGCTTGGAGCCTGGATTTCCCCTTGTGTATAATGCGCTTACCATTCCCAGGTGCCGGACATGGCCGACTCTCCCGGAACCCTCTTTGACTCCCTCCTCGACGTGATGGCCCGTCTCAGGGGAGAGCAGGGCTGTCCCTGGGACCGCGAGCAGACCCACGTCTCGCTCACACCCTACCTGATCGAAGAGGCCTATGAGGCTCTCGAGGCGCTCGAAGGCGGCAAGCGGGACGCCATGATGGAGGAGCTGGGGGACGTGCTCTTTCAGGTGGTGTTCCACGCACAGGTCGCCCGCGAGCTGGGCGAGTTCAGCATGGCCGACTTGCTCGAGCGGCTGGTCGCAAAAATGGTGCGGCGCCATCCTCACGTCTTCGGCGAAGCGAAGGTCTCCACCGCCGGGGAGGCCTTTTCCCAGTGGGAACGCATCAAGCACGAGGAAGCGACCCAGGGCGGGGCGCCCCGCTCCGTGCTGGACGGCGTGCCGCAGAGCCTGCCGGCGCTCCTCCGGGCCCAGCGCCTCCAGGAGAAGGCGGCCCGCACCGGTTTTGACTGGAAGGACCCGGCGGGGGCGTGGGCCAAGGTCAAAGAAGAGGTCGGGGAGGTCAACGAAGCCCTCGCCGGCGGCGACGGCGCCCACCTCCAGGAGGAACTGGGGGACCTGCTCTTCGCCGTCGTCAACGTCGCGCGCCTGCGCGGTCTGGACGCGGAAGGATGCCTCCGGCGAGCGGCGGACAAGTTCCGCCGCCGCTTCATGCTCATGGAAGGCGCCCTCGCCGCCGAGGGGAAGAGCCCCTCGGAGGCCCCCCTGGAGCAGATGGACCGATCCTGGGAGGCGGCAAAGGCTCGGGAGAGGGACGCGGGCGGATCGGAGAGCGGGCGGCCATGAAGGCGCGGATCGGGAATACCGACGTTGTCATCGAGCGGGGAGATCTCACCGACTGGGAGGTGGACGCCATCGTCAACGCCGCCAACTCTCACCTCTGGATGGGAGCGGGTGTCGCCGGGGCCATCAAGCGAAAGGGCGGAGTGATCATCGAGGAAGAAGCGGTCCGCCAGGGTCCGATCGAGGCGGGGGAGGCCGTGATCACGACCGCCGGCAACCTTCCCGCCACCCACGTCATCCACGCGGCTGCCATGGGTCAGGATTTGAAGCCCGACGCCCCGAAGATCGCCCAGGCGACCCGCTCGAGCTTGGCCCTGGCCGACAAGCGCAAGCTCACCTCCATCGCCTTCCCCGCCCTGGGCACCGGGGTTGGGGGCTTTCCGGCCGCTGCGGCCGCCGAGGCGATGCTCGGCGCCGTAGTGGCCCACCTCAAAGAGGGGACCACCAGCCTCCGCAAGATCGCGTTTGTGCTGTATCAAGAAGAGGCGTGGAAGGCCTTTACGGACACGCTGAAGAGGCTGGTGTAACGGTTCCCGCTGTGACATGTCGGTCCATTATTGTGTCACAACGGCATAATCCAGCGAAGATTTCGGGCATAAAAAGTCTAAAAATTTAATGTTTCCTGATTGTTACAATTTTCGACTGTTGCTGGCATCCTCCCTGCACATTCCGAGGCCGAATGCGGGAACCTGTCTTTGCGCCACGTGGATTTCCAAATACCTAGACCGGCCCGCCTGCGGTAAACTAGCGAGAATGACACTCGGGTAGGGTGACAGCAGTTCATGGCAGAAAGCAAAGTCGGACAGCCAGTTAGCCGGCGCCTGGGGGATCTCCTCGTCAACGAGGGCCTGATCACCCAGGAAAACCTCCAGCGCGCGCTCGCCGAGCAGAAGGGCTCGAACGAGAAGCTCGGCTCGATCCTCGTCCGGCTCGCGCTTATCCAGGAAGACCAGTTGATCGGGTTCCTGTCCCGGCAGTACGGCATCCCCTCCATCACGCTCTCCCAACTCGACATCGACCCCGAGGTCGTCAAGCTCGTCCCGGCCCAGATCGCCAAGAAGTACGAGGTGCTTCCCGTCAAGCGGACGGGCAACGCCCTGACGCTGGCCATGGCCGACCCGACGAACGTCTTCGCCCTCGACGATGTCGCCTTCATGACGAACCTCCAGGTCCTCCCGGTGGTGGCCTCCCAGGGGGCCATCCGCCAGACCATCGAGCGCCTGTACGAGCCGCAAGCCTCCGCCTTCAGCGAGGTCATCACCGCCATGGAGGGGGAAGCCCCCGACGTGGAGGTCGTGGAAGGCGGAGAGGATGTCGCGCCGTCAAAGGTCGACATCTTCGAGCTGAAGGACGCGTCCGAGGAGGCGCCGGTCGTCAAGCTGGTCAACCTCATCCTGACCGACGCCATCCGCCGGGGGGCCTCCGACATCCACCTGGAGCCATACGAAAAGGTGTTCCGGGTCCGCTACCGCATTGACGGCGTGCTGCAGGAAATGATGGCGCCGCCGAAGCGGCTCGAGGCCGCGCTGCTCTCCCGCGTGAAGATCATGTCCAACCTGGACATCGCCGAGCGCCGGCTCCCCCAGGACGGGCGGATCAAGATCCGCTACTCGAGCCGGGAGATCGACCTCCGCGTCTCCACGCTGCCGACGATCTTCGGCGAGAAGATCGTGATGCGGATCCTCGACAAAGAGGCTCTCACGCTCGACCTGGCGAAGCTCGGGTTCGACGATTGGAGCATGGAGAACTTCAAGAAGGTGATCCACCAGCCCTACGGCATGATCCTGATCACGGGGCCCACCGGATCCGGCAAGACGACGACGCTGTACTCCGCCGTCCACACCATCAACTCGCCGGACATCAACATCATGACCGCCGAGGACCCGGTGGAATACAACCTGAAGGGGATCAACCAGGTCCAGGTCAACGAGGAGATCGGGCGCACATTCTCGGCGGTCCTCCGGTCCTTCCTCCGCCAGGACCCCGACGTCATCCTGGTGGGCGAGACCCGCGACCTCGAGACCGCTCAGATCGCCATCCGCGCCGCCCTCACGGGCCACCTCGTCTTCTCCACCCTCCATACCAACGATGCCCCCAGCACGATCGCCCGGCTCCAGGACATGGGGATCCCGCCGTTCCTGGTGGCCTCATCCATCCTTCTCGTGCTGGCCCAGCGCCTGGCTCGCCGGGTCTGCAAGGAATGCCGGGAGCCCTACGAGGTTGACGAGGAGAGCCTGACGCCCTACGGCCACGTCCCCCAGGGGCTGGGGAGGGTCACGCTGTACAAGGGCAAGGGGTGCCAGGCGTGCAACTTCACCGGGATGAAGGGCCGGACCGCTATCTACGAAGTCATGCCGGTCAGCTCCGAGATCCGGGAGCTGATCCTGCGCGGCTCCAGCACCACTGAGCTCCGCGATCTGGCGCAGCAACAGGGGATGAAAACCCTCCGCCAGGCGGGACTGCTGAAGACGCTCGAGGGGGCCACCACGGCGGAGGAGATTCTCCGCGTGACGATCGGCTAGGCGAGCCGGAAACCCGAGATCCGGGGAATCTCCGACTTGAGACTAAAGGAACGGTGACACATGGCCGCGACGATGCACGAGCTGCTGACCATCCTGATCGACCGGGGGGGATCTGACCTCCACCTCACCACCGGCACGTACCCGCAGATACGGCTGCACGGGAGGCTCGTCCCGCTCACCGAATTCGAAGTCCTGACGCCGCAGGACACGCAACGCCTGGCCTATAGCGTCCTCAACGAAGGCCAGAAGCAGAAGTTCGAGGAGGAGAACGAGCTGGACCTGTCCTTCGGCATCCAGGGGCTGGCCCGCTTCCGGTGCAACGTCTTCCGCCAGCGGGGGGCGGTGGCGGGCGCGATCCGCGTGATCCCCTTCAAGATCCGCTCCTTCGACGAGCTGGGGCTGCCCCCGGTGGTGGCGCAGCTCGCGGAGCGCCCGAAAGGACTCGTCCTCGTGACGGGTCCGACGGGCTCCGGGAAGTCCACGACGCTGGCGGCCATGATCGACAAGATCAACGACGAACGCTCGGACCATATCGTCACCATCGAGGATCCCATCGAGTTCGTTCACCAGCACAAGAAGTGCATGGTGAACCAGCGCGAGGTCACCTCGGACACCCACTCCTTCACCCAGGCGCTCAAGTATGTCCTCCGCCAGGATCCCGACGTCGTGCTCATCGGCGAGATGCGGGACCTGGAAACGATCGCCGCCGCCCTCACGATCGCCGAGACCGGCCACCTCACCCTGGCCACGCTGCACACGAACTCCTGCGCCCAAACCATGAACCGAGTCATCGACGTCTTCCCCCCCCACCAGCAGCCCCAGGTCCGGTCCCAGCTCTCGCTGGTGCTCGAGGGCGTCCTCTCCCAGACCCTGATTCCCCGCGCCGACGGCCGGGGGCGGGTGATGGCGCTGGAGATCATGATCAACACCCCCGCCATCCGAAACCTGATCCGGGAAGAGAAGATCCACCAGATTTACTCCGCCATGCAGGCGGGGACGAAGTTCGGGATGCAGACCCTGAACCAGTCCCTTGCCACTCTGGTGCAGCGGGGTCTCATCACCCGCGACGATGCCGTGAACCGGTCGACGCTTCCCGACGAGCTCAACCAGCTCCTCGCCGGAATGGCGTCGCGCGTCGCGGCGGAAGCGACGCCGTTCGCGAGACACTGAGGAGGAGGGAGTCCCGATGCCGGTCTTCGCCTATCAGGGTCGCACCACCCAGGGCTCCACCGCGGGCGAGATCGAAGCGCCCGACCGCACGGCCGCCGTCGCGGAGCTGCGCCGCAAGGCCATCCTGGTCACCCAGATCAAGGAAAAGGCCGGCGGGTTAGCGCGGGCCGCCGGCGCCGCCGGGCGCTTCGGCGGCAGGGTCAAGGACAAGGAGATGGCGATCTTCACCCGCCAGTTCTCCACGATGGTGGACGCGGGGCTTCCCCTGGTCCAGTGCCTGACCATCCTGGCCGAGCAAAGCGAATCGAAGACCCTGCGCAGCGTGACATCCAAGGTGGCCGGGAGCGTGGAGGCGGGGTCCACCCTCGCCGACGCCCTCCGGCGGCACCCGAAGACCTTCGACGAGCTCTACGTGAACCTGGTCGAGGTCGGAGAGGCAGGCGGTATTCTGGACACGGTCCTCCAGCGGCTGTCCGTCTACATCGAAAAGGCGGCAGCCCTGAAGCGGAAGGTCAAGTCCGCCATGATCTACCCCCTGACCATTGTCGGCGTCGCGTTCATCGTGATCATTTTCATGCTCACCTTCGTCATTCCCACCTTCGCCAAGATGTTCACCAGCATGGGGGCGGACCTCCCGTTGCCCACGCTGATCGTCATCAGGCTCTCCAACTTTGCGACCCGCTTCTGGTGGCTCATCATCGGGGGCGCCGTCGGCATCGTGGCCGGGATCCGCGCCTACTACAGGACAGAGGGAGGGCGGTCGCTCATCGACGCCCTCGTGCTCAAGCTCCCCGTGTTCGGCACGCTGATCCGGAAGGTGGCGGTGGCCCGCTTCACCCGCACCCTCGGCACGCTGGTCTCCTCCGGCGTCCCGATCCTGGAGGGTCTTCGCATCACCGCCCGAACGGCGGGCAACCGGGTCGTGGAGCGGGCGGTGCTGGAGACCCGCGCCTCCGTCACCGCCGGCAAGACGCTGGCGGAGCCCTTGAAGGCTTCCACGGTCTTTCCCCCCATGGTGGTGCAGATGATCTCCGTGGGCGAGCAGACGGGCGCCCTCGACGCCATGCTGAACAAGATCGCCGACTTCTACGATGACGAGGTGGACACGGCCGTCACCGCGCTCACGGCCCTGCTCGAGCCGATGATGATCGTGTTCCTGGGCGTGGTCATCGGCGGCCTGGTCATCGCCATGTACCTTCCGATCTTCAGGCTGGTGACCCTGATCAAATAGCGGGTGGCAGTGCTCGAGGTGCCCAACCTCTCAGCAGCCCTGCGCGGACTCAGCGTCGCGCGCCTGCTGGCGGCCGGCCTGCTCCTGGGGATCGGGGCCCTCATCAGCCTCTGGGGGGGCCTGCTTCAGCCGTTCCTTCCCCTCGCGCTGTGCTTCGCGGGCGCCGGGACGGCCTCCGCGATCTACCTGTTCCTCCAGCCCGCGGCGGGACACCTTCGGCGGTTCGCCTGGCTGCAGCTGATCCTCGACAGCGCCGTGGTGACGGCCATCGTGGCGTTCAGCGGAGGGCCCCGGAGCATCTTCACGTTCCTGTACGTGCTCGTCGTGACGGCGGCCTCCGTGGTCCTGGCGCGCCCGGGAGGGCTCGTCATCGCGGCCTTATCCAGCCTCCTGTACACGGCGCTCGTGCTGAGCCGTACCCCGCTCTCCCAGCTCGTCGAGCCCACGGAAACGATCGCCCTGGAGGTCATGACCATCTTCCTCAACACGGCGGCCTTCCTGGTCGTCGGCATCCTCGCAGGATCACTCGGGGAGCGGTACCACGTCATGCATCGCACCCTGTCGGACCAGAGCAAGAACCTCTCCGACCTCCAGGCCTTCAAGGACCTCATGTTCGAGTCGCTGGGGTCCGGCCTCGTCGGGATGGACCTCGAGCGGCGCATCACGGCCCTCAACCGCGCCGCGGAGGAGATCACCGGCCACCACGCCGCCGAAGCCGTGGGATGCCGCTGGGAATCCGTCTTCGGTGACGGGATCCCCCCCGAGGAGATCGACCTCGCCACGGGAATGGAGGGCTGGCAGGTGCGGCGCTACGAGATACGGCTCCGGCGAAAGGACGGGCGGGACGTCCCCCTCGGGATCTCGTTCTGGCCCCTCCGATCGGGGAGGGGAGAGCTGGCCGGGATCATCGGCGTCTTCCAGGATCTCTCGAGCATCAAGCAGCTGGAGGAGCGGATGCGCCAGGCGGACCGCCTTGCGACGGTCGGCCGGCTGGCGGCCAACATCGCCCACGAGATCCGGAATCCCCTGGCGTCGCTGTCGGGCGCCATCGAGGTGCTGACCCGCGAGCTGCCCAGCGGCGGGTCCCATGACCGGCTCGTCGAAATCGTGCTGCGCGAGTCGGACCGGCTGAATCAGATCGTCAAGGAGTTCCTCGAATACGCGCGGCCGGCTCCCCTGCATCCCATCCGGATCAACGTGGGGGAGGTGCTCGACGAGGTCCTGCTGCTGCTCGAGCACCGGGCCCTCCCCCCGGATCTGAAGATCGCGCGGGAGTACGACGGCGCGGGGACCGCGCTCGTGGATCCCCAGCAGTTCCGCCAGGCCATCTGGAACCTCTGCCTCAACGCCCTGGAGGCCATGCCGGCGGGAGGTGAGCTCCGCATCGGGGCCGGGATGGTGACCGAGCGGAAGACCCGGAAGCTGGAGATCTGGGTGGCCGACACCGGGACCGGGATCGACCCGGAGAGCCTCCCGCACGTCTTCGAGCCCTTCTTTTCCACCAAGCCCGAGGGCAGCGGGATCGGCCTCGCGCTGGTCCATCGGGTGATCCAGGACCACGGGGGCGACATCGAAGTGCGGAGCGAACCCGGCGTCGGGACCACGTTCACCCTTCGGCTGCCCCTGGCCGAATCCACCCGCGACGCCTGAGGGACCCGATCATGGCCGACGCGCGCATCCTCGTGGTGGACGACGAACGCAGCATGCGGGAAGTGCTCTTCAGCATCCTCAAGAAGGAGGGGTACGACGTGGCGGTCGCGGACGGCGGCGAGGCCGCCATCGAGGCGGTCCGGCGGGAGGGCTTCGACGCGATCATCACGGACGTCCGCATGCCCAAGGTGGGCGGCCTTCAGGTGCTGAAGGCCGTCAAGGAGCTTTCGCCGACCACGGTGGTCATCATGATCACGGCCTTCGGCTCGTCGGAGACCGCCGTGGAGGCGATGAAGCTCGGCGCCTACGACTACATCACCAAGCCGTTCAAGTACGACGAGGTCACGCTGAACATCAAGCGGGCGCTGGAGCGGAAACGCCTCCGCGACGAGAACCTCAACCTCAAACGCCAGCTGGAGACCCAGTACCGGTTCGAGAACATCATCGGCAAGAGCCCCAAGATCGTGGCGGTCTTCGACACGATCCGGAAGATCGCCGACAGCCACTCGACGGTGATGGTCACGGGCGAAAGCGGCACCGGCAAGGAGCTGGTGGCCCAGGCCATCCACTTCAACAGCCATCGGCGGGACAAGCCGTTCATCTCCGTCAACTGTGGGGCCATCCCGGAAGGGCTCATGGAGTCCGAGCTCTTCGGGCACGTCAAGGGCGCCTTCACGGGCGCGGTGGCCAACAAGGTCGGCCTCTTCTCCGCCGCCGACGGGGGGACGCTGTTCCTCGACGAGATCACCGAGATCCCGGCCCTGCTCCAGGTCAAGCTCCTGCGCGCCATCCAGGAGCGCGAGATCCGGCGGGTGGGGGACACCAAGGACATGAAGGTGGACGTGCGCCTCATCGCCGCCACCAACAAAGACCTGGAGGCCGCCGTCGGCGACGGCACGCTGCGGGAGGACCTCTTCTACCGGTTGAACGTGATCCCCATCCATCTCCCGGCGCTCCACGAGCGCCGGGAGGACATCCCGTTGCTGGTCGCGCACTTCCTCCAGAAGTACGGCAAGGAGCTCGGCAAGGAGGTGCGCGGCCTGTCCCCGGAGGCGCTGGCGCTGCTGGAGCAGTACCACTGGCCCGGAAACATCCGGGAACTGGAAAACGTGGTGGAGCGCGCCGTCGTCCTCGGAACGGGGGAGATCCTCGGCGTTGACGCCCTGCCGGAGTCGGTCCGCCGCCAGCGCCACCCCCGGGGGGTCGACCTCGATCTCCCGGACGAGGGGATGGACCTGGACGCCACGCTCGACCAGATCGAGGCGCGGCTCCTGACGAAAGCGCTCGAGCGGACCGGGGGGGTGCAGACCCGGGCCGCCGAGCTCCTCCGGCTCAGCTTCCGCCAGTTCCGCTACAAACTTCAGAAGCACAGGCTGGGAAAGGACCGGGACGCCGAGCCCGAGAAGTGACGTTTTTTGACGGGACTGCCAACAGATTGCGTCAGCGCTCGGACCGGAATGGACCCGGACCCATCCCGGGGGATTTCAAAATCACTCGTCTTTCCCACCACTTACTCTTAGCCCCCCCCACCGGAGCGTATCCCTGATCCCTGGCATCGAACCTGCACGATGACGGAGCAGGGAGGAGGGAACTCATCGGCTCCCTCAAACGCTCGGAGGACAAGGGGTCCTCGGATTAACGAAAAGAGAAAAGGAGGACGACTCACATGATGAAGTGGTGGAAGAAACGACTCACCCTCGGAAACCGACGGGGCTTCACGCTCATCGAGCTGATGATCGTCGTGGCCATCATCGGGATCCTGGCGGCGATCGCCGTGCCGCTCTTCACGAACATCCAGTCCCGGGCGCGCATCTCCAAGGCCCAGGCGGATACCCGGTCGATTGCCTCGGCGATCGTTCAGTTCGCGGCTCACTGCGGGGACTACCCCACACAGCCGGGCGATACGTGTGGCGCCGGCGGTACGCCCGTCGCAAGCGTCAACGTGGGGCTGACCACGCAGGTAACGAACACCCAGGGCGCGGTAGCTGGTCCCTTCTTTAACCAGATTCCCCTTCCCCCGGCCGGGTGGGGTGCCGCATATGCGATCAACGTTGCTGGGGCGGCCGGAGCCGCCGCGGCTTACGGCTGCGCCGGGGCACTTCCCGCAGGTGGGGCCGGGACCTTCGACGTTCAGGGGACCCCGACCAACAGCGACACGGTGGGGAACATTCCCGTCGTCGCCCCTGGCTGCTAGAGCAGCACGAATCGTCGGAGCCGAAGGGGGGAAGCCTACCAGGGCTTCCTCTCTTTCTATTGTCCGGGATGGGACGGAGGGCCGGGCTCCCGAGCGTGGCTTGCTTTTTGCTATCATGATTCCCATGCGGGACCTGTTACCCGCGAACCACCCATGATCTTCGCCGGCGCCTTTCTCTTCGGGGCCGTCATGGGCAGCTTCCTCAACGTCTGCGCCTCCCGCCTCCCCAGGGGGGCAAGTCTTTGGAGGCCCGGCTCGGCCTGCCCCGCCTGCGCGCACCCCATCCGGTGGCACGACAACGTGCCGCTCCTGAGCTTTCTGATCCTGCGGGGGCGCTGCCGAGACTGCCGGGCGCCCATCGGGTGGCGGTATCCGGCCGTGGAGCTCGGAACGGCGCTGCTCTTCGCGCTCGCCTACGCCCAGCTCGGGCTCAGGGGGGAGCTGGCTCTGGCTCTCGTCTTCGTCTCGGCCCTCATGGTCGTCACTGTCATCGACCTCGAGCACCAACTGATCCCGGACCGGATCACGCTCCCGGTCATCGCGGCCGGCTTCCTCGGCAGCGCGGCGACAGGGCAGCTCTCGTGGCTCGATTCGCTCCTCGGCATCCTGGTGGGCGGCGGAATCATCTACGCGATCATCCAGGGCAGCCGGTTGGTGATGGGCGTGGAAGGGATGGGTGGAGGCGATATCACGCTCGCCGCGATGGTCGGCGCGTTTCTCGGCTGGAAACTTTTGCTCCTCGGCCTCTTCCTGGCGGTCCTGGTCGGAGCGGCTGTCGCTATGGCGCTCCTGGCCTCCGGCCGGAAAGGCGGGAAGGATCCGATCCCCTTTGGGCCGTTCCTGGCCCTGGGGGGCGCGGTCAGTCTCTTCTGGGGGAAGGAGATCCTGCAATGGTACCTCAAAGGATTCCTCGGCTAGACCGGGGAGGTTGGACCCTCCTGGAGCTGCTGGTAGTCATCGCCGTCATCAGCATTCTCGCGGCGATCACGATCCCCGTGCTCACGGGGTACATCCGCGCCGCCACGGTGCGGGCGGGAGCCCAAGAGATGCGCACCGCCCTGATGCAAGCGAAGCAACTGGCGATCACCCGGCGGCAGAACGTCTGCGTCCAGCCCATCGCGGGCCCGTCCCCCGGCTATCAGTTTCGCCAGAACACCTGCGACGGGGCGGCGATCGTGATGGCCGGCAGCGACGGAGTGGGGACCTTCCGCCTCCAGAACAACGTCGCCCTCGCCTTCCTCGCCGGTCCTCCTGTCTTTACCCCGCTCGGGGCGGCGGCCCCCGGGGGACAATTCCAGGTGACCGGTCCGAGCGGCGACACTCTCACGATCAGGGTGTCGGCGGCCGGGCGCGTCACCACTGAGGCCCCCTCACCCTGACCCTCTCCCGCGGGGCGAGGGTGCCCAAACTTCTCCCTCTCCCTCGTGAGGGAGAGGGTGGGGGTGAGGGTGAGGCGTCCGTTCGCGCAGAATCCGGGCTAAATCCCGGCGTGAAGAGGGCCGGACTCTCCGGCCCTCTTTGACTCCTGTCAGTCGCGAGACACGCTCCCCGACACCTGTCAGTTATCCCTTGCCTCCCCTCGGCCGGGCGCCCCTGGAAACCCCGCGGTATGTCATCTTCCTGGCGTGGCACATGCGATGCATTCCCGTCGCCCGCGAGCCTAGGAATGGCGCCAGGGACCGGCAGAACCAACCCGGCCGACGGGCCACGCCGGCCTCATCCGCCTCTCGGCGTGGAAAACCCCTAGCCCTTGCCCCCTTCCGGGCGACTCTCTAGTCCCCGTTGTGGTAAGGGGAGTATCCAGAGAAAAGTTGACTTTAAAAATTCGAACTACCTATAATTACTGCAATTTGACATTTCTTCTTATTTTAAGAGGAGTTCTGTTATTCTCAGTTCGAGGCCGATCCGGCCGGGTCGGCAGGGGGTAAAGGAAGAGGGCTAAGGGATGGCATTGTTTTCGAAGAAGAAGGCCGGCTTTGGACTGGATGTGGGATCGAGCGCGGTGAAACTCGTCCAGCTCCAGGAGGGCTCGAAGGGCTTCGCGCTCGAGACCTTCGCGATGGTGGAGCTTCCGCCGGACGCCATTGGCGAGGGCATGATCAAGGACCCCCCGGTGGTCGTGGACGCGATCAAGGAGGTCGTGGGCAAGGCGCGGGTCAAGACCAAGGACGTCGTCCTGAGCGTCTCTGGCCGTGAACTCATCATGAAGAAGATCCAGCTCCCCAAGGTCACCGCGAAGGAGTTGGGCGACGCGATCATGCTGGAGGCGGAGCATCACATCAACCTTCCCATCGATGAGGTCTACCTGGATCATCAGGTCGTGGGACAGTCGGCCGGCCAGGGCGGAACGATGGACGTGATGCTGGTCGCCGTCAAGAAGAGCAAGATCAACGAGTACGTGGCGGTGGTGGAGGAATCGGGGCTCACGCCGATCGTCGTGGACGTGGACGCCTTCGCGCTCCAGAACCAGTACGAGATGAACAGTCCGGAGACGACGGCGGAGGCGGTGGCGCTGATCGACATCGGCGCCTCGATCATGAAGACGAACGTCGTCCGGGGAGGCTTTTCGATCTTCGCCCGCGACATCGCGTTCGGCGGGAACAACTACACGCGGGCGATCTCCCAGCGGCTCAACATCCCCTTCGACAGGGCCGAAGCCGCCAAGAAGGGGGAAGAGGTCCCCGGCGTCCGGTGGGACGACCTCGTGCCGTCCCTCGAAGCGGTCTCCCGCGAGCTGTCGCTGGAGATCCAGCGCACCTTCGACTATTTCGCGTCCACGGCCGAATCGGAGCGGATCAGCCGGATCGTCCTCTCCGGAGGCTGCGCCAAGCTCTCCGGAATCGACGAGTTCCTTTCCTCCAGCTGGGGAATCCCGGTGGAAGTGGTCAAACCCTTCCAGAACGTCCAGTTCGATCCAAACCGGTTCCCCGCCGACGATCTCTACGCGGCGGGCCCCCTCCTGGCCGTCGCGGTCGGCCTCGGGATGCGACGCGAGGAGGACAAGCCCGCATGATCAAGATCAACCTCCTCCCGGCGCGCCCGCGTCGGCGGTTCGCGATCGCGCTCCCCACCCTGCCGGGCCTCGGCCTCCTCTTCGGCGCGCTGTACGTCATCGCGATCGTGCTGGTCGGGGGGTACTGGGTCTCGCTGAGCACGGAGGGCCGGTCGCTCGCGACGGACATCGCGCGCATGGAAGCCCAGATCGCGCGCCACAAGGCGGAAATTGCCGAGGGCCAGCGCTTCAAGAAGGAGAAAGAGGACCTGGAGCGGCGCGTGGCGCTCATCGACGTCATCGCCCGAAACCAGGCCCGCCCGATTTACCTCCTGGACGCTCTGGCGGACACAGTTCCCCGGGACATCTGGCTCACGTCGGTGGAAGAGAAAGAGCAGGTGCTGAAGATCGCGGGCTCGGCGTTCTCCACGACGGCGGTGGCCGACCTCATGTCGAACCTGAAAAATTCGGGGAAGTTCAGGGACGTGGACCTGATCGTCTCCAAGCAGGACCTGGCCAAAACACCCCGCCTGGTGACCTTCGAGGTCACCTGCCGCTTCAGCATCTAGGCCGATGGCGTTCGAGATCATCACCCAGGCCCCGCGCCCCCAGAAGATCGTCTTCGGGGTCATCCTCCTCGTCGTCCTCCTCGGCGGCGGGTACTACTTCCTGCTCGCCCCGAAGATGGCGGAGGTGAGCAGGCTCCGGGACCAGCGGATGGCCAAGCAGACGGAGCTGGACAATAGCCGCCAGCTCGCGGCGAGCCTGGCGCGTTTCAAGCAGGAGGCGGAGGCCCTCCGGGCCAGGCTGGAGACGGCGAAGGAACGGCTCCCGTCCGAAAAGGAGATCCCCGGCCTCTACCGACAGGTCTCGGAGCTGGCCTACCAGACGGGAATGGCCGTCAGCCTGTTCCAGCCGAGGTCCCCGGCCACGAAGGACGTCTACCAGGAGGTCCCGATCTCCATCACCGCCGAGGCGGGCTTTCATCAGCTGGGCACGTTCCTCGATCGTATCGCCCGACTTCCGAGAATCGTGAACCTGACGGACATCAAAATCACCGGGATCTCCAGACCCACGGGCACGATTCGAGCCGACCTCACCCTGGCGACGTACGTCTTCCGTCCGGAGGGGGCGCCGCCTCCGACGGCGCCGGGAGCGAGGCCGGGAGCCAGGCCGCCCGCACCGCCCCCGCCACGAGGCGCGCGATGAGGTCCAGGTGGATTGCCGCGCTCGGCCTGATCGGCCTGCTGGCAGGCTGCGGCGGCCCACCGGCGCCCGCGCCGGCCCCGCCGCGGCCCACGACCACCGCGCCGGCCGCCCCTGCCCCTGCTGCGCCCACCAGGCCGGCGGCGCCCCCGGTGGCAATGCCCAAGGAGCCGGAGGTCAAGCCGCTCGAGCCGCTTGCCTACGACCCGAAGGGCCGCCGCGACCCGTTCGTCACCTTGGTGACGGCCGAGGGCACCAAGGGTCTCGCCGTCGCCGCCGTGAAGCTCGTAGGCATCGTCCACGGGCGGCAGGGACGCCTGGCGCTGGTGGAGGCCCCGGACGGCCTGGGGTACATCCTGAAGGCCGGAGACCAGATCGGCGATGGCCGAGTGGTGGACATCGGCCGCGACAGCCTGACCTTTTCGGTGGCGGCTCGACCCGGGCTGCCCCCTACGCCGGTTGTGAAGCGACTCAGAACGGAGTAAGGGAGGACAGCGATGAAGCGGTTTGGGTGGGTGTGGGGTTTCCTCCTCGGTCTCGGCCTGGTGGGCGGGCTGGCCGCTCCCGGTTCCGGGGAGTCTCCGACCGGTGAATCGCTCGTCCAGCTTCGGGAAGTCAGCGTGGAGCCCCGCGACGCCGGGCTCGTGGTCCAGATCAAGACGAGCGGACCCGCGGCGTACGAGACCGCTCTGATCGACAGGCCGACCCGCCTCGTGATCGACCTGGAATCCACCGGCTATGGCTGGCGCAAGACACCGCTGAACGTGGGGATGGACCCGCTCCGCACGATCCGGGGAAGCCAGCTCAAGAAGGGGGTCTCGCGTGTCGTTCTGGAGCTGAGCCGGCAGGTCGGCTACCGGATCGACGAGGGGCCGGAAGGGCTCACCGTCATGCTGGAGCCCGCGGCCACCGCGGGGACGCCGGCGCCGGCCGAGGCCAAGTCCGCCGCAGTCGCCGAGGCGGAGGCGCCCAAGGCCCCAGGGCCCTCGCCGGCCGCGAAGGCCGAACGGCCCAGGGCCCCCGAACCCTCCGTTGCCAAGGCTGAGCCTCCGGCGGCGGAAGGTGCGAAGGAGAGCGAGCCGTCCAAGGCGGAGCCCGCCAGGCCCGCAGCCCCCGCGCCAAAGGCGAAGACGGCGCGCCCGCCCGTCGTGGCGATGGCCCCGCCCCCGCCGGCGACCGCGGCGGCCCCGGCCCCGATTCGCGTGGCTCAGGCGCCCCAGGCTCAGCCGCCCGCCTCCAACGGCTCGCGGCCGATCTCGCTCGACTTCAAGGACGCGGACATCGTCAATCTCCTCAGGATCCTCGCGGCGGAGAGCGGTCGCAACATCGTGGCCGGCGAGGACGTGAAGGGAAAGGTCTCCATCTCCCTCCAGAACGTCTCGTGGGAGCTCGCCCTGGATACGATCCTGGAAGCGAGGGGGCTCCAGAAGACGGAAAGGGATGGCGTGATCCGGATCGTGTCCACGGAGCAGCTCACCAAGGAGCGGGAAGCCCTGGCCAAGGCCCAAGAGGCCAAGCGGAAGGGCGAGGCGGAGGCCCGGGCCAAGGAGGCCGAGGCTGAGCTGAAAGAGGCCGATGCCAAGCAGCGCAAGCTGGCGGCCGAGGCGGCCATCGCCGAAGCCCAGGCCCGCGGCCCCCTCCGGGAGGAGACGATCCGCCTGAAGTACGCCGATCCGGACGAGGTGGTCACCACCCTCGAGGGAATTCTGGGGCTCCCCAAGGGCGGAGCGGTGCCCGCGACCGGCACCGCGCTGAAACAAACCGGAGTGACGCCAGCCATCGGCCTCGGCGGCCCGCCGCCCATCGCCGAGCCGCCGTTCCAGCAGCTCTACGGCGCCCAGCCGGGGGCGCCGCCGCCCGGCCCGGTCTCCGTCAGCGCCGAGGTCCTGGCCAAGGGGATCACCATCCGTGCCCACAAGCCGACCAACACGATCTTCATCCGCCACTACCAGGCGGACCTCGCGCGGATCAAGAAGCTCATCAACGAGACGCTCGACGTCCCCGTCCCGCAAGTGAAGATCGAAGCCCGGATGGAGATCCTCGACCGGCCGACTCTGCTCGACATCGGCGTCCAGTGGGGGGGCGCCGGAGCCAAGCGGGCCAACCGCAATATGCTCGTCGCCCAGGGAGCCTCGCCTCGCACCGGAGCCATAGGGATCGCGCCGGTCACCGCACCCATGGGCTTCTCGAACCCCGCCCTCACCCTGACGGAGCTGCTCCCCGTCGCCCCGACCACGGGCCTGCCCACCGGCGGGAACCTCGTGAACATTCCCTTCGCCTTCCCGGGGTCGGCGCTGTCGCCTGGCGGTCCCACCGGCTCGATCAATTTCGGGATCATCGGGACCCGGTTCAACCTGAACCTGGCCCTGCAGGCGCTCGAGGTCCTGCAAAAGACCAAGACGCTGGCGCGCCCGGAGATCGTCACGGTGGAGAACAAGCCGGCTCAGATGTCGATCGGCGAGGAGATTCCCTACTCGACGGTCAGCTCGGCGGGGACCCAGGTCCAGTTCAAGGAGGCGGTGCTCAAGCTCGAAGTGACCCCCACCGTGATCCGTGAGCCCGACGGCAACAAGATCAAGATGCGGGTCATCGTCGAGAATAACTCCCGCGGCACGGTGACCGGCGGCATTCCGGCCATCGACAAGCGGAGGGCGGAGACGGAGGTCGTCGTGAAGGAAGGCGAGACGCTCGTCATCGGCGGGGTGAAGCAGCGCCAGTCGCGGGAAACTGTCTCGAAGGTTCCCCTGTTGGGCAATATCCCCCTTCTCGGCTGGCTCTTCAAGAGCCGCTCGGAGGAAGTCAATCCGGAGCGGGAGCTGGTCATCTTCATCACCCCCTCCGTCCTGAAGGGAGGAGGGCCGGTCCAGTCCACGAAGCCAGCCACGGAAAAGCCCAAGGGCTCATGAGCTTCCCGGAGGGGGGCTACCGCCCCCCTTCCGGACCTCCCCCTCGGGTTGCGCCGGCCGGGTACCCGCGCCCAAGGCGCGGGTGGGCGCTCGAACAGAGGATTCCATGAAGCGAGAGGTAATCCAGTGAGCCTCGCCTTTCGATTCCTCACCGCGGGCGAATCCCACGGTGAGGCCCTGGTCGCCGTCATCGACGGCGTCCCGGCCGGGCTCCCCCTGACGGAAGCGGAGATCAACGAGGACCTGGCCCGGCGCCAGCGCGGCTACGGCCGCGGCGGCCGGATGAAGATCGAGCGGGACCGGGTCCACCTGACGTCGGGAGTCCGCTGGGGGGTCACCCTCGGCAGCCCCATCACGCTGACGATCCCCAACCTGGACTGGGAAAACTGGCAGGCCACCATGGCGGTCGGCCCCCCGGAGCCGGGCGCCGCCGCCAAGCAGGTCACGCGCCCGCGGCCGGGACACGCCGACCTCGCCGGGGCGATGAAGTACGGGCACCGGGACATCCGGAACGTCCTCGAGCGCTCGAGCGCGCGTGAGACGACGGCGCGGGTTGCCGTGGCCGGGGTGGCGAAGAAGCTCCTGGGCGAGTTCGGCATCCGGATCCTGAGCCACGTCGTCGAGATCGGCGGGGTCCGGATGGGAGAGCTCGACCTGCCCTGGGCCGAAATCCAGCGCCGCGCGGAGGCCTCGGAGGTCCGCTGCGCGGATGCGGAGGCGGAGCGGCGCATCATCGAGGCCATCGACGACGCCAAGGCCAAGGGAGACACGCTGGGGGGGATCTTCGAGGTCGTCGCTCTCGGCTGCCCCGTTGGCCTGGGCTCCTACGTCCAATGGGATCGGCGGCTGGACGGCCGCCTCGCCCAGGCGTTCTGCGCGATCCAGGCCATCAAGGGGGCCGAGGTGGGCTTGGGCTTCGAGACCGCGCGGCGCCCGGGCTCCCAGGTCCACGACGAAATCCTCTACGACGCGGACGCGGGGTTCAAGCGGACCACCAACAACGCGGGGGGCCTCGAGGGGGGCGTCACGAACGGTCAGCCCGTCGTGGTCCGCGCCGCCATGAAGCCGTTGTCCACCCTCCGCACGCCGCTCCGCTCCGTGGACGTGGCGACGAAGGAGGCCGTGGAAGCGGTGGTGGAGCGGAGCGATGTCTGCGCGGTCCCCGCCGCCGGCATCGTCGGTGAAGCCATGATGGCGATCGTCCTCGCCCAGGCGTTCCTGGAAAAATTCGGCGGCGACAGCCTGGAGGAGATCCGCCGGAACTACGACGCGTATCAGGCCTCCCTCAAATCCTGGTAGCGACCCGCCTTCGGCGGGTGCCCGTAAAGGAGTGGCCCAGCATTCATCAGCCGCGCCTCCGGCGCGGATCCACGGGGAGGGTCTCCATAGTCGAGATTACCGTTAACCTCGGCCCGCGGTCGTATCCGATCCTCGTCGGGGTCGGAGCTCTCCGGTCGGTCGGAGCGCGGCTGGCCACCCTCGGGGCCGGGCGGCGGGTCGCGCTGGTGAGCGACCGGTCCGTCATGGCGCTCCACGGCCCCGTCGTCATCGAGAGTCTCCGCGCCTCCGGGTTTTCCGTGGCCGAGATCCGCGTGCCGGAGGGGGAGATCGCCAAGACCCTGGCCGTGGCCGAGGGCTGCTGGGACGATTGCCTGGCAGCCGGCCTCGATCGCGGCTCCACGCTCCTGGCGCTGGGGGGCGGGGCCGTGGGAGATCTGGCCGGGTTCGTCGCCGCCACGTACATGCGGGGAATCCCCTTCGTCCAGCTCCCCACGACGCTCCTCGCCCAGGTGGACGCGTCCATCGGGGGAAAGGTCGCCATCGATCATCCGCGGGCCAAGAACCTCATCGGAGCCTTCCACCAGCCCCGGCTCGTGGTCGTGGACCCGTCGGTGCTGTCAA
This sequence comes from Candidatus Rokuibacteriota bacterium, assembly GCA_016193045.1. Taxonomy (GTDB): domain Bacteria; phylum Methylomirabilota; class Methylomirabilia; order Rokubacteriales; family CSP1-6; genus CSP1-6. Next base: position 13,145 of record JACPSW010000130.1, on the reverse strand, counting down.
CGCTGCCCGACGCCGAGTTCCGGTCGGGGCTGTCGGAAGTGGTCAAGCACGGGATCGCGCTGGACGCCGCCTACTTCGCCGACATCGAGGCCCACGTGCGCGAGATTCTCGCCAAGGACCTCCCGACCCTGGAACGGATCATCGCGGGGTCCTGCCGGCTGAAGGGCCGCGTCGTCGAGGCCGACGAGCGCGAAGGCGGGCCGCGGGCGGCGCTGAACTACGGTCATACGGTGGGGCACGCCCTGGAGGCAGCCACCTCCTTTTCCAAGTGGCTCCATGGCGAAGCGGTATCGCTCGGCATCGCCGCCGCCGCACTGATCGCCCGGCGCCTCGGCCTGGCCGACGCGGAAACCGTGACCCGCCAGGTCGGCCTGCTCAAAGCCCTCGGGCTACCGGTCACGTTCTCGGGTCCGACGCCGGAGGCGGTCGTCCAGGCGATCGCTCGAGACAAGAAGGCGCGCGACGGCAAGGTTCCTTTCGTCCTGGCCCCGCGGATCGGCGAGTTCCGGCTCGTCTTCGATATCCCCCCCGACGCCGTCGTGAGCGTGCTGGGGGAAATGCGGGAAGCGACCGGTTGACAACCACCACGCCCGACACTTATAAAAGAGAGGCGATGGCCGACACCGCGCCTCGGCCCCGCGGGGGAGGCATGGCGGAGGACGCCGTGGCGGCCGGCGCAATCCGCCGTTACGAAGAGCGCCTGGCCAAAGACCCGACCTCGCCGGCGTTCGCCCCGCTGGCCGATCTCTACCGCAAGGTCGGGCGGAACGGGGACGCGATCGCCCTCTGCCGCGACGGGCTGCGGCGCTATCCGACCTACGCGACGGCCCGGCTGATCCTCGCCAAGGCGTATCTGTCCGAGGGCAATCAGGAGGACGCCCTGGCCGAGCTGAACCAGGTGGTCGCCCAGAGCCCGAACGACCTCCAGGCCCACCGGATGCTGGCGGATCTCCATCGCCGCGGAGGCGACCTGGACCGCGCCGCGCGCCACCTGGACCGGGTGGTGGCCCTGGATCCGGCGGATCGCGAGGCGGCGCGGCTCCGCGATCTGCTGGTGAGCGGCGGCGCGATGGGAGAAGGATCGGGGCTCAGGAAAATTCTCGAGGATGACACCTTCGCCACCGTCAGCTTCGGAACCATCTGCCTCGAGCAGGGACTCCTGGACGAGGCGGCGGCGATCTTCCTGCGAGTCCTCAAGCGGGATCCCGGGAACCGCGGGGCGCGCGACGGGCTGGACGAAGCGCTGGGCGGCAGGGGCCGGAAGCGCGCCGCCGCGGTGAAAGAATAGCCCCCTCACCCTGCTCGACGCCCCTCACCTCTTCTCCTCTCCCCAGTGGGGAGAGGTAGGGTGAGGGGGGAGAGGATGAAGGTGAGAGAGAGGATCGGAGCGATAGATGCAGGTATCGACCAACGATTTCAGAAAGGGCATGAAGATCGAGGTGGACGGGGCCCCCTACACCATCGTGGACTTCCAGCACGTGAAGCCGGGGAAGGGAGGGGCGTTCGTCCGGACGAAGCTGAAGCACCTGCGGCTCGGGACGGTGATCGACAAAACCTTCCGGGCGGAAGAGAAGGTCCCGCTCGTGAATTTCGAGGAGAAGCGGATGCAGTTCCTGTACCGGGACGACCGCTTCCACTTCATGGACCTCGAAACCTACGATCAGATCGCCCTCGGCGAGGACGAGGTGGGGGACGCGCGGCAGTTCCTCCAGGAGAACACCCCGGTGGAGGTCCTCTGTGTGGACGGCGCTCCCATCGGCATCGAACTGCCGAACTTCGTGGATCTCGTGGTGGTGAAGACCGAGCCGGGGGTCCGCGGGGACACGGCCTCGGGCGGCTCCAAGCCTGCCACCCTTGAAACGGGCGCCGTGGTGTCCGTCCCCCTCTTCATCAACGAGGGGGATATCTTGAGGGTGGACACCCGCACCGGCGCCTACATCTCTCGGACGGCCGCGGCGGCCGGAGGAGGGTAAGCGCGTGGCGAAGCGCAAAGAGGATTCGGGCCTTCCCCTCGACGAGGTGCGCCAGCTCATCGATCTCGCGCTGGCGCGCGGCCTGTCGGAGCTGGAGGTGAGCCGGGGGGGAACCCGCATCCGGATCCGCCGGGAGGTGGCCCACGCCGCGGCGCCGGTGGCGCCGACCTCGCCGGAGCAGGCCGAGAGAGCCGGGGCCCACCTCGTCCACGTCGAGGCACCCATGGTAGGCACGTTTTACCGCGCGCCCTCTCCGAGCGCGGACCCCTACGTGAGGGAGGGGGACGTCATCAAGGAAGGGCAGGTCCTCTGCATCATCGAAGCCATGAAGCTCATGAACGAGATCGAATCAAAGGTGGCCGGCCGGATCTCCAAGATCCTGGTCGAGAACGGTCAACCGGTCGAGTACGGCCAACCCCTCTTCCTCATCGAACCCCGGGCCTGACCCGAAGGATATCCCAGTGGCGACCTGTCCCAACTGCGGGTCAACTCTCCTCAGCGCCGGCTCCCGGTGCCCGACGTGCGGGCCCCCGGCGCTGCGGCCGGTGTCGGGCGCCTTCAGGGGCGCCGCAGGGGTGCTCAGCGCCGTCGCGCTCGCGTTGCTCGCCCTTTCCGTCGCCGGTCCCGCGTTCCTCTGGAAGCCTCCCACGCCGCCCGACCAGGCGGCTCATCCCGGAGCCCGGCTCGTCGGGCTGCCCCCCGCGCGGGCCGAACTCCCCGAGGTCTCCCTCCTGACAGAAGAGGGAATCCGGTTCTACAGCGCCGGGCGGTATCCCGACGCCTGCCAGCGCTTCGCCGACGCCCTGGAGCGGGAGCGGGAGAACTCGATCCTCCGCCAGAACGTGGCGCGCTGCTTCGAGGGCTGGGGCTGGCAGAGCCTCCGCGCCGGCAAGCCCGAGGAGGCCCGCCTTCTCTTTGGCCAGGGGCTCCAGCAGGAGCCCGAATCCTCGCCCCTCCTGACGGGATTCGCCCTGGCCGCCATCCACGCGGGCCGGCCCGACGAGGCGCTCGAGCCGCTGGAGCGGGCGGTCACCGCCTCCCCGGATCCCGAAGCGACGCTGCTGCTGGCCCGGCTCTATGACCAGCGAGACCGGAGCGACCGCGCGATCGCACATCTCCGCCGGTTGCTGGAGCGCGACCCTTCCCACTCCGAGGCCACCCGCCTCCTGGACAAGCTCGAGCGGGAGCGCCGGGCGGAGGCGGGGTACCGGAAGGACGAGACCACGCACTTCGTGGTGAAGTACCGCGAGCGCGGGGAGCCGGAGCTCCGCTGGGTGGTGCTCGGGATCCTCGAAGAGATCCGCGCCGCCGTCGGACGTGACTTCGACTTCCTCCCCTCCGAGAAGATCACCGTCATCCTCTATCCCGACGAGCGCTTCCAAGAGGTCACCGGCACCCATCACTGGGTGAGCGGGATCTTCGACGGGAAGATCCGCCTCCCTGTGGGAGCCCTCCGGGGGCGCACGCGAGCGCTGGAGCGCCTGCTGACCCACGAGTACACCCACGCGGTGGTCCACGTCCTCGCGAGGGGCCGGTCTCCCCGCTGGCTTCAGGAGGGCCTGGCCCAGCACGCGGAGCGGATTCCCGACGATCCCGCTCTGCACCTCTCCGGAGGGATGACCCTGGCGGGCCTGGAAGCGCTGCTGCGAGATGGGGACCTGGCCAAGGCCCGGATGGGCTACCAGGTCTCGCTCTGGGTCGTCCGCGACCTGCTCCAGCGCGGCGGCATGGAGCGCATGCGTGAGCTGCTGGCGCGGCTCGGCAAGGGCGAATCGGCGGCGGACGCGGTCCCGCGCGTGTACGGGCTTCCGCTGGCCGAACTCGAAGCCCAGTGGCACCGCATCCTCGGCGGCTGAACAATGCCCCACCCCGTGGATCCGCGCCGAAGGCGCGGCTGGCAGATGATTGGGCCAGTCCTTTGCGGGCACCCACCGAAGGTGGGTCGTGTTTAACAAGATACTGATCGCGAACCGCGGTGAGATCGCCCTCCGGATCCTGCGGGCCTGCCGCGAGATGGGGATCCGCGCCGTCATCGCTCATTCGAAGGTGGATGCCAACTCCCTGCCCGTCCGCCTGGCCGATGAGTCCATCTGCGTCGGCCCCGACGATGCCCGGTCGAGCTATCTGAACATCCCGAGCATCATCTCCGCGGCGGCCGTTACCGACAGCGAAGCGATCCACCCCGGCTACGGCTTCCTTTCCGAGAACGCCGCGTTCGCGGATATCTGCCGGGCTTGCGGGATCACGTTCATCGGCCCGTCCCCGGAAGCCATCCGCCTCATGGGCGACAAAGCCCAGGCGCGGGAGATCGCCCGTCAGGCCGGGGTCCCGATCATCCCCGGAAGCGAGGCCCCGCTCAAGGACGAGGACCAGGCCCACAGCGCGGCCGAGGCCGTCGGGTTTCCGGTGATGCTCAAAGCGGCCGCTGGCGGAGGCGGGCGCGGCATGCGCATTGTGCGCGAGCGCGAGGCCCTGGCGCAGGCCTTCCACACGTGCCAAGCGGAGGCCGCTGCCGCCTTCGGCTCCTCCGACGTCTATCTGGAAAAATTCGTGGAGGAGGCCCGCCACATCGAGGTTCAGGTCCTGGGAGACCGGGCCGGCACGCGCATCCATGCGGGCGAGCGCGACTGCTCGGTCCAGCGCCGGTACCAGAAGCTCCTCGAGGAGTCCCCCGCGTCGGCCATCCCGCCCGCGACCCGGACGGGCCTCCACAAGGCCGCGCTGGCGGTGGCGCAGGCCGTGAACTACACCAGCGCCGGCACCATGGAGTTTCTCGTGGACCGGGAGGGAAACTTCTACTTCATCGAGATGAACACCCGCATCCAGGTCGAGCATCCGGTCACGGAGATGCTGACGGGGATCGACCTCGTCCGCGAGCAGATCCTGATCGCCACGGGAGAACCTCTTCGCTGGAGCCAGAGCGATATCCGCCCCGTCGGGCACGCCATGGAGTGCCGGATCAACGCCGAAGATCCCGACACCTTCACGCCGAATCCAGGACGGATCACCGCGTGGGTTCCCCCCGGAGGCCCGGGAGTCCGGGTGGACAGCCACCTCATGCCCGGCTACACCGTCCCGTCCGTCTACGACTCCCTCATCGCCAAGATCATCGTCCACGGCACCGACCGCCCGGAGGCTATCGGCCGGATGCGGCGCGCGCTCTCCGAGACCATCGTCGAAGGGGTCAAGACCACGATCCCGTTCCACCTGCGGCTGCTCGAAGACCCCGTGTTCCGCGCGGGCGGTTTCCCCCTGCCGAAGCTCGAGGTCACGCTGTGAACTCCCCCTCACCTTCATCCTCTCCCCCCCCTCACCCTACCTCTCCCCGCTGGGGAGAGGAGAAAAGGTGAGGGGCATCTGAGTTGGGCGGGGTGAGGGGGCGATTCGAGCTCGATCTGTATGTGATCCTGGACCGGACGGCCAGCCACGGGCGCGACCTCCGTGAGATTCTGGATGGCGTCATTGCCGGAGGAGGTCGCTTGGTCCAGTTCCGCGAAAAGGAGTGGCCCCTCCGCCGCTGCCTCCCCCTCCTGGAGGACCTGCGGCGGAGGGCGAAGCAGGCCGGGATCGGCCTCGTCGTCAACGACCGGCTGGACCTGGCCCTGGCCGTGGAGGCTGACGGCTTGCACCTCGGCCAGGATGACCTTCCGGCCTCAGTGGCCCGCCGGCTCCTGCCGCCCCCGATGTTCCTTGGCGTCTCGACCCACAGCCTGGAGCAGGCGAGACAGGCCGAGCGCGAGGGGGCCGATTACGTCGCGGTGGGCTCGATCTTCCCCACCGCCACCAAGCCTGAGTTCCAGCTCGTCGGGCTGGACCTGCTCAGGACGGTGCGACAGACGATCGCGGCGCCCCTCGTGGCGATCGGCGGGATCACGGCCGACAACGCCGAAGAGGCGATCCGCGCCGGCGCCGACGGGGTGGCGGTGATCTCAGCCGTTTGCGGGGCGCCCGATCCTGCGATGGCTACCCGCCTGCTGCTGGAGCGTATCCGGGCGGCGAGAATCGCACGAACCAAGACCGCCCCCGGCAAATGAGGGCATTCCCCATTTACGGATGGGCCCTTCCGCTCGCCGCGCTCGCGCTGGCGCCCCAGGCGGGCGCGCCGACACCGTGGCCTCAGGGCGTCGTCAAAATCGCTACCCAGAGCCCGCTTTCTGGGGGCCAGGCGACTCTGGGGGAGGGAGTGAGGCGAGGGGCCCAGTTGGCCATCGAGCAGCTCGCGGGCGCGCTCGACAAGCTCGGAGTCAAGATCGAGTTGGCGCCGTTCGACGACCAGGGCAGGCCCGATGTGGCGGCGACGAATGCCGGGCGCATCGTCGCTGAGGGGAGCATCCTCCTCGTTATCGGCCACCTAGACGGCACCGCCCTTTCCGCCCTTGACGTCTACAGGGAAGCCCAGCTGGCGATGATCTCGCTCGCCGCCGCGCCGGCCGTGACCGACCTGAACTATGCCAACGCAAGCCGCATCAGCGGCCGCGACGATGTCCAGGGCGTCGCGGGGGCGGAGTTCGCCAGGACGCTGAAGATCAAGACTGCTTCCATCGCCCACGATGGCACGACGTACGGCTGGCGGGTGGCCGAGGCCTTCAGGAAGCACGCCACGAAGCTCGGCATCGAGGTGATCGGCTTCGAGGGGATGCAAGACAGGCCTGGCTTCGACCGGATCGTCGCCCCCCTCCGAGCCCGGCAGCCGGACCTGATGTACCTCGCGGGCAACCCCGACGAGGCTGCCCGGTTTCTGAGGGAAGCCCGAGAGGGGGGCGTCAGGGCCAGGTTCATGGGTCCCGACGCCCTGGCCTCGCCGGACTTTGTCAGGATGGCCGGCAGGGTTGCCGTCGGGACCTACTACACCACGACGGCCGGGCCCCTTTCCTCCTACGCGGGGGCCAGGCAGTTTGCCAGAGCGTACCGTCAGCGGTTCAAGAACGATCCTGACACCGTCGCGGCGCTAGCCTATGACGCGACGGCGACCGGGCTGAAAGCCCTGGAGACCGCCATCAAAGAGATCGGCGGCAGAGGATCTCCGCGGGGGGCAGTCGCGGCGGCCCTTCGGAAGGTCCGGCACGCCGGGATCACGGGGGCCATCGAGTTTGATGAGAAGGGCGATCTCAAAAAGTCCCTCTACTTCGTGTTCCAGGTGGCCTCCGATGACCCCGCCAAATGGGGCGACAACAAGGAAGTGATGCGGCTGGAACTCCCTCCGCCTCCTCTCAAGAAGCAGGACTGACCGCTGCCAGACCCCGGGGATGGGCTGGAGGACAACTCCGCCCGGCATCCTTGACAGGGCCGTTCCTTCCTGGTAGCGTTCCGGCCGTAGAGAGGGTGGCGTAGCACCCGGGACGCCCTCTTCTGGGAGAGGGCGTCCGGGAAGGGGGCATTCCGCGGCTGAAACTCTCATCGCCACACAGGGGGAGAAAGACGAAGGGGGAGGGACGCTATGAAGCGCGCGAAATTCCTCGGGGTAGCCGTGCTCCTGGTGAGCGCATTTTGCTATTTCGCGGCGCTCCCCGCTGCCGCCCAGGCGCCTGTCACCGACCCGATCGGCGTGCTGAAAATCGCCAAGGGCCGACCCCTCACTATCGCGTACTGGTTCGTCGTGGCGGGACCCGACGCCAGCCTGGGCATTGACACCCGGCGTGGCGTGGAGATCGCCATCGATGACAAGGGCGGCAAGCTTCTCGGCCATCCCATCAAGTTGATCGGCGAGGACTCGGCCTGCAACGCCGAGGGGGGCGTGACGGCGGCCACCAAGCTGGCCGCGAACCCGGCCATCGTGGCCGCCATCGGCTCCAACTGCTCGAGCGAGGCGGTGCCGGGCGCTCCCATTCTGTGGAAGGCCGGGCTGGTGACCGTGTCGCCGTCGAACACGGCGCCCAAGCTCACGGCCCCTGACCGCGGACCGACCTACGACGGCTACCTCAGAACCGCGCACAACGACAAGGTGCAGGGAAGGGTGGCGGCTGAGTTTGCCCGGAAGGTCCCGAAGGTCAGCAAGGTGGCGACCATCCACGACGGAAGCCCGTACGCCGAGGGGTTGGTGGGGGTCTTCGTCGAAACCTTCAAGAAGCTTGGGGGCACCATCACGTCCCAGGAGGCCGTCTCCCCTACCGACGCAGACATGCGGCCCGTGCTGACAAAGATCGCAGCGGGAAAGCCCGAGCTGATCTACTACCCGATCTTTATCGCCGCGGGTGGCCACGTGACCCGACAGGCCAGGGAAGTGGCCGGGCTGGCGACGGTCAAGCTGATGGGGGCCGACGGGATGTTCTCGCCGGACTTCCTCAAGGCCGCCGGAAATGCGTCTGTGGGCATGTACCACTCGAGCCCCGACCTGTCGCCAGAGGCCCTGGGCCCGGCATACAAGACCTTCCTGGACAAGCACCAGAAGAAGTACGGGGAGAAGCCGCTGGCCCCCTTCCACCCGCACGCCTATGACGCCGCGATGATGATCTTTGCCGCCATCGAGAAGGTCGCCAAGAAGGACGCGGCCGGCGACACCCACATCGGGCGCAAGGCCCTCCGGGACGCGCTGTTCGCCACGAAGGGCTTCAAGGGGCTGACCGGCACTCTGACCTGCGACAAGCACGGCGACTGCGCGGACCCCAAGATCGCCGTGTACCAGCTCGAGTCAGCGGACCCGGCGAAGTGGGATCCCGGAAAGAACCCAAGGAAAATCCACCCATAAAGCTTTCCCGACGAAAAGGCTATTCTCCAGGGGGGTGAGCCGACAAGGGCTCATCCCCCTTTTGCTCGGGGCGCCACGTGCAACCGACCTGGCTCTGGAAGCTTTCCTTCGTTGACCTGTCCCTGTGGGCCTTCCGCGCCGCGGTCATGGTGCTGGTCGCCTGGGGGACTGTCGGAACCCTGGCAGCGGCGACGTACTCAGGCGAGACGTGGATCGAGCTCTTCGTGTTCGGACTCTCCCAGGGCAGCGTCTACGCCCTGATCGCCCTCGGCTATACCATGGTGTACGGCATCCTGCGCATGATCAACTTCGCCCACGGCGAGGTCTTCATGAGCGGCGCCTACACCGCCTACTTCGTGGCGGAGGCCCTGGCCAGTACCGGAGCCCTCAACCGCAACCCGATTCCCAGCCTCCTGGCGGTCCTGGCGGTCTCGATGGCCACCTCCACGCTCGTCGCGCTCCTGCTAGAACGCATCGCCTACCGGCCGCTCTGGCGCGCGCCGCGCCTCGTGCCCCTCATCTCCGCCATCGGGGCGTCCTTCTTCCTCCAGTACGCGTTCCGCGGCCTCTACGGATCCGGCTTCAAGGCCTACCCCGAGGCCGAGATCCTCAGGGGCAAGTGGATCATCGCCGGCGTCAGCGTTCTGCGGTCCCAGGCGGTGGTCGTGGTAGCGGCCGTCCTCATGATGTTGGGCCTCTATGCCTTCGTGATGCGCACCAGGACGGGGACGGCGATGCGGGCCGTCTCCGAGGACAGGGAGGTCGCCGCGCTGATGGGCATCGACGTGGACCGGGTGATCGTGGTCACGTTCGCCGTCGGGGCGGCCATGGCGGGCGCGGCGGGCTTCCTTTACGCGCTGGTCTTCAAGCAGGTGCACTTCTTCATGGGGTTCGTGCCCGGCATCAAGGCCTTCACGGCTGCCGTCCTGGGCGGCATCGGAAACATCCCGGGGGCCATGCTCGGGGGCCTGTTCCTGGGCCTCTTCGAATCCGTCGGCCCCATCCTCATCCTGGACGGCCTGGGCATCGTGGCCCCCTATCAGTTGAAGGACGTGATCACCTTCACCATGCTGGTCATGGTCCTCATCTTCCGGCCGTCGGGGATCCTGGGGGAACGTCTTGCCGTCAAGAAGGCCTAGCCCCGTTCGGAGGGCGCGGCGGTGACGGGAGCCCGTCGCTTGTGGGGCGGCGCGGCGCGGACGGGCCTCGTCTGGGGCGCGGTGGCCGTATTCCTCGCGCTCGTGGGCATGGTAGAGGCCTTCGCGGGGCGCCAGATCATCGCCGGCGTCGTCTCCCTGGGCCTTACCCTGCTCTTCCTGACCGGCCTGGCGTCCGGCTACCAAGCCGCCCGGCTTCGGCCGGACGGCCACGCCACGCTCGCCCTGTTGCGGGGCGCCCTGGCAGGAACGGCGGCCGGGGCGGCGGTGGCGGGGCTCGTCATCGCGGGGAGACTCCTGAACCTCCGCCGCGTGTTCGTGAGCGCCTCGCCGACGCTCTTCGCCCTGCTCTCCCTGGACCAGGGCGCGGGCGGCGCGTACCTGCCCGTGGCGGCAGGGGCCGCCGCCGGCGCGCTGGGGGCAGCCGGGCCGCTCCTGACCGGACGTGCGCGCCGCCCGCTCCTCCTCGGGCTGGGTTCGGTCCTGGCCCTCGGCCTGTTCCAGGACCTGCTGGACCCCGTGCTGCGCGCCACCGCCGCCGGCATGGCCGTCCGGGACGCGCTCTTCGCGGACCAGGGGCTTTCCGTCTCCGGCGCCCTGATTGCGTTCCTGGTGGTCGGGGGCGGGAGCGCCGTGTGGGCCGGCCAGGGCGCCACGGTGCGCGAGTGGGTCCTCCAGCTCCCCGCCTCGCCACGCACCGCCCTCCGGCTGCTCGCCCTGGGCCTCGGGACCGTGCTGCTGCTCCTCCTGCCCCTCGGGGCGGGGCCATTCCTCTCGATGGTGCTGGTCCTGGTGGGCCTCTACACGCTCATGGGCCTGGGGCTGAACCTCGAGGTGGGCTTCGCTGGCCTGCTGGACCTCGGCTTCGTGGCCTTCTTCGCCATCGGCGCCTACACCGTTGGCCTGCTCACCGCCGCCGGGGGACTGGCGATCGCCCAGTTCTCCTTTTGGACGGCGGTCCCCATCGCCGTCGCCGTCTCGCTCATCGCCGGGGTGATCCTGGGGGTGCCGGTGCTCAGGATCCGCGGCGACTACCTCGCGATCGCCACCCTCGGGTTCGGCGAGATCGTCCGGCTGCTGGTGCTGTCGGACTTCCTGCGGCCGTGGCTCGGCGGCTCCCAGGGGGTGCTGGGGATCCCCAAACCGGCGCTCTTCGGGTTCGAGCTCCGGGGGCCCGAGCAGCTCTTCTACCTGACGCTGGCGGCGAGCGTCCTGGTGGCGTTTGTCGCCATGCGACTGCGCGACTCCCGCCTCGGGCGGGCCTGGATGGCCCTGCGCGAGGACGAGGACGTGGCGGAGGCCATGGGAATCAACCTGGTGAACGTCAAGCTCCTCGCCTACGGCCTGGGAGCGGCCTGCGCCGGCCTCAGCGGGGCCATCTTCGCCGTCATGGTCGGCTCGGTGTTCCCCCATAGCTTCCAGTTGCTCATCTCCATCAACGTGCTGGCCCTGATCATCGTCGGCGGCATGGGCAGCATGCCCGGGGTGGTCGTGGGCGCGCTGTTTCTGGTAGGGCTTCCGGAGCTGCTACGCGAGTTTGCCGAATTCCGTTTCCTCGTCTACGGGGCCGCCCTCGTGCTCATGATGCAGCTCCGTCCGGAGGGGCTGTGGCCCACCGCGGTGATCCGGCGGGAATTGCACGAGAGCCAGCGGGCGGTGGACTCGCAGCCGGCCGGCTGAGCCGCGAAGAAGGGCGAATGGCTCTCCTCACCTCCCGGAACCTGACCAAGCGCTTTGGGGGGCTCGTCGCTCTGAACGAGCTCGACCTGGAGGTCGAGGAGCAGTCCGTTCACAGCATCATCGGGCCCAACGGGGCCGGGAAGACCACCTTCTTCAACCTGGTGACGGGCTTCTACGAACCGGAAGCGGGGGAAATCCGCTTCAACGGCGTGCAGATCGACGGACTGAGACCCGACCTGATCACCCGCCAGGGAATCGCCCGCACGTACCAGAACATCCGGCTCTTCGCCAACATGACGGCCCTGGAAAACATCCTGGTGGGCATGCACCCCCACCTGCAATCAACCTGGATCGGGACGGTCGTGAGGAGCCCGTCAACCCGGCGCGAAGAGACGTCGGCCACCCGGGCGGCGCAAGATCTCCTCTACTTCGTCGGCCTGCAGGGGCGCGGCGATTTCCTGGCGAAGAACCTGCCCTACGGGGCGCAGCGCCGGCTGGAGATCGCCCGCGCGCTTGCGAGCCGGCCCAAGCTGCTGCTGCTCGACGAGCCCACCGCCGGGATGACGTCGGGAGAGACCGTGGAGACGATGGCCTTCATCCGGCGGCTCCGGGAGGAACTCGGCCTCACGATCCTCCTGATCGAGCACAACATGCGCGTGGTGATGGAGGTGTCGGACCGGGTGACGGTGCTGGACTACGGCGAGAAGATCGCCGAGGGCCAACCCGGCGAGGTCCAGAAGAACGCGCGGGTCATCGAGGCGTACCTGGGGCGCCGGAAGTGGGGCCGGGCCGCGGAGGCCGAGGATGCTTGAGGTCGAGGACCTCCACGTCTACTACGGCGAGATCCACGCGCTCAAGGGCGTGACGCTCGGCGTGGGCGAGGGCGAGATCGTCGCCCTCCTCGGCAACAATGGCGCCGGGAAGACCACCACGCTCAAGACCCTTTCCGGGCTCCTCCCCGCGCGCAGCGGAAGCGTGCGGCTGGAGGGAGAGCCCCTCCTCGGCGTGCCGCCCCACGCCATCGTCCTCCGGGGGATCGCCCACGTCCCCGAGGGGCGGCGGATCTTCAACCGACTGACGGTCCTCGAGAATCTGGAAATGGGCGCCTATGCGCGGGCGGACGCCGGGATCGGGCAGGATCTCGAGCGCGTCTTCGTCCTCTTCCCGCGCCTGAAGGAGCGGCGCGCCCAGGTCGCCGGCACGCTCTCGGGGGGCGAGCAGCAGATGCTGGCCATCGCCCGGGCGCTGATGGCGGCCCCCCGGATCCTGCTTCTGGACGAGCCCTCCATGGGGCTGGCCCCCGTGCTCGTGGAGCAGATCTTCGAGACGATCCGGGACATCAACGGCCAGGGCACCACGATTCTGCTAGTCGAGCAGAACGCCGCCATGGCCCTCTCGATCGCCCACCGCGGCTACGTGCTGGAGACCGGCACCATCGTCCTCTCCGGCACGGCCGCCGACCTCCAGGAAAATCCCGAGGTCCGCCGGGCCTACCTCGGGGAGAGTTAACTACTTTCCGGTGCAAAAATGACAGCTCTCCCCCTGATGTGTGGCGGGTCACCGCGGTGAGAACCTGTCCAAACGCATCGTTTTTTCTTGACAGCGCAGCGGGTGTCGCGAGAGAGTCGTAATGGATGACATCGGTTATGT
>JACPSW010000129.1 GCA_016193045.1 Candidatus Rokuibacteriota bacterium | reverse complement strand
GGGAATCCCCACCGCGCCCGCCATGGCCCGGCACGCCTCCACCATCTCCGACATCGTGAGGTAGCCGACGTCGGGCAGCCCCAGGCGGCTCGCCGCGACCAGGAACCCGCCGAGCCCGACGGCCTTGAACCCGACGCGCTCGGCGATCTTCGCCGACAGCGCGTCGTACACCGCCGGCACCACGAGGATGCCCTTCTGGTTCAGGAGCTCTCGCGCATGCATCGCCATGCCCCGATCTCCTCCGCGTGTGGTTCCATCACACTACCCGAGGGCACGCGCGAAGGGCAACTCCCCCCTGAGGTTCCAATCGCTTTCTCCCTCTGGTAGACTTAGGCGTCGCGCGCCCCTCACGGCTTCCTCGGAGGGGGGCCACCCGGGCCCCCCCACGCCTTCGGCGTGGAAGCCCGGGTACCCGCCCCTCCCGATTCCTCCCCCCGCCGGTTGCGCCGGCGAAGCCGGCGCTCGAACGGGCGCGCGACCGGAAAATGAGAATCGAACTGTCGCCCGACGGCCCCCTCGACGTTCCTCAGACGCTGGCCCGCTATCGGATCTGGGGTGAAGACCCCTCGAACCGGCTGGGCGACGGGGTGTTCCGGCGGGTGGTGGCGCTGGACGGGGACCTTCACGGCTACGCCGTCCGCTGGGCAGGTGCCCCCGACGACGCGCGGCTCACCATCAGCGTGCCCGGATCGCGGTCAACCCGCGTGGCGGAGGCAGTCAGCCGCGAGGTTGGACGCCTGCTCTTCCTCGACGCCGATGTGCTCGGTTTCTACCGGGCGGTAAAGTCGGATGGGGTGCTCCAGGGCCTCATCGCGCCCTTCTACGGGATGCGCCCCACGCTGGCGCCCACGCCCTTCGAGATGCTGGTGGGCGCCGTCACCGCTCAGCAGGTGAACCTCGCCTTTGCCGTCACGACCCGGGGCCGCCTCGTGCGCCGCTTCGGGCGCCCGGTCCAGGTGGAAGGCGAGCGCCTCTACGCGTTCCCTGCCCCCGAGACGCTTGCGAAGGCGAAGGCCCGCGACCTGCGCCGGATGCAGTTCTCCACGCGCAAGGCCGAGTACATCATTGGGCTGGCCCGCCTGGTGGCGCGCGGCGCCCTCGACTTCGAGCGGCTGGCGGCCTGCCCCAACGAGCAGGTGATCGCCGAGCTGACCCGGATCCGCGGGTTCGGCCGCTGGACCGCCGAGTGGTTCCTGGCGCGCGCGCTGGGGCGCGGGGATGTGTGCCCCGCCGGAGACCTCGCGGTCAGGAAGTGCTTCGCCGCCTTCTATGGCCGCGGGCGTGCCCTTTCGGAGCGGGCGATCCGCCGGCGGGCGGCCGCCTGGGGGCCCCATCAGAACCTCGCCATCCACTACCTCTTGGCCGGGCTCCGTCGGCTCCGGGCGAAGGCGGGGGGCGGCGCGTAATGGCGGAGCCCCTCCAGCGCAAGGTCGTGCTGGCCGGCGTCATGCTGGCCATCTTCCTGGCAGCCATGGAATCCACCGTGGTGGCCACCGCCATGCCGACGGTCATCGCGAGTCTCGGCGGGATCCGGATCTACTCGTGGGTCTTCTCGGCCTTCCTCCTGACCTCCACCATCTCGATGCCGCTCTGGGGGCGGCTGTCCGACCTCCTCGGCCGGCGCCCCACCTACCTCGCCGGCGTCGCCATCTTCCTGCTCGGCTCCGGGCTCTCGGGGCTCTCCCAGAGCATGGCCCAGCTGATCGCCTTCCGCGCGCTCCAGGGGCTGGGCGCCGGCTCCCTCATCACGATCGGCATGACGCTGGTGGGCGAGCTCTACGGGCTCGAGCAGCGCGCCAGGAAGCAGGGATACATCTCGGGCGTGTGGGGCGTCGCCTCGCTGGTCGGGCCGGCGATCGGCGGATTCCTCGCCGACCACGTCTCCTGGCGCTGGGTCTTCTACATCAACCTGCCCTTCGGGGCCCTCTCCGCGCTCGCCATCGCCTGGGGGCTCTCCGAGCCCGTGGCCCGGCGCCGCGCCGGGTCGATCGACTTCCTTGGCGCGGGGCTCTTCGCGGCGGGGATCGCCTCGCTCCTCGTGGGGCTGGTGGAAGGCGGGCGCGTCGCCTCCTGGCTGACCCCCGGGGTGCTCGGGCCCCTCGCGGTGGGGGCGCTTTTCCTGGTGCTCTTCGTCCTGGTGGAGCGACGGACCGCCGAGCCGCTGATCCCGCTGGATCTCTTCAAGAACCCCATGGTGCGTGCCGGCGCGGCCACCGGCTTCCTCTCCGGTATGGCGATGTTCGGCGCCATCTCCTTCATCCCCCTCTACATCCAGGCCGTGGTCGGCGCCACGGCGACGCAGGCGGGATTCGTCCTCACGCCCTTCGTCCTCGGGTGGGTCGCGTTTTCGATTCTGAGCGCGCGGCTCGTCCTCCGCGTCGGGTACCGCGGGGTCGTCGTGGCCGGCATGGCGAGCCTGACGCTGTCCTTCCTGCTCCTGTCGGAATGGGACCAGGGCCTCACGCGCCTGGGGGCGGTCCGCGACGTCATCTTCGCGGGGTTCGGCATGGGGATGGTGATGGTGCCGATGCTGATCGCGGTGCAGAGCGCGGTGCCCAAGCGTGACCTCGGGATCGCCACCTCGACGGTCCAGTTCTTCCGCACGATCGGGGGCGCCGTGGGGGTGGCGGTGATGGGGGCGGCCATGGCCCATCGCCTCCAGACCGAGCTCCAGGCGCTGCTGGCGGCCTCGGCCCCGGGGACGCGGCTCGCGGCCCAGGTGCGGGAGCTCGTGGCCCAGCCCGACCTTGTCGTCAACCCGGCCACGCGCGAGACGCTGGCGCCGGCGCTCGTGGCCCACGTCCGTCTCGCCCTGGCTGACGCGCTTCACGGGGTCTTCGTGGTGGGGCTCGTCGTGTGTGTCGTCGCCCTGGCCTCGTCCTTCCTCGTGCCCTCCGGCCGCGCCCGCGATCTGGCGCGCGCGGAGGAGGCGGCGTCCACCCCCGGATCGTAGCGGCCATGTCCCAGGACGCGCCGCTCCTCGATCGCCTCGCCCGGCTCCCGGCCGTGCCGGTCGCCGACCTCCTGGCGCTCCTCGAGCGCATGGCGCGCCCCGACCAGGATCCGCTGCTGGCGCGCCTCGTGGCGGTGGACGAGGAAGGCGAGCGCGGGATGCCGCCCCTGGTCGCGGCGGTCCTCGAGCATCTCCAGCGTGATCCCGAGCTGACATGCTACCAGGCGCTGCTCGAAGCCCTGACCGGCGTCTGGAACGCCGCGGTGCGCGCGGCGGTGGTGGCGCGCCTGCGCGCCGCGGGCCTGCCGCCGGACGACCTTCTCCTCAGGCTGCAGGCGTTGTCACCCACCCTGGGGTTCGCCGCGGAGAGCTCCGAATGGGCGCGCGAGTGGCTGGCCGATCCCCTGACACAGGACGCGGCGCTGGTGGACCAGTGCCTGGTGCGGCTGCTCCTGGCCATCCGGGGCATGGCCGAGGCCCGCGCCGCCGCGTTGGCCGAGTCCGGCTGAGAGGAGTCAATATGGGACACTTTCACGACAAGAAGGCCGAGAAACGACGGATCGACGGGCTCGCGCTGAAGTCCCCGATGAAGGTCTTCGGGGCCTTCAAGGATCTGGGCAAGCAGGTCTTCGCCGACGGGGCGCTGTCCAAGAAGCAGAAGGAGCTCACGGCGCTGGCCGTGGCGGTCTCCCAGAACTGCTTCGACTGAATCGAGCACCGCGTCGAGGAGGTCCTCGACCTGGGCGCGACGGAGCAGGAGATCTCCGAGACGCTGGACATCGGGCTGCTGATGGGCGGGACGCTGGCCGCCAAGTCGGTGCGCCACGCCTTTTCGGTGATGGAAGAGATCAAGCAAGGAGGCGCGTAGCATGGCCGGGATTCCCGACACGCACAAGGACCTGTTCCAGAAGAAGGCCTTCGCCCACCTGGCCACGGTCGGCGCCGACGGCTCGCCCCAGGTGACGCCGGTCTGGGTGGACTTCGACGGGACCCACATCCGCTTCAATACCGCCAAGGGGCGCGTGAAGGACAAGAACCTGCGCCGGAATCCCCGGGTCGCGCTATCGATCCAGGACCCCGACAACCCCTACCGGTACATGCAGGTTCGGGGGCGGGTGGCGGAGATCACCGAGCAGGGGGCCGATGCCCACATCGATGCCCTTGCGAAGAAGTACATCGACCAGGACAAGTATCCATTTCGCCGGCCGGGCGAGGTGCGGGTGCTCTACAAGATCCTCCCCGAAAAGATTCACTCGCTCGGGTAACGGGAAGGATGCGGGCGGAGCCGTTCGTCAGCACCGTCTCGGACGCCGCGCTCAGGCGCGAGCGGGCCAAGGCCCGGGAACTGCGCGGGAGCCAGTGGTGGAAGCGGCGGATCGAGGGCGGCCGCTGCCACTACTGCGGCCGTCAGGTAGGCTCACGCGGGCTCACCATGGACCACATCGTCCCCCTGATCCGCGGGGGCCGGTCCAGCCGCGGTAACCTCGTGCCGGCCTGCAAGGAGTGCAACAACAAGAAGAAGTCGCTCCTCCCCGTGGAGTGGGAGGAATACCTCCGCCGGCTGGCCGCGCGCGAGGACGCGTGAGGGGCCATCACGTCATCCTCTACGACGGGGTCTGCGGGCTGTGCGACCGGCTGAACCGCTTCGTGCTGGCGCGGGACGCCCGGGGCGCCTTTCGCTTCGCCTCGCTCCAGAGCCGCTTCGCCCGCGACTTCCTGACGGGGCACAACCTCGACCCGGGCGATCTCGATACCCTCTACCTGATCGCCCACTACGGGACCGAGCGGCAGGCGATCTACGCGAAGTCCGGCGCCACGCTGCGCATCCTGAAGGAGCTGGGGGGGCCGTGGCGGGCCGCCGGGATTCTGGGTGTTCTGCCGGCCGTTCTCCTGGATTGCGTCTACGACCTCGTGGCGCGGGTTCGCTACCGGATCTTCGGGCGGTACGAGTCCTGCCCGATGCCGCGGCCGGAGTGGCGGGACCGGTTCATCGACGTATGAGTCGGCTTGGGCAATCTGGCCCAAGGATGACAAGCTGCTGAATCATGAGTCAGCGCAAGGAGGATCAGCATGGGACGAGATCGGCGACGGTACCCGAGGGTCGGCGTGGCGCTGGACATCAGCGTCGAGGTCGCCGGCCGTCGGTGGGACGCGAAGACGGTGGACCTGAGCCCGTACGGCGTGAAGGTGGCGCTCCCGGCCTCGGCCATCCGGCCCTCGGAGGGCACCAGCGTCAACCTCCAGCTGACCGTGCCCGACAGCGCGGACCCGCTCTCGATCAAGAGCATGGTCTGGCGCCGGGAGCCGAAGAGCACCATCTTGATCTTCGTGGAGCTTCACCGCGAGCAGCTGGAGCGCCTCAAGGGTCTCGTCGAGCTCCTCCAGGCCGCTCCCGCCTAGTCCCGCCTCACCCTCTCCCGGAACTCGCGCGCGGCGTCCACCGTCCGCGCAAAGCGCGCCGCCGGATACCGGCGGATGTGCCGGATCAGCCGCTCGAGCATCAGTTATCCCCCATGCTCGCCGTAGGGGACGCCGAGCACGTGGATGATCTTGCCCACCGAGATGAACTCTCCGATCACCCACGAGAGCTCGAGGATCTCGTCGTCGGTGAAGCGCGCGCGCAGCTGGGAGAAGAGCCCATCGTCGATCTTGTGGTGGTCGAGGTACATCTGGTCGGCGTACCGGAGCGCGGCCTGTTCGCGCTCGCTGAACGGTCCCCGCTCGTAGTCGGGGAGCGCCGCGACGATCTCTTCGGTGATCCCCTGGTCCCGGCCCGGGACCCAGCGCGTGGACATTCAGTAGCGGCAGTCGTTCAGCTGGGCCAGCCTGAGCCGGACGAGCTCCTTCGTCCTGAACTCGATGAGTCCCTTGCGCACCAGCGGGGAGTAGAACCTGAGGAAGCTCTTGAGGGTGTCGGGGAGCCGCCCGAAGGTGCGGATGAAATTGGGGTCGCCGCCCAGGGCCTGCCACTTCTGGACGATGACCTTCAGCTCGTCGTCGAGGCGCTCGAGGTCCACCATCGGGATCCGCATACGGGGGTGCCTCCTTTCGCCGGCGCTGTTAGCCTAGCCTCCCGGCCCTGGATGGGTCAAGCGCCGCTGTATTGATCATTGGACATTGACAGCGCGCGCCCGGTGGTGAGAATTCCCTGCTCATACGCTCCACCAACTCTCACCAAGGAGGGCCCCATGATCCAGAAGGTGTCACTCGGGTTCTTGCTGTCCGTCGCGCTGGTCGTGGGCGGGGTGCCGCCGTCGGTCCACGCCCAGCCTCGCCAGTCGGCGGCGCCCGCTCAGGACGCGAAGGTCAACATCAACACCGCATCGAAGTCCGAGCTGATGACGCTCAAAGGGGTCGGGCGGGCGGTCGCGGAAAAGGTCATCGCCTACCGCGAGAAGAACGGCCCGTTCAAGACGCCGGAGGAGATCCGGAAGGTGAGCGGGATCGGCAAGGGGATCTGGGAGGCGAACCGGGAGGCGATCACGGTCAAGTAGAATTTTGCTTTGCGGCGCGTTTCAGGCTGACGTAGGATTGGAGGAAATCGGTCGGAGCGCACACAGGCTCCTTTGGGCATCCCCGCCGGCAATCCCGCCGGCGGCGACCTGACCGAGCCCCGGGCCGGGAGTCGGCGTCCGGTTGGGGGTGGTGGGACTTGGGCCCGCGTGGAGGGCCTCGCCGAGAAAGGAGGTGGTCCAGCCGTGTGTATATGTGCCCCTACGGTGATCTGTGAGGTGGTCGCCTCCTAAGGCACGTCCACGCTAGTCCCGGGTGGCGGCCTGGGAGGACCCAGGCACCACCGACCCCGACGGTCCCGCCCACACCAGCGGGGCGGCTCGGCTCTCCGACGCCGCAGCCACCGTCGGGGTTCTTTTTCTTGCCCGTTGAACGGCCCCTGAAAAAGAAGCGGCCCGCCGGAGTCGCCCCCGGCGGGCCGTCAAGTGGTCCAGCGAGCGCGTTAAATCTTGCGGACGTTGGACGCCTGGAGCCCCTTCGGCCCCTTGGTGACCTCGAACTCCACGCGATCACCCTCGCTCAGGCTCTTGAAGCCGTTGGCTTGGATGGTGCTGTAGTGGACGAAGACATCCTCTCCGCCCTCCACCTGGATGAAGCCATACCCCTTCGCGTCGTTAAACCACTTGACTGTGCCCTGTGCCATACTCCCTTTCCTTTTTCTTCTGGGGCGTTGAGCCGCCCCGGTGATACCCGACCCCCATGGCCGGGCTGACCCCCTCTGGGGGGCAAACGAAAACGCCGGAGGACCTCGGTCCTCGCGGCGTCAAACCCTCAAACCGAGCGATTCCTTTTCACGAACTGGTTGCCGGATTCTGACGGAACTCTCAAAACTCAAAAAAAACATACCCCGGTTCGGGGAGGCCTGTCAACCCCGATTTCAGCGGGCCCGGGCGCGCTCCCGGCGGAGGGGCTGGCCCAGGTGGCGCTCGATGGCCCGGAGCTGGTCGCCCTCTTCGGGGGCGGCGAAGCTGGACGCGAGGCCGCTTGCCTCGGCCCGGGCGGTGCGCCCGATCCGGTGGATGTAGTCCTCCGGCGTCGCCGGCAGGTCGTAGTTGATGACGTGGGAAATGTCGATCACGTCAATCCCCCGGGCCGCGATGTCGGTGGCCACGAGCACCCGATACTGGCCCGCGCGGAAGCCGTCCAGCGCTCGCCGCCGCTCTGACTGGCTGCGATCGGCGTGAAGCCGCGCCACGCGATGGCCGGCGTCGCCGACGGCGCGCGCCAGCCGGTCGGCCCGGTGCTTGGTGTGCGTGAAGACGAGGACCTGGCCCCGCCCGCCTC
>JACPSW010000128.1 GCA_016193045.1 Candidatus Rokuibacteriota bacterium | reverse complement strand
GGCGTTCCCCTCCACCTCCGTACCGCGAAAGCCGACGAGAAGGAGTTCTCCGAGCCGGGCACTGAGAACCGGATCTACCGGGCGGATCGGGGCGCAGCCGGCGAGGAGAACGGTGAGCCCTGCGCCGATCGAAACAATTGGGCCGAGCAGCGCCCATCGCGGGTGGCGGCGAACGCGGAGGGGGCAAGTCGCCGACAGGACCCGCGGTGGGGCGACGCGCGAGGGCCATGGGCGCCTAGCGAACACCCGCGGCCTCGACCAGTCGCTTCACCCGGTCCGGGTCCACCGGGTTGCCGAGCCGGCCGTCGCGCTTGAGGAAGGTCCCGACGATGGCGCCGTCGGCCACGGAGAGCAGGTCGGCCACGGTGTCCGGGGTCACGCCGCTCCCGACCAGGAGCGGGACGTCGCGGACCGCCGAGCGAACGCGCTTGACGTCTTCGAGGGGAGTCGCCTCACCCGTTGCCTTGCCCGAGACCACGAGCGCGTCGGCCAGCCCCCGCGACACGCAGTCGCGCGCCTCCTGCTCCAGCTCTACCGGCGCCAGGGGCACGCCGTGCTTGGCCTGGACGTCCGCGAAGATCTTCACGTCGACACCGAGGAACCGTCGGTAGCGTAACGTGGTATACGCATCGGACTGGATGATCCCCTGATCCCCCACCACGGCGCCGACGTGAACGTTGACCCGGATGAAGCGCGCGCCCGTCGCGGCGGCGACGGCTAGTGCCGACTGGGCATCGTTCTTCAGCACGTTGACGCCCAGGGGGAGGCGGATATTCCGCCTGATTTCCGACATGACGGCCGTCATCGCGGCGATGGTCGCGGCGTCAACGCGGCCAGCGGTGAAGGGAGCGTCGCCGTGGTTTTCCACGAGGAGAGCGTGAAGCCCGCCGGCTTCGAGCGCGCGCGCATCCGCCAGCGCCCGCTCGACGACGGGGGCCAAAGAGCCGGCCCAGCGCGGGCTCCCGGGGAGCGGGCCGAGGTGGACCATTCCGATCAGCGCGCGGGGGGCGCCGAGGATCTCCGCAAGTGAGGAGGCCATGGCGGAATTCTATCATCCGCCGCGTTGCGGCGGGCTATGGCGTGAAGGCTTCGTTCGCCGCCGAGTAGGAGCCACCCGGCCGAGGCCCTCCCGAGATGGCGAAGATCCGGCCCCCCACGGCCGCGGCGCCGAGGCCGTGCCTCGCCGTCGGCAGAGGCGCCCGCGTCGTCCACGTATCGATTGCCGGATCGTAGGCCTCGACCTGGTTGAAGGTCCCCGCGGGCGCTTCGCCGCCGCCGACGAAGATCTTCCCGTCGAGCACCGCCGCAGCGATCCCGCTACGCGCGGTCGGCAACCGCGAGCGTTCCCGCCAGCGGTTGGTCCCCGCGTCATACTCCTCGTTGGTTTGAAGATTCCGCGCGTAGCTGCCGTCGAGTCGGCCGCCGATCGCGTAGAGCCGCTTCCCCACGACCCCGACCGCCAGGTGGTCCCGGGGCGTGGGCAGGGGGGCGAGCCGTGCCCACCGGTCCGCGGCCGGGTCGTACGCCTCGTGCGCCCCCGTATTGCGCCGGTTTGCCCCCGCGCCGCCGACGGCGTGGATCTTCCCATCGATCACGCCGACGGCGAGGGCCCCGCGGGCGGTCGGCATGTTCGCGCGCCGTCGCCACTGGTCGGCGGCCGGATCGTACTCGAAGACCGTGTCGACCGGGTTCCACCCATCCGCATAGCCGCCGACCACGTAGAGGCGCCCGCTCACCGCGGCGGCCGTGGTGTGGTGGAGCGGCCGGGGCAGCGCGGCGCGCTCTCGCCATCGATCTGTCCCGGGATCGTACTCGAGGAGCGCCTGTCCTCGCCCGAAGCCGCCGACCACATACACCGTCCCCGCCAGCTCCGCCACGGCGACCTCCGTCCGCTCCTCGGGCATCGGTGCCGCCGTCGTCCACCGGCCGGGCCCCTGGGAGTCGCTGGCCGTCGCGAGGAGTCCGATCATCGGGAGGCCGCACAGCAGGCTGATGAGTCGCCGACGCCTCATACGGAGAGTGCTGTAACACGGGCGCGTGTTGATATCAAGCGCATTTGCCGCTATAGTGGGGCGACATGGCGCGGGGGAGGCTTTTTTACGGCTGGTGGGTCGCCCTGGCGTTCTGCCTGATCGTTTTCCTTTCCACCGGGCTCCGCTTCACGGTGGGTCCCTTCCTCAAGCCGTTGGTCGGCGACCTCGGCCTGGACCGCGGGAGCTTCTCCCTCGTCGTCTCGCTTTCGCTCTTCCTCTACGGCGCCTTCATGCCTGTCGTTGGCCGGCTGGTGGACCGGTTCGGCTCGCGGCTCGTCGTGACGGTGGGGACGCTCGTCCTGGCCAGCTCGCTGGCCGCCACGGGGCGGGCCGCGACGCTCTGGGAGCTCTACCTCTTCTACGGGATCCTCGCGGCGGTCGGCTTCGCGGCCACGGGCCACGTCGTCGCCTCGGCCATCCTGGTGCGGTGGTTCGTCAGGCGGCGCGGCACCGTCGTCGGCGTGCTGTCGGGCGCCTCCATGGCGGGGATGACGCTCCTCGTTCCCATCGCGATGTGGCTCATCCTGACCCTCGGGTGGCGGACGACGTACCTCCTGCTCGCCGCCTTCACCCTCGTCCTCGTCCTGCCGCTGTCCCTCTGGGTGTTGAGGGACGATCCGGAGGCGATCGGCGAGCATCCCGACGGCCTCCCTCCTGAGAGCGCCCGATCGGGGAGTAGCGCGCCGGTGGAGAAGACGGCGGTGAGCGAGGCGATCCACGCGCCGCCCTTCTGGCAGCTCTCGGGCGGGCTCTTCACCTGCGGTTTTTCCATGAGCCTGCTCTCCGCCCACGGGGTGCCCATGCTCACCGACCACGGCTTCCACCCGATGACGGCCTCGTGGGCGCTGGGCCTGCTGGGGGGCACGAGCATCGCGGGGGCCTCGGCCCTGGGCCTGATCT
Organism: Candidatus Rokuibacteriota bacterium; assembly: GCA_016193045.1. GTDB lineage: Bacteria > Methylomirabilota > Methylomirabilia > Rokubacteriales > CSP1-6 > CSP1-6. Next base: position 3,458 of record JACPSW010000128.1, on the reverse strand, counting down.
CCGACCGCCTCGGCCGCAAGCCGGTCCTGGCGGGCATCTACTTCCTCCGCGCGCTGGCGTTCAGCGTGCTCTTCCTGGCCCAGGATTCCCTGACGCTCGTGGTCGTCGCCATCATCGGCGGCTTCGGCATGGGGGGAAGCCTCGCGATGACGGCCGCGCTGTCCGGGGACATCTTCGGGCGCTTCTCCGTGGGTTCGATCTTCGGGCTGATCTTCCTGGTTCACCAGGCCGGGGCGGCGCTGGGGTCGTGGCTGGGGGGCTCTCTCTTCGACCTGACGGGCGGCTACGGCGCCGCCTTCGCGGTCGCGTGCGGGCTCCTGCTCCTGGGCTCGCTCTTGAGCCTCACCATCGACGAGCGCTTCAAGCGGCCGGCGCCCGAGCCCGTCCTGGCCGGGTAGCAAAGGGCTGGGGTCAGGCATGCGTATTTGCGTTAAGGTTCGAGCCGAGGCGCTTCGGCGAGGGCCGGGGACGAGCCAGCGACGAGGCGAGGCCCGATAAGACAGGAGGCGCTATGGGCTTCGGCACGATCCTCCTCGAGAAGTCCGAGCACATCGCGACGCTGACACTCAATCGCCCGGACGCGCGCAACGCGATCGATCTCGTCATGCGCGAGGAGATCGTGGCGGCGCTGGACGAGATGGAGGCGGAGGAGTCTACGCGCGTCCTGATTATCACCGGCGCCCGCGAGCACTTCTGCGCGGGGGGCGACGTCAAGACCATGCAGGCCAAGCGCCACACGGCGGCCGAGGGACGGGCCCGGGTGCAGCTCCTGAACCGCATGGTCCTGCGGCTCGTCAGTTTTGCCAAGCCGACGCTGGCCATGGTGGACGGCTACGCCGTGGGCGCGGGGTTCAACCTCGCGCTCGGCTGCGACCTGATCGTGGCGTCGGACCGCGCCCGGTTCGGCCAGGTCTTCTCGAAGATCGGCCTGGTGCCCGATGGCGGCGGCACGTACTTCCTCCCCCGCCTCGTCGGGCCGGCCAAGGCCAAGGAGCTCATCTTCACCGCGGACCTCATCGACGCCGAGGAAGCGCTCAGGCTCGGCCTGGTCAATCGCGTGGTCCCGGCGGGGGACCTCCGCCAGGCGACGCTCGGCCTCGCGCGCCGAATCGCCGAAGGCCCGCCGAAGGCGCTGGCGCTGGCCAAGCACCTCTTGAATCGATCTGCTACCCTGGATCTGGCTGGGGCCCTCGACCTCGAGGCGTTCGCCCAGTCCCTCACCATCACCAGCGAGGACCACCAGGAGGGGCTCCGGGCTTTCTTCGAGAAGCGGCCGCCCAAATTCGAAGGCCGGTAAGGCTGGGGTCAGGCATGCGTATTTGCGTTAAGGGCAGGTGAAGATCCGATGAGGAAGGCAAGGATCGTCGGCACGGGGATGGCGGCGCCTTCGTCGGTGGTGGACAACCACCTCCTGTCCCGCTGCATGAATACCTCCGACGAATGGATCGTCCAGCGCACCGGCATCCGGGAGCGGCGGGTCTCCCCAGACACCTACCGGATGCTCCTGCGGCTAGCCGAGGCCCCTGACAAGATCGCCTTCATGGACGAGGTCTTCGCTCAGGGACTCGATGGCAAGATCGATTCCACCCTGACCGTCTCCGATCTGGCCTTCGACGCCTCGTCGATGGCCCTCAAGAACGCGGGCGTGGAGCCCCGGCAGCTCGACTGCATCGTCGACTCCTCCACCGTCCCCGACTTCGCCTACCCTCACACGGGCTGCGTCCTCCAGGGGAAGTTCGGCCTGACTTCCACGCCGGCCATCTGCCTCCAGCAGGGGTGCGCTGGCTTCATCTTCGGCCTGGCGGTCGCCGACCAGTTCATCCGGAATGGGATCTACGAGCGGGTCCTCGTGGTGGGCGCCGAGCTGCTCTCCTCGATCTTCGACTACACCGACCGGGGGCGGGACATGGCGGTGCTCTTCGCCGACGGGGCCGGGGCCGTGGTGCTCCAAGCGGTGGAGTCCGGCGAGAGCGGGCTCATCTCTCACCACCTGCACTCGGACGGGACGATCCTGGACGGGCTCTCGGGCGAGGTCTGGGGGACCTCCACCTATCCGGCGATCTCGAAGAAGAAGATCGAGGAGGGTCGGGGGCGTCCCCGGATGAACGGCCGGTCGGTCTTCGTCCAGGCGGTGCGGCGCTTTCGCGAGGTCATCGGCGTGTGCCTTAACACCAATCGGCTCACGGTCGCCGATGTGGACCTGTTTATCTTCCACCAGGCCAACATCCGCATCATCGAGGCCGTGGCCGACGCGCTCAAGATCCCGCCCGGGAAGACCTTCAACAACGTCGAGCGCTACGGCAACACCGCCGCCGCCTCGGTCCCCATGGCCCTGCACGAGGCGCGCGCCGCGGGACGGATCAAGGACGGCGATCTGGTCCTGCTGGCCGCCTTCGGGACGGGCTTCTCCTGGGGCGCCTCCCTTCTCCGCTGGTAGGGCTGGGGTCAGGCATGCGTATTTGCGTTGCTGCGGAGCCAGGCTTCCACGCTAGCTTCAGCGGCCGGGTCAGGATTGTCGGCGTACCGGCCGTAGAGGCGGCTGATGCGGGAGGGATCCCGGTGCAGGTGGCGCCCCAGCTCCCGGACGTCCAGACCGCTCCACGTCCGCCCCAGGTAAACAAGCAAAGCCCGCGGCTTGAGCCAATGACGGCGGCGATCCTGGTGGAGGAGGAGATGGGGTTCTGCTCCGCAAGCGTGCGCCACGGCTCGCACCAGCAGGTCGAACGGTGCAGCGGGCCGCTGGGCCTCGGCCGGGCGCTCTCCGTGCGTCCTTGACGCCACCTCCCTGACGAATTCCCTATCGCCCAGGAACCGCTGCTCCGTCACGTCGTAGAATTTTGCTTGATGTCCGTCTGCCAGGCTTTCGGCGACAAAAGCCAGGTAGGCCCGCCGCGCCGGACCGGGGCGCGACCCGAACTGCCGCAGGATGAGGGAGGTCTCCACCCTCACCGGGGAGGGCTTCCCCATGTAGGCCGCGTGGCTGCTCCAGCGATACCGCCAGGGGTTTGCCGGGGTCTCGGTTCTGGCCGGGTTCAGGTGGATGTATCTGACGAGTTCCCGCAGGTAGGCGTCGCGGTCGCAGAGGATAGCCTTGTATCGCCCCTGAAAGAGGTGTCCCGCCTTCTGATAGCGCCAGTTGTAGTGCTGGGCGTAGGTAAATTGCAGTCTCTGCATAATCTTAGACAGCGGTATTTCCCCGGTCTCGAGCAGGAGGTGAACGTGGTTGGTCATCAGCACGTACGCGAACAGCGTGAAATCGCACCGGGTGCGATAGTGCTCGAGGCGGTTCAGATAATGGCGCCGGTCGGCGTCATCGTGAAAGATCGCCTGCTGTCGGTTGCCGCGGGCGATGACATGGTAGCAGGCCCCGGGGAATTCGACACGGGATCTTCGGGCCATACAGGGATATTCCTGTCCACAGCGGGGGAGAAATCAATGCCCAGAATCTGATACAGGGC
>JACPSW010000062.1 GCA_016193045.1 Candidatus Rokuibacteriota bacterium | reverse complement strand
TGCTCGGAGCACTGGGTGACGTCGGCGCTCCCCGCGAGGTGTCCGATTCCATCTCAAGGGTACACAGGTGTCCGATTCCATCTCAAGGGTACAGGGTGACGGAGCCGGACCCACGGGGGCTGCGCCCTGCGACAGGCCCCGCCCGCTATACTCGACCGTGGTTCGCCGATGATGCGGGTTAGTCGAGACCCTTATTGACGCCGGGGCAAGCGTGGTAGGGTCGAGGGGTCGCCATGGCGGAGCCGGGCTTCCTGCGCGATCTCGTCGTCCTGCTCGTCCTCTCGCTGGGGATCGCCTTCGCGTTCCAGCGCCTCGGCCAGCCGCCGCTCGTGGGGTTCCTGGCGGCCGGCGTGGTCATCGGCCCGCACGGCTTGTCCTTCGTCCGGGAGATCCGCCAGGTGGAGCTGCTGGCCGAGGTCGGCGTGGTCCTCCTCCTCTTCACGCTGGGGATCGAGTTCTCGCTGGCGGCCCTGGTCCAGCTCCGTCGCCAGGTCGTCGTCGGCGGAAGCCTCCAGATCGGCCTCACCATCCTCCTGACCGTGCCCCTCGCGCTCTCCCTGGGTGGCTGGCACCAGGCGCTCCTCATCGGGGCGCTGGTCGCCCACTCGAGTTCCGTCATCGGGCTGAAGCTTCTGATGGGCCGGGGGGAGATCGACGCGCCCCACGGCCGGTCGGTCCTGGGGATCTTGATCTTCCAGGACCTGCTGGTCATTCCGATGATACTGGCGGTTCCGTTGCTTTCCGGCCAAACGGCCCCCCGGGCGGGAGTGGAGATCGTGAGGTTTGTGGGCAGCCTGGTCATGGTCGCGGCCATCCTCCTCGCCGCGCGCTGGCTGGTCCCACGCTTCCTCGAGCAGGTGGTCCGAATGCGCCACAGGGAGCTCTTCGTGCTGACGCTCGTCCTGATCTGCCTGGGCACCGCCTGGCTCGGCAACCGCGTGGGCCTCTCCCTGGCGCTGGGGGCGTTCCTGGCGGGCGTGGCCGTTTCCGAGAGCGAGTACGGGACCCAGGCGCTCGCCGACGTCGTCCCACTCCGGGACACCTTCTCCAGCCTCTTCTTCATCTCCATCGGGATGCTCCTGGACCTCGGCTTCGTCGCCCGCCATCCGTCCCTGGTCGCCGGCGCCGTCGCAGCCGTGCTGACCCTGAAGCTTCTCACCGGCGTCGCGGCCGTGTTGGGGCTCGGCCTCGGCCTCAGGACGGCGCTGCTCGGCGGCATCGTGCTGGCCCAGGTGGGGGAGCTCTCCTTCGTCCTCGCCCAGGCGGGCGTGGCGTACCGCCTCCTGACGACCGACCTCTACCAGCTCTTCCTCAGCGTCGCGGTGACCAGCATGTTCGTCACCCCGTTCCTCTTCGCGGCCGCCTATCCGCTGGCCGACCGCGTGCTCGCCGGGCACGTCCCACGCTGGCTCGAATCGGCCCGGAGGCCCCTTCGCGAGGAGCCCGAGCCTCCCGGGGATCACGTCGTCATAGCCGGCTATGGGGTTAACGGCCGGAACCTCGCCCGTGTCCTGCGCGCCGTGGAGATCCCTTACGTCGTGGCCGACACGAATCCGGAGCGGGTGTGGCAGGCGCGAGCCGACGGCGAGCCCGTTCTCTACGGCGACGTCTCGCGCCCGGACGTGCTGGAGCGCCTCCGGCTCGACCGGGCGCGCGCCCTCGTCCTCGCCATCTCCGACGCCCCTTCGACGCGGCGGGCGGTGAGTATCGCGCGGGGCCGATGGCCGCACCTCACGATCGTCGCGCGGACGCGCTACCTGGCCGAGGTGGACGGGCTGTACCGGCTGGGGGCCACCGAGGTCGTTCCCGAGGAGTTCGAGACCTCCGTCGAGATCTTCGCCAGGGTCCTGGCCACCTACGACGTCCCGCGGGCGCTGGTCGCCCAGCAGATCGAGCGGGTCCGCCGCGAGCACTACGCCGTGTGGCGGGACTCCGATCTTCAGGCGCAACGTCTGGGACGGCTGCGAACGATGCTCGCCGGGCTGGATGTCGAGTCTTATCGTGTGACCGAGAGATCATTCGCGCGAGAAAAATCTCTGGCTGAGCTCGACCTCCGGCGTGCGTCCGGCGCTACCGTGATCGCCCTGGTACGCGGCGGCGTCACCCAGGCGAATCCTGGCGGAGCGGTCAGGGTCGAAGCGGGAGACACGCTGGTTCTGCTCGGCACGAATGCACAGGTCGAACGGGCGCTGGGGGTCCTGGATCCCCGCTGATGGAGAGCGAGACTCCGTGACGCAGCGAGCCTGAGAGATGCGCTGGCACCAGCTCTCGGCTGAAGCGGCTCTCGCCGCTCTGGAGACCGGGCCGCAGGGCCTCGATGCGACGGAGGCGCGGGCGCGTCTCGCCGCGCACGGTCCCAACGTGCTCAAAGAGGGAAGGCGGCGGACCGCCCTCGGAATGTTCGTGGGCCAGTTCACGGACTTCATGATCCTCGTCCTCCTGGCCGCCGCCCTCGTCTCCGGGCTCATCGGTGACTTCAAGGACGCCGTGGCGATCATGGCGATTGTGGGGCTGAACGCGGTCATCGGCTTTGTCCAGGAGTACCGCGCCGAGCGGGCCATGGAGGCCCTCAAAGCGATGGCGGCACCGACCGCCACGGTGCTCCGGGATGGCGGGCCGGTCGTCGTCCCGGCCGCGGAGGTGGTCCCGGGAGATATCGCGCTTCTGGAAGCCGGCGGGATCGTGCCGGCGGACCTCCGGCTCCTCGAGGCGGCCTACCTGAAAGTGAACGAGGCCGCCCTCACGGGAGAATCGGTCCCCGTAGAAAAGGTCACGCATCCCCTGCACGAAGCGGGGCTCCCCGTCGGCGACCGGAAGAACCTGGTCTACAAGAGTACGATCGTGACCTACGGGCGGGGCGCCGGGGTGGCGGTGGCCACCGGGATGGAGACCGAGTTCGGCAGGATCGCCACGCTGCTCCAGGAGACGGGAGAAGTCAGGACGCCGCTCCAGAAGCGCCTGGCCCACTTCGGCCGGCGCCTGGCCGTGGCGGTCCTGGCCATCTGCGCCCTCGTGTTCGCGGCGGGCCTCATGCGCGGCGAGGCGCCGCTCCTCATGTTCCTCACCGCGGTGAGCCTGGCCGTGGCGGCCATCCCGGAGGCGCTCCCCGCCGTGGTGACCATCGCGCTGGCGCTCGGCGCCAGGAAGATGGTCGAGAAGAAGGCCCTGGTCCGAAGGCTCCCCGCCGTCGAAACCCTGGGATCCGTGACCTACATCTGCTCGGACAAGACCGGCACGCTCACCCTGAACCGGATGCGCGTCGAGGAGTTCTACTGCGACGCCGCCCTCGTCACCGCGCCCGGGTCGGGTGGCGCCTGGGAGGAGCTCCTCCGGGGCATGGCGCTCAGCAACGACGCCGTCACCGACGCCACGGGAACGGTCGTCGGCGACCCGACCGAGGTGGCGCTCTTCGCCGCCGCCCGGGATGCGGGGTTCGAGAAGGCGGCGCTGGAGGAGTCCTATCGGCGGGTGGCGGAGATCCCCTTCGATTCCGACCGGAAGTGCATGACGACCGTGCACCGGGGCGCCGCGGGCGGCTTCGTCTCCTTCACGAAGGGCGCCGTGGAGGTGATCCTCGAAAAGTCCGTGCGCCTGCTGGCCTCGTCCGGCCCGTCGGCGATCCAGCGGGACGAGCTCCTGAAAGTCAGCGAGCGGATGGCCGCGGATGGCCTCCGGGTGCTCGCCCTGGGGATGCGGCGGTGGCCGACGCTGCCCGACCCGGTGACGCCCGAGACACTGGAGGGGGAGCTGATGCTGCTCGGCCTCGTGGGCCTCATGGATCCCCCCCGGGAGGAGGCGCGCCCCGCGGTCGAGACGTGCCAGACGGCCGGCATCGTGCCCGTCATGATCACGGGCGACCACCCGCTCACGGCCGGGGCCGTCGCACGGCGCCTGGGGATCCTGGCCGACGAGGCGGCCGTCATGGTCGGCCAGGAGCTGGCCGAGCTCCCCCTGGAGGAATTCGAGAAGCGGGTCACGACGATTCGGGTCTACGCGAGGGTCGCGCCGGAGCAGAAGCTCAAGATCGTCACCGCGCTCCAGGACCGGGGGGAGTTCGTGGCGATGACCGGGGACGGCGTCAACGACGCGCCCGCGCTCAAGCGCGCCGACATCGGCGTGGCGATGGGGATCACGGGCACGGATGTCGCCAAGGAAGCGGCCTCGATGATCCTCCTCGACGACAACTTCGCGACCATCGTGCGGGCCGTCCGGGAGGGGCGGAAGCTCTACGACAACGTCCGGAAGTTCATCCGGTACATGCTGACGACGAACTCCGGCGAGGTCTGGACCATCTTTTTGGCGCCGTTCTTGGGGCTGCCCATCCCGCTCCTCCCGATCCAGATTCTCTGGATCAACCTGGTCACGGATGGCCTGCCCGGGCTGGCCCTGGCGGCAGAGCCGGAGGAGAAGGACGTGATGCGGCGGCCTCCGCGGCCTCCCACGGAGGGGGTCTTCGCCCACGGCCTGGGGATTCACGCCGTCTGGGTCGGGCTCCTCATGGCAGGCCTGACCATCGGAACCCAGGGGTGGTTCTTCCACGCGGGGTCGGATCGCTGGCAGACCATGGTCTTCACGGTCCTGGCCCTGTCCCAGCTGGCCCACGTCCTCGCCATCCGCTCGGAGCGCGAGTCGCTCTTCACCCAGGGGCTGCGCTCCAACCTGCCGTTGCTGGGGGCGGTCGTCCTCACCGTGCTCCTGCAGATGGCCACCGTCTACGTGCCCGTCCTGAACGGCATCTTCAAGACCGATCCGTTGAGCCTCGGGGAGCTGGCGCTCACGTTCGTGCTGGCCTCGGCGGTCTTCCTTGCCGTGGAGGTGGAGAAATGGGCGAAGCGGAGGAGCTGAGGGAGGATCGCTCGTGGGAGGTGGCGTGAAGATCGGTCATATCTGGGGCCGCTCGTGAAGGCCTTCCTCCTGGGCCTCCTGACCGGACATGGCCCCCTTCTTCGCGCTGGCATCGGTCGGGGGGCTCATCTTCCTGGTCACGGCGCGTCTGGCGCGCCAGGCGGATACGATCGCAGAGGAGACGGGACTCGGCAGGCTCTGGATCGGCACCGTGCTGCTCGCCGCCAGCACCTCGCTGCCGGAGGTGCTCACCAATGTCAACGCGGGCCTGCTCGACGCGCCCGACATCGGCGCCGGGGATCTCCTCGGGGCCTCGCTCGCCAACATGCTGATCCTGGCGGTGCTGGATCTTGCCTTCGCCCGTCGCCGGATTCTCCACAATGTGGCGATGGACCACACGCTCGTCGGGCTTCTGGGGATCCTCCTGGCCGCCATGGTGGGGACCGCCATCTTCACCCGGGGGTGGGGGCGAATCGGGCACCTGGGGCTCGAGAGCGTCGCGATCTTGCTCGTCTACCTGGGCGGTATGACGCTCCTGTACCGGTCCGCTGTGATCGGGCCCGTTCCGTCGGAGGGCTCCCGCCCTGACGGGAGAGACAGGGCTCGCTTCCGAACCGCCGCCGGGGGGTTCGCTCTGGGGGCCATCGGCCTCGCCCTGCTGACCCCGCTGCTGGTCCTCTCGGCCGACGCCGTCTCCACGGAGGCCGGGGTCACCGCAACGTTCGTCGGCACCCTCCTGGTCGGGCTGAGCACCTCCCTTCCCGAGCTGGCGGCGACGGTCTCGGCGGTCCGCCTCGGCGCCCTCGATCTGGCCGCGGGCAATGTCTTCGGAAGCGTCGCCTTCAACATGCTCGTGTTCGTGATCCTGGATGCCGCCTACCTCCGCGGCCCGCTGCTCGGCGTGGCCTCCCGGGATCATCTCCTGACCGTCTTGCTGGCGGTCATCTGTCTCGCGCTCGCTCTGATGGCCATCCTCTCCCGCGCCCGGCGGCGTCCGGGACCCGTGCTGGTCGAGAGCGTCCTCATCGTCTGCACCTACGTCGTCGGGGTGTGGCTGCTCTCCCGCCGGGGGTGATCTCGGCGATGGCGCCCCTTTCAGCCTCGGTCCTAGCGCGATTTATTCACGAAAGGCGATGGCGCGACCGGGCGGGTGGCGCGGGGTGCGGTCCCCGCGGGGCCGCGCGCAGTGGGCCCCCCTCGTCCCGTGCGCCGCGCGGAGCGCGGCGTGCGGGCGAGTGGGTGATGGAGCCCGGACCCGCGGGGGCTGTGCCCTGCGACAGGACCCGCCCGCCGCAGGCGACGATCGTTCGTGAATAATCCGGGCTAGAGGACGATGACGAGGATGAGCGCGCTCAGGAGCCCGAGACTGATCAGGAGCCAGTATCCGACGGGCAGGGGAGGCCGCCGGCCAGCCGCCGCGATCAACGCCGACAGCCGGTCCCTCTCCCGCGTCAGCCCGGCCAGCATCCGGGCGCTCCCGCCGGCCCACGCTTCCGCGAGGCCCACCACGAGCCGGCCGCCCCGGCGGTACACCCAGTCGGTGTCGAGGGTCACGGTGGGCTCGCCGCCGAGGTGACGGACCAGCAGCATGAAGGCGACCCCCGTGCCCAGCAGGAGCTGGAGCGTCGTCAGGACGTGGCGGGCCGTGTACGGGCGGTAGTCGACCGGGAAGGGGAGCAGCGCGTAGAGCGCGCCCGGTGCCACCCCGATGCCGATGCAGAGGAACGCCGCCAGGCCCATGGCCAGCAGCATGTTCCAGCCGGGCTCGCGCCCCCGGATCCCGCGATCCTCGGCGAAGAACGTGAAGACCGGAAGCTTGAGCCCGGTGTGGAGGAAGGTGCCCACGGACGCGAGGAGCAGCATCCATTCCACGGCAGCACGGTGCTCCCCCTCGGCGGCCGCCACCACCAGCGACTTGCTCACGAACCCGTTGAAGAGGGGCACGCCGGAGATCGAGAACGCCCCGACGGTGTAGAGCGCGAGCGTGACGGGCATCGTGCGCCAGAGCCCTCCCAGCTCGGTGAGCTTGCTCCGCCCCGTGACGTGGAGGACGGCGCCCGTGGACATGAAGAGGAGGCCCTTGTAGAGAATGTGGCTGAAGGCGTGCGCCGCGGCGCCGCTGATCGCCAGCCCGGTTCCGAGGCCGACGCCGCACACCATGTAGCCCACCTGGCTGACGATGTGGTACGCGAGGAGCCGCCGGATGTCATTCTCCAGGACCGCGAACACCACCCCGTAGAGGGCCATCACCGCCCCCGCCCAGACGAGAAGCTCCACCCCCGGAAAGCCGCGGGCCAGCACGTACACGGCGGCCTTGGTGGTGAACGCGGAGAGGAAAACGCTTCCGGTCACGGTCGCCTCCGGGTAGGCGTCCGTCAGCCAGGCGTGAAGGGGCGGGATCGCCGCGTTGATCGCGAAGCCCAGGAGGATGAGGGCCGTGGAGCCGGTCAGGGCCATCGCGTCGAAGGCCAGGCCCTCCCCGGCGGTCCACTGCAGGAGGATCCCGGCCAGGAGGCTCGCTCCCCCGAACGCGTGGACTAGGAGGTACCGGAAGCCCGCCGCGAGCGCCCGCTTCGCGCGCCGCTGGAGGATCAAGAGGGTGGAGGCGACCGCCATCAGCTCCCAGAAGACGAACAGGGTGAGCAGGTCGCCGGCGAAGACGACGCCCAGGGCGGCTCCCACGTAGGCGAAGGCCGTCACGTGCGGGCCGCGCTCCTTGACGTGAAGGGCGAAGACGGTGCCGAGCCCTCCCATGATCAGAAACACCAGCCCGAACACGAAACTCAGGCGATCCACCCGGAGGACGGATATCTCCTCCCCGAGGAAGCGCCCCGACAGCCAATGGCCGTCGGGGAGGGCCACGCCCAGGGCGAGGGCGCTCGCCGGGACGAGGAGCAGCAGGGGGACCCGGAGGCGGCCGGGCGCGATGCCGACCAGCGCAGCCCCGACCAGGTAGACGCCGGCGGGGTGCAGGAACTCAGTCATCGCGCCCCTCCGGTCGCTGCAGCCAGACCTTCCCGAGGGCCTTCGAGACGACGACGATGAGCACGCAGCCGACGACCCCGTAGACGGCGTGGAAGGCCGGCGCGCGGTGCCACCAGGGAACCCACGCGTCGGTGGCGGCCAGGAGCAGCTCCCCCCCCACGCTCAGCACGAACGCCGCCCCCACGAGCCGTCTCAGCATGACCGTCACGGCGCTCCGAGGATCGCCGCGGCCGCCCCCGACGCCAGGCTCAGGAACGCCACCGGCGCGTCCGGCGCCATCCCCAGGAGCACGCTCGCCGCTCCCGTCAGAACGATCGGGACGAGCAGGGTCGCCGGCGCCTCGGCCACGCCACCGGCCTCCTCGGGGGAACCGAAGAACGCGCTGATAATGATGGGGACGAAGTAGGCGAGGTTCAGCAGCGAGCTGACCAGCAACACGAGCGCGAACGGCCACTGGTCCGCCTCCAGCGCCCCCCGGATCAGGTACCACTTCGACAGGAAGCCGCTGGCGGGCGGCAGCCCGGAGATGCCCAGCGCCGCCACCGCGAAGGCTCCCATCGTCACCGGCATCCGGCGTCCGATCCCGGCAAGCTGGCTCACGGATTCCCGGCCGCTCGCCACGTAGATGGCGCCGGCGCAGAAAAAGAGGGTGATCTTCGTGACGCCGTGATTGACGATGTGCTGGATGGCGCCAGCCAGTCCGCTCGGCGTCCCGAGGGCGGCCCCGAGCACGATGTAGGAGAGCTGGCTGATCGTGGAGAAGGCCAGGAGCCGCTTGAGGTTGTCCTGGGTCAGGGCCAGGAGGGAAGCGCCGAGGATCGTCCCGGCGGCCAGCCATGCCAGGAGGCTCGAGGCCCCGAGCCCCTCCAGCAGATCGGGGCCGACGACGTATCCGACGACGCGGACGACCCCGAAGACGCCGGCCTTCACCACCGCGACGGCGTGAAGCAGGGCGCTCACCGGCGTCGGCGCGATCATCGCCACCGGGAGCCACGAGTGCAGGGGCATCACCGCCGCCTTCACCCCGACGCCGAGGACAAACAGCCCCAGGAGCGCCCAGAGCGTTCCGATCGGGAGCGTGCCCGGGAGGATCCCGCCGGGCCTGAACTCCGTCGTCCCCGCCAGGGCCTGGGTCAACGCGACCGCGGTGAGGAGCGCCACGCCGGCCGTCAGGGTGTAGGCGAGGTACATCCGGCCCGCCCGCACCGCGGCGCCCGTCTGCTTGTGGACGACGAGGGGATATGTGGAGACCGTGAGGATCTCGTAGAAGAGGAAGAACGTCAGCAGGTTCCCAGCAAAGGCGACGCCCACCGCCGCGAAGAGACAGAGGGCGAAGCAGAAAAAATACCGCGTCTGGGCGTGCTCCTGGAGGCTTCGGACGTAGCCGATGGAGTAGACCGTCGTCAGCACCCAGAGACCGGAGGCGAGCGCCGCGAACACGCTGCCGAGGGCGTCCACCCGCAGGAGGAGGGGAATGCCCGGCGCAAGCTCGATGAGCGTCGTCTGGACCACCGCCCCTCCGGCCGCCGCGGGCACCAGGGAGAACACCGCCGCCGCCTGGGCCGCGGACGCGATGAGGCTCCAGGCCTCACGGAGGGCGGGGCGGCGGGACGAGAGCCGGATGAGGCCGGCCGCCACCAACGACGGGAGCAGCGCCAGTGCCGGCCCCCACGCCTCGATCGGCTCCGTCCCCATGGGCCGGGTTTACTCGAGCCCGGCGGCGGCCGCGAACCAGAGCACCCCTGACACGATCGGCGCGCTCCAGATTCCGACGGCCACGATTCCAACGCTCAGGGCGACCAGCGGGATCAACATCGCCGCGGGCGCCTCGGCGCGCCCGCCGGGGGATTCGTCGGAGGCGTGGCCCGCCGCATCGGGGCGCGCCAGGCAGGCGTGCTCCAGGACCTTGAACATGTAGGCGGCCGCGAGCAACCCGCCGCCGACGATCACCCCGGCCAGAAGCGTGTGCCCCGCCTCCAGGGCGCCCACCAGGAGGTACCACTTGCTGAAGAACCCCCCTGCGGGCGGAATCCCGATCATCGAGAGAGCGGCGACCACTATGCAGGCCGTGGTCACCGGCATCCGCCGGTGCATAAGCCGCAGATCCGTCAGGGCGGAGCCGCCGAGCCGGGCTGCCACGGCGCCGGCGGCGAAGAAGAGACACCCCTTCATCATCGCGTGATTGAGGATATGGAGGTACGCACCGGCCAGCGCCGGTCGATTCGCCAGGCCGATCCCGAGGGCGATGTAGCCGACCTGGCTGACGCTCGAGTATGCGAGGAGCCGCCGGAGGTCGTTCTGGCGGATGGCCAGCACGCCCCCGACGAGAATCGCCGCGCCGCCGGCCCACGCCAGGACGCTCATGAGCGGGATTCCCGCCAGGGCTGCGGGGGCCCCGAGGACGGAGAAGAGGACGCGCGCGAGCGCGTAGGCCGCCACCTTGGTCGTCACCGGTGCGATCAGCGCCGTGACCGCGGGAGGGGCATAGGTGTAGGCATCCGGCAGCCAGCCGTGAAGGGGGACGAGCGCCATCTTGATCCCCAGCCCGATCACGAGGAAGCCCACCGCCACGAGCAGCACCCGCGAGGCGCCCAGCTCCGGGAGTCGCTGGGAGAGGTCGGCCATGTTCAGGGTTCCCGTGAGGAGGTAGAGGTGGCCGACCCCCAGGAGATAGAAGGAGGCTCCCACCGTCCCGAGGAGGATGTAGCGGAAGGCCGCCATCAGCGCCCGCCCGCCTCCTGAAGCCACCAGCGCATAGCTGGCGATCGACGCGACCTCGAGAAAGACGAAGAGGTTGAAGAGGTCCCCCGCGACCACGATCCCCATGAGGCTCGCGAGGTAGAGGAGCGCGAGCGCGAAGAACGGCGACGGGCTTCCCGCGGTGCCGCTCCGGACGGCGGGACCGGCGTAGAGCAGGGCGAGCGCCACGAGGCCGGAGACCGTCAGCGCGACGAAGGCACTCAGGTGATCCACGACCAGCTCGATCCCCCACGGCGGCGGCCACCCCCCGACGTGGTAGCGCATGACCCCACGGGTCAGAACGCGCTCGAGGGTCAGGAGGGAAAGGACGGCCGTCACGGCACCTGCCCCGACCGCCAGCGGATAGACCAGGCGGGGTCGAACGGCGCCCGCCAACGGGAGGGCCAGAGCCGCGACCAGGGGAACGACGGCGAGGAGGGCCGGGAGGTGGTCCAGCAGCATTACGTCTGCCGGAGGATCACATCTTCTTCGAACGTCCGATAGGTTCGGTGAATCTTGATGAGCACGGCGAGCGCCACCCCCAGCGTGCCGACCATGACGACGATGGCGGTCAGCATGAGGGCGTGCGGGAGGGGATTCATGAAGTGCGGCGGGGCGACGACCAGCTCTCCCGCCTCGGGGGGGATGATGGGGAGCGTCGCGCCGCGCTTGGCGCTGATCGAGAGAAAGAACAGGATGATGGCGGTCTGGAAGATGTTCATGCCGATGAGTTTTTTCAACAGGTTGCCATGGGCGATCATCGCGTAGAAGCCGATCAGCATGAGCGCCACGTACGCCCAGTACGTGTACCGCTCGACCGCATACGCCAGGAATTCCGTCACGGCGCCCCCTCCCCCGTCTTGGCCAGGCGGCAGAAAATCAGCGTGAGCGCACCGGCGACCCCGAGGGCGACGCCGATCTCGATCACGAAAATGCCGACGGCTCTGGCGGCCGATCCCCTGACTCCGACGATCGAAAGGACTCCATAATCCAGGAGGTTCCCGCCCAGCACCAGTCCGAGCACCCCCGTGAGGGCGAAGATCAGCACGCCCACCGCGCTGAGGATCAGCAGCCTTCCTTCCCGCAGGCGGCGCTCCAGTTCCTCCCGGCCCAGGGCCAGCCCGATCAAGATGTACGCGGCCGCCAGGATCACGCCGCCCTGAAACCCTCCCCCGGGGCTCCCGTGCCCGTGGGCGACGACGTAGAGGGCGAAGAGCTGGATGGGCGGAACCAGCATCCGCACGAGAGTCGTCACGATGACGCTGTCGTGCTCGCGAATCACGGGTCTCTCCTCGGGAGCAGCAGCCAGCAGGCCACGCCTGCCGTGAAGATCACGACGGTCTCGATCAGGGTGTCGTAGGCGCGGTAGTCTGCGAGCACCGCCGTCACGATGTTGGGGGCGCCCGTTTCTCGATAGCCGTCCCGGAGGTACCGGGGGGAGACGTGGAGGCTGGCGGGGGAGGCCGGATCACTCCACGCCGGGAATTCGTGGATGGCCAGCAGGAGGAGGCCACCGAGCAGGAGCACGCCGACGAGAGTCGCCGGCCTCGCGCGGCGCTCCCGTGGCTGCTCCCTGGGAAGGGTGCGGAGGAGGGTCGCCAGGAAGAAAACGGTGGAGGCCCCGGCCCCCACCACGGCCTCCGTGAAGGCCACATCCACGGCCCCCATCCCGGCCCAGACCAGGGACATCGTGAGCCCGTAGGCCGAGAGAATCAGCACCGCGCCGACCAGGTCCCGCACCCGGACCGCCGCCCCGGCCAGGATCACGAGCAGGGCCAGAAAGAGCGCGTTGAGGACCTCGCTCATGGCCGCTTCCGATCATCGCTCGTCAGGGGCTCGACGCCCCCCCGGAAGGCGGCCCGGGCCATCGCGTGGGCGGCCGTGGGGTTGGTGAGGAAGAGGAACACGGCGACCAGCAGGACCTTGGCGCTGGTCAGGTCCAGCCCCTGCCAGACGGCCACCGCCGCCAGCATGAGGAGCGTCCCGAGCGTTTCGGCCTTGCTCAGGGCGTGCAGGCGGGTGTAGAAGTCGGGGAGGCGAAGCACCCCCATGCTGGCAACGGCCGAAAAGAAGAGGCCGGCGGCCAGCAACGCGATGACGAGCGTGGTCAGCGCCTACCTCCGGTCGGACCGCTCGAAGTACCGGGCCGCCGCCAACACGCCGACGAAATTGAGAAGCGCGTACCCGAGCCCGATGTCCACGAACATATCGAGCCGGCCGTACACGCACCCGACGAGGATGAGGACGATGGTCGTGCTGGTGCCGAAGCCGCTGAGCCCGAGAATCCGGTCGAAGACCGTGGGACCGGCCGCCACCCGGTAGAGATAGGCCAGCGTCAGGACGGTGGCGGTCGCGGCGACCACGACGAAGATCGACGTCATGCCCCCGGCTCTCCGGCCCGACCGATGGCCCGGGCCACCCGCTTCTCCATCGTCCGGCTCAGCACCTGATCGGCGGCATCGCGGATCAGCGCATGCACGGTGAACTCATCGCCCTTCACGTCCAGCGTGATGGTGCCCGGGGTGAGGGTGATCGAGTTGCCGAACGTCGTCCGCGCCAGATCGCCTCCGAGCCGCGTGTCGAATCGGATGACCACCGGGGAAATCGGGAGGCGGGGATGGACGATCACGTAGGCGATCTGCACGCTCGCAATGACGATCTGGCCGAGCAGCCACGGAAGATAGGCCAAAAAGCGCGGCCACGAGACGGAAAAGGTGAAGACCGGGATCTCGCGCCCCTGCCGATCGACACGCGTTCCGAGGCGCTCCACCTCGCGGGTCAGCACGGCGACGAGCGCGGCGGACAGCACGCCGAAGCCCACGTGCACCACGTCGAACTTCCCCGAAAACACGAGCCAGAACGACAACGACATCGCAAAAATGACGAAGGACGGCCACGCGTGCTCTCGCGCGAGGTTGTGCAGGCGTCCGCGGATTCGCGGCGATTGGATCGAAGACATCGCAGAGACTATAGGAGCCCCCCTCGGAGCTGTCAAGACCGGCGGGGGCTTGCCCGTGCACGAAGCCCCTGCACGGCGCGGGCCTGCTCGCGCTCAAGGCCCCGGCAGGTTGACGCGCGTCCGGCGGGCCTATACTCTATCGGTACTCGGCGGTGAAGCTCAGAGGCAGAGCAGGGGTCTCAGAAGGCTTGCCGCACAATCACGCCCCTCGGTAAGTGGCGAACCGGCTCTATGGGTCTTAGACTCCGCCTCATCCTGGTCCTGATGATCCCGCTGATCCTCGTGGCGGGGGGATACGGCCTGTTCCGGGTCCGGCAGGAGCGGGCACAGCTGTTGGAGGAAGACCGGCGCAACGTCGCGCTCACCGCCAGAGCCATCCAGATCGCCGTGGAAAACGCGCTGCGCGATCGCCAGATCTCGGACATCCGGCGACTGCTCTCCGAAATTGTGGAGGATCAGGAGCAGATCGATCGAATCCGGCTCTTCGACCGCGGGCTCAGCCCCACCCTGGTCTCGAATTCCCTCTCGATCGGGGAAGAAGTGCCCCGGGAAGCCCTCCGTCGCGTGATCGAGACCGGTCAACCCCGGGGTTTTTTCGAGCGGCGCGGGAAGGATCCCGTCCTCTTCTATTTCGTCCCGCTCCGAGGCCGGAAGGGCGGGATCCAGGGGGCCATGGAAGTGGTCCACCTGGCGGTCGGGGTCGAGCAGCGGGTGCGATCGGCCACCCTCGATGTGTGGCTGCGCCTGGGTATCCTGCTGCTGGCCGTGGGGGCGCTCGCGGGGCTCATGCTCCAGCGCCAGGTCCTCCGCCCCCTCTCCCGGCTGATGGAGGGGATCCGGAGGCTCGGACAAGGGCAACCGGGACCGCCGCTTCCCGTGGAGCGGCGGGACGAGCTGGGGCGGGTCGCTGAGGCGTTCAACCGGATGGCTGAGCAGCTGGACGGGGCGCGCCTCAAGCTCCTGGCGGAGGCGGAGCGGACGCTGGATCTGGAGCAGCAGGTCCGGCGGGCGGAGACCCTCGCCGTGGCGGGACGGCTGGCGACGGGTCTCGCCCATGAGGTCGGCACGCCTCTCAACATCGTCTCCGGTCGGGCCGAATTCCTCCTTCAGACGCTCCCTCCCGGCGACCGGCGCCGGCCCGATCTCGAGGTGATCATCGCCCAGATCGACCGCATCTCCGGGATCATCCGCTCGCTCCTGGACATGGTGCGGGCTCAGAAGCCGGAGATCCAACCCGCCCCGGTGGCCGCCGTCCTCGACCGCCTCCTGCCGTTGGTTGAGCATGCCGCCCGGCGCCGCCGGCTGACCCTGTCCGTGTCTCTTCCCGCCGATCTGCCGCCGATGCAGGCTGACCCCAACCAGTTCCAGCAGGTCCTGCTCAACCTTCTGATGAACGCGCTGGAGGCAACCTCCGAGGGAGGGAAGGTGCAGATCGGCGCCGCTCGGGCCCAGGAGGGCGGCCGACCGGGCGTCGCGGTGACGGTATCGGACACGGGCCCGGGGATTCCGGCCGACCTCCTCCCGCGCCTCTTCGAACCGTTCTTCACCACCAAGCCCCCGGGGCAGGGAACGGGGCTCGGCCTGGCGATCTGTCGGGACATCGTGCGGGACCATGGCGGAGAGATCCGCGTCGAGAGCAGCCCCGGCAGGGGGACGGCCTTCACGGTGTGGTTGCCCGAAGCCGCGGGTAGCGCGCAATGAGCCAGAAGATCCTGGTCGTCGACAACGACCCCGAGATGGTGGCCCTTCTGGGGCGCCACCTGGAGGCGGAGGGGTGGGCCGTCACGGGCGTCACGAGTGGCGCCGAGGCCCTCGCCGCTCTCGAGCGCGAGGAGGTCCCCGTCGTCCTGACCGACCTGGTGATGGACGAAGTGGATGGTCTGGCGCTGCTCCGGGAGGCTCAGCGGATTCAGCCCGGAGCCAGCGTGATCCTGATGACCGCCTTCGGGAGCCTCGAGACGGCCATCGAGGCCATGCGCCAGGGGGCGTACGACTATCTCACCAAGCCGTTCAAGCTGGCGGAGGTGAGTCTCGCGGTCCGCCGGGCCGTGGATGACCAGCGCCTCCGGGAGGAGAACCGCCGCCTGCGGGCGGAGGTGGAGCGGCGCTACGGCTTCGACAATCTGCTCGGCCAGTCCAAGGCCATGCAGGCGGTCTTCGAGCAGATCCGCGCCGTGGCGGGGAGCGAGGCCACGGTGCTGCTGCTGGGTGAGAGCGGTAGCGGAAAGGAGCTGGTGGCGCGGGCCATCCACTGGAACAGCCCGCGAAAGGGCGGGCCCTTCGTCCCCGTGAACTGCGCCGCCATTCCGGAGACCCTCCTGGAGTCCGAGCTGTTCGGCCACGAGAAGGGTGCCTTCACTGGTGCGGACCGGAAGCGGCGCGGGCTCTTCGTCGAGGCCGACCGCGGCACCCTCTTCCTTGACGAGGTGGGTGACATGTCCCCGGCGCTCCAAGCCAAGCTCCTTCGGGCCCTCGAGGACAAGGCCATCCGCCCGGTGGGCGGGAAGGAGGGGATCCGATTGGACCTCCGGCTCATCACGGCGACCAACCGGGACCTTCTGGCGCTCGTCCAGGAGGGGAGGTTCAGGGAGGACCTCTATTACCGCCTGGCCGTGATCCCGATCCGGCTCCCCAGCCTCCGGGAGCGGAGCGAAGACATCCCGCTCCTGGCGGAGCACTTCCTCAAGCGGGCTGCGGGGACCCTGGGGAAGGGGGTCGAAGGGTTCAACGAGGAGGCCATGGCCTGGCTCCTCGAGCACCGCTGGCCCGGGAACGTGCGCGAGTTGGAGAACGTGGTCGAGCGCGCCGTCACGCTCGCCCGCGATCGGCTCGTGACGCTGGCCGATCTGCGGATCGAGTTCACGCCCGTCGGGGCCTCCGCCGGCGGGCTCCGCCCGACCCTGGCCGAGCTGGAGCGCCAATACATCCAGCGGGTGCTCGAGGAAACCAAGGGGGACAAGGGCGCGGCGGCCAAGATCCTCGGCGTGAGCGTCCGCACCCTCCAGCGAAAGGCCAAGCACCTCTAGCCCGGGGGGGTGGCGGATGGCTCGTCGGCTGCCCGCTCTCGTCCGCGCGCTCCTCGATCCGGCCGTCTACCCGCATCCGGTGGACCGTGTCGTGCTCATCGAGACGCACATTTCGTGCCCGGCGCCGGACGTCTACCCCGGGGTCATCCAGCTCAAGGGCTCTCGACACCGTGTCCGGTTCGGCGGGCGGGGCCGGACGGTGGGGCCATGAGGTCGCGCCACGTCATGCCGTTCGGTGCCGAGGTCCGGCCTGGAGAGGGGGTGCTGTTCCAGCTGTGGGCGCCGAAAGCCCGGCGGGTGGAGCTTTGCCTGGAGGATGGGACCCCGCTAATTCCCGTGCGGCGGGACGCCGATGGCTGGGCTCGAGTCCTGACGGATCGCGCCTGGTCCGGGACGCGGTACCGGTACCGGCTGGATGGCCAGCTTCTCGTGCCCGACCCCGCGTCGCGGTTTCAGCCGGAGGATATCCACGGGCCGAGCGAGGTCATCGATCCCGAGGCCTTCGGGTGGGGCGACGACGGGTGGCGGGGGCTCCCTTGGGAAGAGACCGTCTTCTACGAGCTCCATGTTGGGACCTTCACGCCGGAGGGCACCTTCGCCGCGGCCCAGGGGCGGCTGGACGACCTGGCCGATCTGGGGATCACTGCCGTCGAGCTGATGCCGGTCGGCGACTTCCCGGGCCGGTGGAACTGGGGCTACGACGGGGTGCTGCCGTTCGCCCCGGACAGCCGCTACGGCCGCCCGGAAGACCTCAAGGCTTTCGTCCAGGCCTGCCACGCGCGAGGGCTCGCGGTATTCCTCGACGTCGTGTACAACCATTTCGGCCCCGAGGGAAATTACCTTGGGGTGTACGCCCCCGAGTTCTTCAATCCCCGCCGCCGCACGCCCTGGGGGGATGCGATCAACTTCGACGGCCCCGGCGGCGAGATGGTGCGGGCCTTCTTCAGGGAGAACGCACTCTTCTGGCTGACGGAGTACCACCTGGATGGCCTTCGCCTGGATGCGGTTCATGCGATTCACGACGACTCGCACGTTCACATTCTCGAGGAGATCGCCCGGGCCGTCCACGCAGGGCCGGGGGCGACTCGCCGGGTTCATTTGGTGCTCGAGAACGACGGCAACGAGGCCCGCTACCTGGGACCGGACTCGACGGGGCGGCCGCTGTTCGCCGCCCAGTGGAACGACGACATCCACCACGCCCTCCACATCCTGGCGACCAACGAGCGCGACGGATACTATGCGGACTACCCGGACCCGATCGCAGCCCTGGCGCGGTGCCTGGTCGAGGGGTTCGCCTACCAGGGCGAGCATTCCGCCTACCGGGGGCGGCCACGCGGAGAGCCGAGCCGAGACGTTCCGCTCACCGCCTTCGTCTCCTTCCTCCAGAACCACGATCAGATCGGGAATCGGGCCTTCGGCGAACGCCTCGCAGTCCTGGCCCCCCCCGCCGTGGTCAGGGCGGTCACAGCCTTGCTCCTCCTGGCCCCCTCTCCACCGCTGCTCTTCATGGGGCAGGAGTGGGCGGCCACCGAGCCGTTCCTGTTCTTCTGTGACTTCGGCCCCGACTTCGCGCATCGAGTCATCGAGGGGCGGCGCAAGGAGTTCGCGCGGTTGGGCGACCGGATCCCTAACCCCGAGGAGGAGACCACGGTCCGACGGTCCACCCTCCGATGGGAGGCGCTGAACGACGCCGCCCACCGTGAGTGGCGTGAATGGACCCGCGAGCTTCTCGCTCTCCGGAAGCGCGAGGTCGTCTCCCGCCTGCGGGGGCTCGACCTCGTCAAGGCTCGGGCGGCGCGCTTCGGTCCTCACGGTCTCGTGGTCGAGTGGTCCCTGAGCCAGGGATCGAGGCTCAGGCTGATCGCCAACCTGGGTCCGGCCCCCGTGTCGCCCCCCTCCTTCCCCGTTCGGGGACGATGTGTTTTTGCCAGCCCGTCGTCGTGTCCAGGGGGCTCGGCGCTCGATCCGTGGCACGTGGCATTCTATGTGGATGACGTCGCGGCGGGAGAAGCCAGCGGCATAGCCGCGGCGTGAGCCTGGCATGATCCCGGAACGGGTGTTCGAGCTCTTCCATCACGATCCGGGCGCCTTCAGACGGATTCCGGTCTCGACCTACCGAATCCAGCTCGCCCCGTCATGTACCTTCGGGGACGTTCGGGAAATTGTGCCCTATCTGGCGGCGCTCGGCGTCACGGACTGCTACCTCTCCCCCCTGTTCCAGCCCTGCTCCAAGCAGTCGCACGGCTACGACATCGCCGACCACAACCGACTCAACGAGGCGCTGGGGACGGAGGCGGACTTCCAGGCCCTCACCGACGCCCTCCGGGCCCACGGCATGGGCCTGGTGCTCGACGTGGTCCCGAACCACATGGGGATCGGGGGGGACCGCAACGCCTGGTGGCTGGACGTCCTGGAAAACGGCCAGGCGTCCCCCTACGCCCACTTCTTCGATATCGACTGGGATCCCGTAAAGCCGGAGCTGAAGAACAAGGTGCTCCTTCCCGTGCTCGGTGATCAGTACGGGCTGGTGCTCGAGAATCAGGGGCTCGTGCTGGAGTTCCGGGAAGGGTCCTTCGTGGTCCGGTACCACAACGCCGTCCTGCCCATCGCCCCCCGCACGTACGTGCATATCCTGCGTCTTCGGTTGAACGAGCTCGAGAAGGCGCTGGGCAAGGAACATCCCCACCTTCTCGAGCTCCAGAGCATTATCACGGCCCTGACGCACCTCCCTCCCCAGACGGAGACCGACCCCGAGCACCTCGCCGAGCGGTATCGGGAAAAGGAGATCGTCAAGCGGCGTCTGCAGACGCTGACCCAGGAGTCGCCGGTGGTCAAGGCCTTTCTCGAGGAAAACGTCCGCCTGCTCAACGGCACCAAGGGAGATCCGCGGAGCTTCGACCACATGGACGAGCTCCTGAGCGCCCAGGCCTATCGCGTCGCTTTCTGGCAGGTGGCGGGCGACGAGATCAACTACCGGCGCTTCTTCGACATCAACGAGCTGGCAGCCATTCGGATGGAAGAGCCGGCCGTCTTCGAGGAGGCCCATCGGATGATCTTTCGCCTCATCGGGGAGGGGCGTGTCACCGGGCTTCGAATTGATCACCCGGATGGCCTCTACGCCCCAGCTCACTACTTCAAGAACCTCCAGCGACGGTGCTTCGTGGAGGTCGCCCGTCGCCTCGCGGGGGGGGAGGCTGATGCCGAGCGGAAGCGCTGGGAAGAGGCCGTCCTGGCGGAATTTGACCGACGGGTGGGCGAGCACCCGGATTCGCCCCTGGCCCGGCCGTTCTACATCGTGGCCGAGAAGATCCTGATGCCGGACGAGCGATTGCCCGCGGGCTGGCCCGTCCACGGCACGACCGGCTACGACTTCCTCAACGCCCTCAATGGCCTCTTCGTGGACGTGGCCGGCGAACGCGCGATGGACGAGACCTACGGGCGCCTGGTCGGCGGCGGGTCGAGCTTCCACGAGGTGGTCTACGAGTCGAAGAAGCTCATCATGGAGACCACCATGTCCGGGGAGATAGGCGTCCTGGGACATCGCCTCGCGCGGATCTCCGACAGAGACCGCGCGTCCCGAGACTTCACCGGCAAGAGCCTGACCGACGCGCTGCGGGAGATCATCGCCTGCTTTCCCGTCTACCGAACCTACATCGGCGAGGACGGCGTGACCGTCTCCGAACGGGACCGGCGGTACGTCGAGCAGGCCGTGGCGATGGCGAGATGGAGGAATCCCACCGTCAGCGGCTCCATCTTCGACTTCATCCGGGATCTCCTCTTGCTGAGGTCCCCGGAGGGGCTGAGTGAGGACGAACGCCGCGAGCGGTTGACCTTCGTCCAGCGGTTCCAGCAGCTCACGGCCCCCATCACGGCCAAGGGGGTGGAGGATACGGCCCTTTACCGCTACAACCGCCTCGTGTCGCTGAACGAGGTGGGGAGCAGTCCCGACCGGTTCGGCCTCCCGGTGGCCGAGTTCCACCGGCGGAACGCCGAACGCCGGGCGCGGTGGCCGTGGTCACTGTCCGCCACCGCGACCCACGACACGAAGCGCGGCGAGGGTGTTCGCGCCGCCATCGACGTGCTGTCGGAGATCCCCCACGAGTGGCGGGTTCACCTTCGCCAGTGGCGACGGCTCAACAAGCGGAAGAAGACGATGGTGGACGGCCAGCCCGCGCCCGACGCGAACGAGGAATATCTCCTCTACCAGACGCTCCTCGGGGCGTGGCCCCGGGAGCCCCTCAACGGCGCCGCGTACGCGGAGTTCTGTGAGCGCATCCAGCAGTACATGTTCAAGGCGCTCCGGGAGGCCAAGGTCCACCTGAGCTGGCTGAACCCCCGACCCGACTACGACGAGGCCGTCCGGCGATTCGTGGCGGTGATCCTGGATGGCTCCGGCGAGAACCCGTTTCTGGACGACTTCGTCCCCTTCCAGCGGAAGATCGCCGGCTGGGGAATGTACAACTCGCTCTCCCAGACCCTGCTGAAGCTGGCGGCGCCAGGGGTCCCGGACCTCTACCAGGGGACCGAGGTCTGGGACCTGAGCCTCGTCGACCCGGACAACCGCCGGCCCGTGGACTACGCGCGGCGTCGCCAGATGCTAGCCGATCTCCTGAAGGCGAGGGCCCAGGCCGGGACGAATCCGGCGGCTCTGGCGCGGCAGCTCACCGAGACGAAGGAAGACGGGCGGATCAAGCTCTACCTGATCCACCGGATCCTAACGTACCGACGGGAGCACCCCAGGCTCTTCCTGGACGGCGACTACGTGCCGCTCGAGGCCGCCGGTCCCCGTCGCGATCATCTCTGTGCCTTCGCCCGGCGGACGGACACGGAGACCGTCTTGGCCGTGGCGCCCCGATCGCTCGCCCGGCTGAGCCCGGAGGGCCCACCGCTGGGCGAGCCCGTGTGGGGGGAGACGTCGCTGATCGTGCCTGCCGCCCCGGCGAAGCCGTATCGGAACCTTTTGACCGGCGAATCGGTGGAGGTCTTCCAGAGAGAGGGGCGACCCGCCTTGGCTCTGCCGGCCGTGTTCAGGAATTTCCCCGTGGCCCTGCTCGAGCAGGAGCCGTAGGCTCGGCCACGGTCACTTCGTGAACGCTGCGAGGCGGGCGTCGGTGCCCGCCAGGAGCAGCACGTCGCCCTCCCGGAAGACGTAGTCGACGGATGGCGGGATCTCGAGTTTTTCCGTGCCGGCGGAGCGGACGGCGATGAGGTTCAGCTGCCAGCGCGAGTGGAGCTCGGAGCCGCCGACCGTCTGGCCGATCACGCGCTCGTCCGCCCTCCAGTAGATGACCGAGACCCCGCCACCCAGCGATACATGGTCGAGCACATGGGTGGCCAGGAGCGACCGGGCGACGCGCTCGCCCATCTCGGCCTCGACGGAGACAACGCGCGTGGCGCCCACCAGCTCCAGGATGCGGCGCTCCCGATCGGTATTGGCGCGGGCGACGATCTCCTTCACCCCGAGTTCCTTGAGGATCGCGACCGTGAGGACTTCGGCGCTAACAGGAGGCCGAGGGCGGTGTCAAGGTTGCCGGGTGGCACCGATCGGTGTCGCCCCCAACGGCGCCGGACCGCGGCTACAGGACAAGGTGTCGCTGCGGCGACATCTTGTCGCCCAGAAGGGCAACCGGTCGTCCGGTGGTGTCGCCAGTAACCACTCGCCAAGCATGCGGTTTCGAACCTTCCCGGCGCTGAGGTGCTTGGTACCGATGTTGCTCCATTGCTCATCAGATGGAAATCGCGCAGGACATCGAGGTGCCACTCCCGGTCGCGGCGCTCAGAGAGAAGGAGCTCCGGGATACCCGTCTCGAGCTTTCCTACATCCCTACTCCCTATCGAGAGGAGACGGCCACCATCCGCGTTTCGGTGAGGCAGTAGGCCTGGGGCTCGACCATGCCTCCTCGGACCGCATAGGCCGCACCATGATTCTCGTGGCTCAGACGCCCTGTACCAGGAGCGAGGAGGATTCGCCATGAAACGGGCGGTGAGCTTCAGGTTTCGATGTCCGGGGGCGAAGTCGGTGGGGCTGGCCGGTGACTTCAACCGCTGGGACGTGTCGGACCACCAGATGGCGTACGACGCGCAGCTCGATGCGTGGACGATCACGCTGGCCTTGGAGCCGGGTCGGTACGAATACAAGTTTTTCGTGGACGGGTGCGACTGGTGGAACGATCCGAGCGGCCCGAAGGTCCCGAACGTCTGGGGGAGCGAGAACTCATACGTGGATGTCCAGTGACAGAGGGTCGGGCCCTTGGCTAGAATAGGCCCCGACAGCTCGCACGGGCAGGCTGAGGGGGTATCATCGGCTGGAAGGGGTCCAGATGAGGACATGGCCGGGGAACCCGTATCCGCTGGGGGCGACGTGGGACGGCGCCGGGGTGAACTTCGCACTCTTTTCCGAGAACGCCACCGCGGTGGAGCTCTGCCTGTTCGGACCGGACGGAAACGCGGAGGTGGCGCGGATCCCCATGGCCGAGCAGACGGACCAGGTCTGGCACATTTATCTGCCGGAGGTACGCCCCGGCCAGCGCTACGGGTACCGGGTGCACGGGCCCTATGACCCGGCACACGGACACCGTTTCAACCCCGCCAAGCTCCTGCTGGACCCCTATGCCAAGGCGATCGACGGCACGATTCGGTGGAGCGACGCCCTCTTCGGCTACGAGGTAGGCCATCCCGAGGCCGACCTGGCTCCGGACGAGCGGGATAGCGCCATTGGCATTCCCAGGTCCGTCGTCATCGACCCCGCTTTCTCCTGGGGTGACGACCGGCCGCCGCGAATTCCCTGGAACGAGACCATCATCTACGAGGTCCACGTGAAAGGCTTCACGGCGCGCCACCCCGACGTCCCGCCAGCGCTCCGCGGGACCTACGCGGCGATGTCCAGTCCAGCGGTCGTTGATTATCTCTCCGGGCTCGGTATCACCGCTGTGGAGCTCCTGCCGGTCCACCAGTTCGTGGCCGACAAGCACCTCGTGGACCGAGGCCTCTCGAACTACTGGGGCTACAACTCGATCGGCTTCTTCGCCCCGGACCTGCGCTACTCGTCGAGCGGGGGACTGGGCCATCAGGTGGACGAGTTCAAGACCATGGTCAGGGCGCTCCATGCGGTCGGGATCGAGGCGATCCTGGACGTGGTCTACAACCACACCGGGGAGGGCAACCACCTGGGGCCCACCCTGTGCTTCAGGGGCGTGGACAACGCCAGCTACTACCGGCTGGTGCCTGACGACCGCCGGTACTACATGGACTACACCGGGTGCGGGAACACGCTCAACATGACCCATCCCCGCACGCTCCAGCTCATCATGGACAGCCTCCGCTACTGGGTGCTGGAAATGCACGTCGATGGCTTCAGGTTCGACCTGGCGTCCACCCTGGCGCGGGAGCTCCACGACGTGGACCGGCTCGGGGCCTTCTTCGACATCATCCATCAAGACCCCGTGCTCTCCCAGGTCAAGCTCATCGCCGAGCCCTGGGATCTAGGGGAGGGCGGCTATCAGGTGGGCAACTTCCCCGTGCTCTGGGCGGAGTGGAACGACCAGTACCGGGATACCGTGCGTCGCTTCTGGAAAGGGGATGACGGGCAGGCGGGAGCGCTGGGTTACCGCCTCACCGGCTCCAGCGACCTCTACGGCCGGGGCGGTCGGCGTCCCTTCGCCAGCATCAACTTCGTCACGAGTCACGACGGCTTCACCCTGAGCGATCTGGTCTCCTACAACACCAAGCGCAACGAGGCCAACGGGGAGGGGAACCGGGACGGCACGGATCATAACCTCTCCTGGAACTGCGGCGTAGAGGGGCCGACCGACGACCCGGCCGTCGTCACGGTGCGGGAGCGGCAGAAGCGGAATTTCCTGGCGACCCTGCTGCTCTCCCAGGGGGTGCCGATGCTCCTCGGCGGGGACGAGCTTGGACGCACGCAGCAGGGCAACAACAACGCCTACTGTCAGGACGACGAGATCACCTGGTTCGACTGGCAGCTCGACCGACGCCGCCGGGACCTGCTGGCCTTTGCCCGCTCCATGACCTCCCTGCGCCGGCGGCATCCGGTGCTCCGTCGGCGTCAGTTCTTCTACGGGCGGCGGATCCGTGGCTCCGAGGTGAAAGACCTCTCCTGGTTTCGGCCGGATGGGAAGGAAATCACGGAAGAGGACTGGACGAACCCACACACGCGCTGCCTCGGGCTCCGCCTCTCGGGAGACGCCCTCGAAGAAGTCGACGCCCGCGGCGGGTCGATCGCGGACGACACGTTCCTGATCCTCATCAACGGGCACCACGAGCCGGTCCGGTTTATCCTGCCGGCGCATCGGCGGGGCATCAGATGGGAAGCTGTCCTGGACACGCACGAGGGCCAGGCCCGGCACCGCGAGCGGCTGGTCAGGGGTGGCCAGGCCTACGAGCTGGATGGCCGGTCCCTGGCCCTCTTCCGGCTGCGGTCGGAGCGGGGCGAGGCCCTCGGCGTTCCGGGGCTTCCGTGATCCCTGAACGTCTACGGGAGCTTCCGGCGCCGCCCGCTCGCGGCCCTCAGCGAGGGCGTCATCGGCCTGGGGCTGGGCGACACTTTGTCGGGGCCGGCGACACCTTGTCGCCCCGGACGCCGACCGGCCTGGCATGCGCGGGCGGCGCGGGCAGCTGAATCTCGCGGTCCTCAAAAGCATTTCCCTCGAGCCCATCTCCCGGCCCTGTGTGGTACGCAAGTTGCTGATCATCCGCCCGGAAGGAAGGCCTGTGGGAGTCGAAGACCGAACGGCCGAACCGACGACCCTGCTGGTCGTCGAGGACGATCCGGAGATGCGGTCCCTTCTCTGCGACGTGCTGATGGGGGAGGGCTTCCGGGTGCTGGTGGAGTCCACCGGTGAGCAGGCCATGGCCGTCTCCGAATCCGAGCGGCTGGACGTCGCCATCGTGGACAAAGAGATGCCGGGGCTCAACGGCCTGGATCTGCTATCCTTCTTCCGGCGTCGTTTGCCCGACGTCCCCGTCATCCTGATCACGGCGTTCGGCGGCCCGCGGGTGGCGGAGGAAGCGTTCCGGCGAGGCGCGGCGCGCTACCTCGAGAAACCCTTTCGCGTGACCGACCTCCTCGCGGCCATCCGCAGCGTGACCGGGAAGATGAGGGGGAGTTCCACGCCGGAGCCGAGGACGCAGGCATGATGATCCCGCGAGAGGCCGGGCGCCCGTATCTTCCCTCCTGCCCGCCGGAACGCGTCGTCACGAGCCTCCGGCGGCTGGGAATCGAGCCCGACCGGCTCACTGGCTCGGAGGTGTTCGCATGAAGGTCGCCGCGCTGCTCACTCCCGCGCTGGTGATGCCTGCCCTGGTGGCGGCGGCCCTGACGGCGGCAGCCCTCGGGGTCCGCGCGCTCGCTCTGAGGCACCTCGACCGCCTTGTGAGGACGCGCCTGAGCGAGTCTGCCCGGCTGCTCGAGCGGGCCCTCCGCCTGCCCTCGCTTCTCTGGTGCGCCGTGCTGGGGCTCTACGGCGGGATGGAAGCGGCGACGCTGCCGCCGCGGCTCGCCGGCCGGCTCGAGCTGCTCCTCCAGGCCCTCCTCGTCGCGTCCGTCACGCTCACGGCCGCCAACCTCCTGGCCGCCCTGGTCGCGCGGTTCGGCGAGCGACGGACGCTGGCGGTGGGCGTGACGGGGCTCGCGCAAACGGTCGTGAAGGGCGCCGTCCTCACGGTAGGCGCCCTGATCCTGCTGGGCGGCCTGGGCGTCGCCATCACCCCGCTCCTCACGGCGCTGGGCATCGGCGGGCTGGCCGTGGCCCTGGCCCTCCAGGACTCGCTGTCGAACCTCTTCGCCGGGATCCACCTCCTGGCCGACAAGCCGGTCCGGGTGGGGGACTTCATCCGGCTCGAGAGCGGGATCGAGGGGTTCGTGGAGGACATCGGCTGGCGGTCGACCCGGATCCGCCTGCTCCCCAACAACCTCGTGATCGTGCCAAACGCCAAGCTCGCCGGGAGCACGATCACCAACTACCACCTCCCCGAGCCCGGCATGTCGCTCCTGATCCCGGTGGGGGTGAGCTACGACGCCGACCCCGACCGCGTGGAGGAGGTCCTGGTGGAGGAGGCGACCAAGGCCGCGGGCGAGGTGCCGGGGCTTCAGGCCGATCCCGCCCCCTTCGTCCGCTTCATCCCCGGGTTCGGCGACTACTCGCTGAACTTCACGCTCATCTGCCGCGTGGCCAGCTTCGTGGACCAGTACCTCGTCCAGCACGAGCTCCGCAAGCGCATCCTGCGCCGGTTCCGGGCCGAAGGGATCGAGATCCCGTTCCCGATCCGCACGGTGGAGCTGCGAAGCCAGAACGGCCCGATGGGGGCCGTAAGAGAGGAGACCCGGTCATGAGCGATTTCCATCAGTCGGGGGCGATCGCGACCCTGCACCGGCTCGGCTCGCCGAATCTGGAGAGCCTGGAGGCCGAGCTGGAGAAGGTGGCCGCGATCCGGCCGGTGGCGTTGGTGCTCCCGTGCCTCTACTCGGAGCTCGAGACCCCTGCGATGCCGCAGATCGCGGAGGAGCTGAGACAGGTCCGTTACCTCCGGGAGGTCGTCGTCGCCCTGGGGCGAGCCAGCGAGGAGCAGTTCGGCCAGGCCCGGGCGTTTTTCGCCCAGCTTCCGCAGAAAACGACGCTCATCTGGATCGACGGGTCGCGGGTGCAGGGAATTCTCCGCGAGATGGAGGAAAAGGGGCTCACCGTCGGCCCCGACGGCAAGGGGCGCTCGGCGTGGCTCGCTTACGGCTACGTCCTCGGGCGAGCGGAGTGCGATGTCATCGCGCTCCACGACTGCGACATCGTCTCCTACCGGCGAGAGCTCCTGGCGCGTCTGGTGTACCCGGTCGCCAACCCGAAGCTCGTGTTCGAGTTCTGCAAGGGCTACTACAGCCGCGTGACCGACCGGCTCCACGGCCGGGCCACCCGCCTCCTGGTGACGCCGCTCGTGCGGGCCCTCCAACGGATGGTGGGACAGCAGGCCTTCCTGATGTTCATGGACTCTTTCCGCTATCCGCTGGCCGGGGAGTTCGCCATGATCGCCGACCTGGCGCGCGTCAACCGGATCCCCGGGGACTGGGGGCTGGAGGTCGGCGTGCTGGCCGAGGTGTACCGGAACGTCGCCCCCGGGCGGGTCTGCCAGGCTGACCTCTCCGACGCCTACGAGCACAAGCACCAGGCCCTCTCGGCGGAGGACCCCAAGAAGGGACTCATGCGAATGGCCGTCGACATCACCAAGTCCATCCTCCGCACGCTGGCCGAGGAAGGCGTCCCGATCTCCGACGGGCTGCTGAAAAGCCTGCCCGTCACGTATCTGCGCACCGCCCGGGAGGTGATGGCGCGCTACCAGAGCGACGCCTACATCAACAGCCTGATCTTCGACCAGCACGAGGAGGGGCAGGCCGTGGAGGCTTTTGCCCGCGCGGTGCGCCTGGCTTCGGACGAGTACCTGAGCGATCCGGTGGGGCTGCCGCTCATCCCGACCTGGAACCGCGCCGTGGCGGCGATCCCCGACATCTTCGACCGGTTGCTCGCGGCCGTCGAGAAGGACAACAGCTCGACCGCCTGACGCGGGCACCCCGGGAAACGGAGGCAGACGGATGGCATTGGACGATAACGGAGAAGAGAGGAGACCCTGGGCGGCCGGCGGCGGGTGGGAGGACGTGCGCTCCCGCCTCCCGCAGCTCCCCGGCATCTCCGGCAGGTTCGTGTGGGTGATCGCGGGCGTCGTCGCGCTCCTCTGGCTCGCCTCGGGCTTCTTCATCGTCGGTCCCGGCGAGCAGGGCGTCGTCCGGCAGTTCGGCAAGGTGATCCGGCAGACGAGCGCGGGGCTGAACTACCGGCTCCCCTGGCCCATCCAGCAGGCGGATGTCGTCAACGTGGAACGGATCCAGCGCCTCGAGGTGGGCTTCCGCAGCGACCCGCGGCGCCCTGGGAGCGTCCACCCCGTGACGCGCGAGTCCCTGATGCTTACCGGGGACGAGAACATCGTCGACGCCCAGATCATCGTCCAGTACCGGATCAAGGACCCGATCCCCTATCTCTTCCGAATTCAGGATCCCCTGGGCACGCTTCGGGCCGCGACGGAGGTGGCGCTCCGGAGCCGCGTCGGTAACACGACGATCGACGAGGTCCTGACCGTGGGGCGCGTCCGCGTCCAGGAGGAGACCCGGGAGTTCCTCCAGCAGCTTATGGACGCCTACGAGTCGGGGCTCCTGGTCACCGAGGTGAAGCTCCAGACCGTGGACGCTCCCGACCAGGTCAAGGACGCCTTCCACGACGTCGTCCGGGCCCGGGAGGACCGCGAGCGGCTGATCAACCAGGCGCGCGGGTACCGCGAGGACCTGATCCCCAAGGCCCGGGGCGAGGCGCAGGAGGTCATTCGCGCGGCGGAGGCGTACCGGGAGGAGCGGATTTTGAAGGCCCGCGGGGACGCGGCGCGATTCGAGTCGGTGCTCGCCGAGTACCGGAAGGCCCCCGCGGTG
The DNA here is from genome assembly GCA_016193045.1 of Candidatus Rokuibacteriota bacterium. Taxonomy (GTDB): domain Bacteria; phylum Methylomirabilota; class Methylomirabilia; order Rokubacteriales; family CSP1-6; genus CSP1-6. Next base: position 10,017 of record JACPSW010000062.1, on the reverse strand, counting down.
ACCCGGGAGCGGCTGCACCTGGAGACGCTCGAGCGGGTTCTCCCCGGCGTCCAGAAGATCGTCCTGGACGGCCAGGCTGGTGGCCAGGTCGTGCCGTTCCTGCCACTCCGGGACATCACCATCCACCAGCAGCCCGCGCCCCCGGTGGCGGGCGAGCCGAGGAGGGGGCAATGAGGCGGCTCTTCACCCGCACGGGCCTCGTCCTGCTCGTGGGGGGGGTGCTCGTCCTCAGCCAGACCCTCTTCACGGTCGGTGAGTGGGAGCAGGCCCTCATCATCCAGCTGGGTGAGCATCGGCGGACGATCCGGGAACCCGGGCTCCACTGGAAGCTCCCGTTGGCCCAGCAGATCACCAAGATCGAGCGGCGGATCCTCTCCAGCGACGCCGACCCCGCCGAGTACCTGACGCTCGACAAGAAGCGGATGCTCGTCAACCACGTGACCCGCTGGCGGATCACGGACCCGCTGCAGTTCTTCAAGACCGTCCGGGACGAGGCGGGGGCTCGGGCGCGGCTCGACGACCTCGTCTTCTCGGAGCTCCGCCGCGAGATCGCCTCCCGCGACTTCGCGGAGCTCATCGCCGCCCACCGGGAGCCGGCGATGGAGGCGGTGGCCTCCCGCACCGCGGAGAAGGCGCGCCAGTTCGGGATCGACGTGGTGGACGTCCGCGTCAAGCGGGCCGACCTGCCCACCGAGGTCCAGGCGAGCGTCTTCGCTCGCATGGTGGCCGAGCGCGAGCGGATCGCCAAGCGCTACCGCTCGGAGGGGGCGGAGGAGTCCGCCAAGATCCGGGCGGAGACGGACAAGGAGAAGACCATCATCCTGGCTCGCGCCTACGAGGAGAGCCAGCGGCGCCGGGGCGAAGGGGATGCCCAGGCCACGCGCCTCTACGGCTCCGCTTTCGGCCAGGACCCCGAATTCTACGGGTTCGTCCGGAGCCTGGAGGCGTACGAGAAGTTCCTCGGCGAGAAGAGCACGGTCTTCCTCTCGCCCGACTCGCGCCTGCTCCGCTACCTGCGCGAGTCCCGGCGACCGGAGTGAGATTCCGTGCCGGAGCAGTTCGTCATCTACACGGACCTCGACGGGTGCCTCCTCGACCGGGAGACGTATTCGGCCGAGGCGGCCCGGCCCGCGCTGGACCTGCTCCGGAAGGAGCGGATTCCGCTGGTGCTCTGCTCCTCGAAGACCCAGGCCGAGGTGGAGTACCACCGCGACCTCCTCGGCCTCACGGACCCGTTCGTCGTGGAGAACGGCGGGGCCATCCTGATTCCCATGGGATACTTCCCCTTTCCCCACGCCTTCACCCGCACCACCGGACCGTACCAGCGCGTGGAGTTCGGCGTTTCCTACGCGCGCCTGACCGAAACCCTCCGGGAGCTGGAGCAGGCCACCGGGCTCCGGCTCCGCGGCTTCTCCGAGATGAGCCTCAAGGAGGTCATCTCCCTCACCGGCCTCGATCCCGACGCGGCCCGGCGGGCCAAGGCCCGCCAGTACGATGAGCCCTTTGTCGCCGACCTCTCGCCGGCTCACGTCGAGCGCCTGGAGACCGAGGTCCAGAGCCGCGGCCTGGCGCTCGTGGGAGGCGGGCGCTTTTACCACCTCACGGGCCGGCACAGCAAGGGCCTCGCCGTGGACTTCCTCACTCGCCTGTACCGCACGGCATTCCCGCGCCTCGTCACGGTGGGGATCGGCGACGCGGAGAACGACGTGCCCGTGCTCCAGCGCGTGGACATCCCGGTGGTCATCCCCCGCGAGTCCGCGCTCGTGGACCCGGCCTTCGAGGGCCGCCGCTGGGCGGTCGCCCCCGCGCCGGGGCCCACCGGCTGGACCCAGGCCGTGCTGGCGATCCTGAGCGGCCAGTGGGAGGGGGCGGCACGCCCGTGAGCGCGGCGCCGCTGCCCGAGGCGGTGGAGGGGCAGCTCGCCGAGATCGGGCGCGCCGACCTCCTGGTGGGGATTCCGAGCTACAACAACGCACGGACCGTCGGGCACGTGGTCCGGGCGGCCGCGGCGGGGCTCGGCAAGTACTTCCCGGACGCCAAAGCGGTGATCGTCAACTCCGACGGGGGTTCTACCGACGGCACGCGCGAGATCGTGGCGACGGCCGAGCTGCCCGACTTGGCCACCGTCCTCGTGTCCCATCCGGCCACGCCAGTGGCGCGGATCGTGACGCCGTACCACGGGATCCCGGGCAAGGGGAGCGCGTTCCGGGCGATCTTTCAGATCGCCGACCGCCTGGACGTCCGGGCCTGCGCCGTGGTGGACTCGGACCTTCGCTCCATCACCCCGCCCTGGTTCGAGCTGCTGCTGCGTCCGGTCCTCGAGGGGCATGCCGACTACGTGGCCCCGCTCTATCACCGGCACAAATTCGACGGGACCATCACCAACGGCGTCGTCTACCCCCTCACCCGCGCGCTCTATGGAAAACAGATCCGCCAGCCGATCGGCGGGGAGTTCGGCTTCTCGGGCGAGCTGGCGCGCGTCTTCCTCGGCAAGCCCGTGTGGGAGACAGACGTCGCCCGCTTCGGCATCGACATCTGGATGACCACCACCGCCATCGCGGAGGGGTCCCGCCTCTGCCAGGTCTATCTCGGCGCCAAGATCCACGACGCCAAGGACCCGGGGGCCGACCTCAGCGCCATGATGACCCAGGTGGTGGCCTCGTGCTTCGACCTCGCCGAGATCTACGAGCCCGTCTGGTTCGGCCGGCGCGGGTCGGAGAGCGTGCCCCTTTTCGGCTTTCCCCACGCCGTGGGCGTGGAGCCCGTGCCGGTGAACGTGGACCGCATGCTCGCCATCTTCCGCCAGGGGCTCACGGACCTGCGCGAGCTCTGGGAGAAGGTCCTCCCCGCGCCGCTCCTGGACGCCCTCGGGGGGTTGGCGGAGGGCGCGCGCGAGGCGTTCCACATGGCCGACGCACTCTGGGCGGAGATCGTCTACCGCTTCGCCCTGGCGCACCACGCCCGGGTTCTTCCCCGCGACCACCTGCTGCGGGCCCTGATCCCCCTCTACCTCGGGCGCACGGCCTCCTTCATCCTCGAGATGTGGGACGCGGGGGCCGAGGAGGTGGAGGCCCGGATCGAGGGGCTCGCGCACATCTTCGAAGAGACCAAGCCGCTGCTCGAGGCGGAATGGAGGCGATCGTCATGACCGACTTCTGGAGAGATCTCGTCTGGACCGCGATCCGGGGGACGGGCGAGCGGCTGGCGGCCATCCTGCCCGGCCTGCTCGCCATGCTGACGCTCCTCGTCCTGGGCGCCCTGCTCGGCTGGATGTTCCGCCTGATCCTCACGCGCCTGGCCCGCGCCGTGGACTTCGACCGCCGGAGCGAGACGTGGGGGCTGACCAGCGCCCTCGCCCGGGCCGGTATCCGTCGGCCCCCCTCGGCGATCCTCGGCGTCCTCGTCTTCTGGGGGATCTTCGTCATCTTCGCCAGTATGGGGATCGACGCGCTGCTCCCCGCCGCCCCCGGCGCCACAGGGGCGGTCCTCGTCCAGATCCTCCCGCGAGTGCTGGCGGCGGCGCTGATCCTCCTCGTCGGCTGGCTCATCGCCAACTTTGCCGGCCAGGCCGTCCTGCTCGCCTCGGTCAACGCCGGGATCCCCGAGGCGCGGCTCTTGGCCCGGGCCGCACGCTGGGGGGTTCTCCTCTTCGCGGTAGCGACGACGCTGACTCAACTCGGGATCGGCCGGGAGATGGTGCTCGTGGCCTTCGCCCTCAGCTTCGGCGGGCTGGTCTTCGCCGTCTCCCTGGCCTTCGGCCTGGGGGGGCGGGGGCTGGCGCGCGAGATTCTCGAGCGCCGGCTCCGGCGGGAGCCCGGGCCGCATCCGAAGGAGACGATCACCCACCTCTAGCCATGACGCGCGCCCGCCTCCTCGTCATCGCCGGCCTGCTGGTCGTCCCGGCGTGGCCGTGGCCCGCATGGGCCGAGGGCGGATCGGTCACGCTGGCCCAGTTCCGGCAGCGAGACCAGCAGGTGGAGAACCGCCTGCTCAAGGAGTTCGAGGCGGCGACCGGGATCCGCGTCCAGCAGCGGATCATGCCGGCCTCCACGGACCTCCAGCACCAGCAGTACGTCACCTGGCTGGCCGGGCGCGACCGGAGCGTGGACGTCTACCTGATCGACCTGATCTGGGTGGCCGAGTTCGCCGCGGCGGGCTGGATCCTCCCCCTGGAGTCCCGCCTGCCCGCCGAGGCGCGCGACGGCATCCTCCCCGCTCCCCTGGCGTCGGCCCACTACCGGGGCAAGCTCTACGCGATCCCGCGCTTCACGGAGTCCGGGCTCCTCTACTACCGGAAGGACCTCGTCCCGACGGCCCCGGCGACGTGGGAGGAGCTGCGCGGCCTCGCGCGGGCCAAGCGTGGGCGGGAAGTGGCCGGGTACGTCTTCCAGGGCAAGCAATACGAGGGGCTCGTGGTGAATTTCCTGGAGCTCCTCTGGTCGGCGGGCGGCGAGGTTCTGGCTCCTGATGGCCGGGTTCTGCTCAACGGCCCCGCGGGCGCGGCCGCGCTCACGTACCTCGTCGAGCTGGTCGGCTCGGGGGCGGCCCCCCGCGGCGTCATCACCTATATGGAGCGGGAGAGCCTCCAGGAGTTCCTCGAGGGACGCGCCCTCTTCCATCGGAACTGGTCCTATGCCTGGTCGCTGGTGCACCGGGAAGGTTCCAAGGTGCGCGGGAAGGTCGGCGTGGCGCCGCTGCCCTCGTGGGACGGCCGCCGTCCCGGCGTGGCGGCGCTCGGCGGCTGGCACCTCGCCCTCTCCGCCTACTCCGAGCGCCGGGACGCGGGGTGGCGGCTGATCCGGTTCCTCACGGACACCAGGGCTCAGAAGGCGAAGGCGATCGGGGAGGGCCGCCTCCCCACTCTCGCGTCCCTCTATGCCGATCCCGACGTCCTCGAGGCCAATCCTCACTTCGCCGCGCTCCAGCAGGGCCTGGCCCACGCGCGCCACCGCCCCATCACGCCCTTCTACCCGCGACTCTCCGCGGTGCTGCAAACGCATCTGTCTCGAGCCCTGGTCGGATCTTCGTCTCCGCAGGAGGCCCTCGACGCCGCAGCCCGGGAGATCGCCACGTTCGTCGCGAGAGAGTGAGAGCGCTCTACTCGGCGCCGGCCCTCGGGCTTGTAGCAGCCGTCTTCCTGCTCCCCGTCGGGCAGGCGCTGTGGACCAGCCTCCACCGCGTCTGGCGCCAGGTTCCCCACGAGACGCCCTTCGTCGGGCTCGAGAACTACCGGCTGCTCCTCGCCTCCGACCGCTTCTGGGCCGCCCTCGGCCACACGACCGTCTTCACGGCGGGGTCGGTGGCCCTGGAGCTCGCGCTGGGGCTCGGGCTCGCGCTCCTCGTCCACCGGAAGATCCGGGGACGCGGCGTGGTCCGCGCCGCGGTGCTGGTCCCCTGGGTGCTCCCGACGGTGGTCTCGTCGCTCCTCTGGGGGTGGATCTACCACGACCGCTACGGGCTCGCCAATCATCTGCTGCTCACGCTGGGCGTGCTGGCGGAGCCGCGCGTGTGGCTCGGCGACCCCGTGCTGGCGATGGCGGCGGCCATCGTGGCCGACGTGTGGAAGACCACGCCCTACGTGGCGCTCATCCTCCTCACGGGCCTCCAGGCCGTCGATCCCGTCGTGTACGAGGCGGGGGCCCTGGACGGCGCCGCCGGCGCCCGGGCCTTCAGGTATCTCACGCTTCCTCTCCTCCTTCCTTCCATGGCTGTGGCGCTCATGTTCCGGACCCTCGACGCGTTCCGGGTCTTCGACCTCATCTACGTTCTGACGCGGGGCGGGCCGGGTGGTTCCACCGAGACGGTGTCCGTGCTGGCCTACCAGCTCCTCTTCCAGGATCTCGACTTCGGACGCGGGGCGGCCATGGGGATCCTGATCCTGGCGGCCGGCGCCATGATCGGCACGGGATACCTCTGGGCGCTCCGATTCGCGCGAGGCGCCGGGTGAGGCACGCGCGGCGTCTCGTCCCGGCGCTGGCGATCGCGGCTGCCCTCGCCTGGTGCACCGGGCCGGTGCTCTGGCAGCTCGTCACCGCGCTCAAGAGCACGGAAGAGCTCTACCGGGTTCCTCCGGGCTGGCTGCCGGCCTCGCCGACCCTCGAGCACTTCGCCCGGGTCTTCGACGGGCACCCGTTCGGCCGGAACCTCCTGAACAGCGCGGTCGTCGCCGCGGCCTCCGCCCTCGCGGCCCTGGCCTTCGGCAGCCTCGCCGCCTACGGCCTGGCCATCCTGAAACTCCCCGGCACCCGTCTGGTGCTCGGTGCCGCCCTGGGAGCGGCCATGTTCCCCCCCATCGCGCTCGTGAGCCCGCTCTTCACCCTCTTCGACCGGCTCGGGCTCCTCAACACCTACTTGGCGCTGATCGTCCCCCACGCCGCCCTCGCCCTTCCCCTGACCCTCTGGGTGTTGACCAGCTACTTCGGCGAGATCCCGCCGGACATCCTCAAGGCCGCCCAGGTGGACGGGTGCACGCCGCTGGGCGCCCTCTGGCATATCCTGCTTCCCGTGGCGGCGCCCGGGCTCGCGACGGCGGGCATCCTGGCGTTCATCTACTCGTGGAACGAGTTTCTCTTCGCCCTGTCCCTGGCGGGCACGGGGGAGGTCCGGACGGTGACGGTGGCGATCGCGCTCTTTCCCGGCCTCGAGGAGGTCCCCTGGGGGCAGATCGCCGCGGCCTCGCTCATCGTCACCGCCCCCGTGATCGTCGTCGTGCTCCTCCTGCAGCGGCGGATCGTCGCCGGGCTGACCGCGGGCGCCCTCGGCGGCTGACAGGGTCCTCCTCGGAGCGAGAAAGGGGGTCGACGCGTGACCGGCCTCTCGAAAGGCGACTTGAAGGCCCTGATGGCAGTCCGGGAGGAACCCTGCGTCTCGATCTTCATGCCGTCCCACCGGGCCGGCGCGGCGACGAAGCAGGACCCCATTCGCTTGAAGAACCTCCTGCGGCAGGCGGAGGAACGCCTGCTCGATGCCGGCCTCCGCCGCCCCCAGGCCAAGGCGCTCCTGAAGCCGGCCTCCGCCCTGCTGGACGACAGCCTCTTCTGGCGTTACCAGAGCGACGGGCTGGCCGTCTTCGTCGCCCCGGGGGGCGCCCGGCGCTATCGGCTTCCGTACCGGTTCGACGAGCTCGTGGTCGTGGCCGGGCGGTTCCACCTCAAGCCGCTCCTGCCGCTCTTCACGGGAGAAGGGCGGTTCTACGTCCTCGCCCTCAGCCAGAACGAGGTCCGCCTGCTGCAGGGGACGCGGCACAGCGTCGACGAGGTGGAACTGAACACCGTGCCGCCGAGCCTCGCCGAGGCCCTGAAGTACGACGACCCCGAGAAGCAGCTCCAGTTCCACACGCGCACGCCGGGCGGGGCGGGGCCGCGGCCGGCGATCTTCCACGGCCACGGGACGGGCGACGTCAAGGACGACCTCCTCCGCTACTTTCAGCAGATCGACCGGGGCCTGCGCGAGCTCCTGCGCGACGAGCAGGCCCCGCTCGTCCTGGCCGGGGTGGAGTACTTGCTGCCGATCTACAGGCAGGCGAGCGGGTACCCCCACGTCGTGGAGGAGGGGATCACGGGGAATCCCGAGGGCACGCGCGCAAAGGAGTTGCACGCGCAGGCCTGGGCCATCGTCGAGCCACGCTTCCTGGAGGCCCGCGAGGCGGCGGCCGCGCGCTACCGGCAGCTCGCCGGCTCGGGGGCCGCCTCCGCCGACCTCCGGGAGATCCTCCCGGCCGCCGCTCACGGTCGGGTGGACTTCCTGTTCGTCGCCGTCGGCGTCCAGCGGTGGGGGACCTTCGATCCGGACACCGGGGCCGTGGAGCTGCACGAGGAGGCGGCGGCCGGCGACGAGGATCTCCTGGACCGAGCCGCGCTCGAGACCCTCACGAGCGCGGGCGTCGTCTACGCCGCCGAGCCGCCGCTGGTCCCCGCCGACGCGCCCCTGGCGGCCGTGTTCCGCTACTAGGGCACAGCAGGCCCCCGGCCCGTTGACTCGCCTCGGGGAACCCTCGTCACGGTTCCCTCGTCACCGGGATGTCCGGGGACCGCTGGCGGATCAAGGATGGCCCTTTCACTTGCTGATGGTGATCGCGGGAACGGCCACCCGGGACACGTCGGTCACGGTCATCTGGAAGAGGTGGTAGAGCAGCGTGAACGCCTCGAGGTCCCACGCCGTGTCGGCGACGGCGTAGTACCGTCCCGCGTAGCGGACCTGCGGGACCGGGGCTCCCGGCCGCGCGTCCGTCACCCTGATGGCCAAGGCCTGCCGGGGGTTCCGCGAGACGGTTTCCGTCCGCGGGTCCTTTTCCATGTCGAACTCGGGGGCCTGGCTGATCCCGGCGGCAACGAAGGCCAGGATGCTGTTGAGGCTCCGAAGCTTGATCGCCCCGAAGAGAGGAAAGTCGCCGCCCGGATAGCCGGGCCGGACGTCCACGAGGACGAAGTTCCTGGGATTGGCTGCGGCGCGGTCGTTCAGGGCACGGCGGTCGGCGTCGCTCAACCTCCGCGGGTCGTAGTTGGTCACCACGACCCGCCCCGTGACGGGCCGGCTCAGCTCGTAGCCTTCCGTGTTCCGGGCGCGCCGCCAGCGATAGCCTTTCTCGACCGCGCCGACCAGGTCCGCCAGGGAGAGGGGGCCAGCTCCGGTCGGGGTCAGGGACTCGCGGAAGGCGAGCGCGCCGACGAAGAGATTGCGCGTGGCGTTGAGCCACGTCAGGTGGAGCGCCCGCCGGCGGAACTCCTCGTACTCCGGGGGGTGGGTGGGGCTGTTCAGGACGAAGCGCTGGAAGGTGCCGTCCCGGTCCTGCACCTCGAACCCGTCGGCCATGAGCCGGAGCACCATGTCGAAGGGCGCGCCCTGGAAGACGAGAAAGGCGAACTTGCTCTCGTCCATTGGGGTCAGGACCCGCGTGGTGAACTCCTCCCCTTGGATCGGGACGATGCTCAGGGTGGGATTCTCGGCGACGCTCGCCCCCAGCGCCAGGCCATAGGAGGTGATGCCGGGGGTGTCGAAGAAGGTGCCGACGAACCCCGCATTGGCACGGTAGTCGAAGGTGGCGGCGATGCTGGAGGTGACCGTGAAGTGCGCGGGGAGGTTCAGGTGGGTGCGGGCGATGTTGAGCACCAGCATCTCGCCGTCCAGCCGGCTCACCGTCTCGTCGTAGCCGAGGACGGCCTGGTGGAGCGCCGCGGGCCCGACGCAGCCGGCGAAGGCCACGGCCAGGCAGAGATGCGCGAGCAGTCGCATGGTGATCCTCCTTGGTGTTCCCTGTGGCGGGGGAGAGCTCGCGTCCGGCGGTGCAAACTCGGTCCCCCCCTGGCCCGGGCCCTGTGAGTGAAACGGGGGAGGAAGGAGTCGTCCTAGCTCGGCGCGCGCGCTCAGGCCAGAGAGGCGACCGCCAGCGTCCGGCTCAGAGCTCGCATGGCTTGCCGGTCTCTGAGCCACTGGCCGATCCCGAACATCCGGCCCGTGAGGTGGCCGTACCCGGTGGTTGCCGATTTCAGTCCGGCGTGGCTCGCTCCGGAAGCCGACCTCCAACCGCTGGATCCGCTCGACGTTGACGACATCGACCTGCTGGATCGGCCAGGGGAGCCGGATAAGGGCCCGCGCTCGTCACGCCGCCGCCGTAGCCCGCAGAAGGTAAAGGGAGAGCGCCACGAGCACCATCTGGACGACCCAGCCGATCGCGCACACCCCGATGGCCCGCAAGGTGCTCCGGTAATCCAGCGCCTGTCGCACCGCGATGACTGTCGCGATCAGACCCCAGATCCCGGCTGCGAGGAAGGCGAGTTCCCTGACGCCCGGGATCACCCCGAGGACACGGATCATCCCCGGGGAGGTGGCAAAGCCGATCGTGCGCAGCAGTTCTCCGTGGCTCGCGCGGGTCTGGGCCTCGGGGAGAAGCCGGGTGCCGATCCAGTAGGTCAGGTACGCCCAGATCACCCAGCCGATGAGCGTCAGCACGACCCCGATCACGATCCCGCCGAGCTGCCATCGGCCGACCCCCAGGCCCGCGGCGACGCTTGAGAGCGC
>JACPSW010000127.1 GCA_016193045.1 Candidatus Rokuibacteriota bacterium | reverse complement strand
CGCGCTTCATCCGCCACCCGACCGTGCTCGAGAGCGGCTCCGTCTGGGCGCTGGTCGCGGCCCTCCTCGCCCTGCTCGCGGGGGAGGCCGGACCCGCGCCCACGATCTACTTCGCCACCGCCGCCCTCATCCTCGTGGTGTCCCTCGTCGAGACCTCCCACGGCATGGCCTACGGCGACGAGCTGACGGGGCTCCCCGGGCGACGGGCCCTCAACGAGGCGCTTCTGAAGCTCGGCGACCGCTACGCGATCGCGATGGTGGACATCGACCACTTCAAGCGCTTCAACGACGAGCACGGCCACGAGGTGGGAGACGAGCTGCTGCGGATGGTGGGGGCGAGGCTGGGGGACGTCGGGGGCGGCGGCAGGGCCTACCGCTACGGGGGCGAGGAGTTCGCCGTGCTCTTCCCGGGCAAGTCGGTGGAGGAGATCATCCCCTACCTCGAGGCCCTCAGGGTCGGCATCGCGGTCTCGGCGTTCACCGTGCGGGGGCGGCGGCGCCCCCGGCAGAAGCCGGACAGGCCGCGGGCGGGCGGCGGCCGGAAACGAGTCTCCGTCACGGTGTCGATCGGCGTCGCCGAGGCCGGTCGCCAGCACGCGACGCCGGAGCGGGTGATCGAGGCCGCGGACGCCGCCCTCTACCGGGCCAAGAAGGCCGGCCGCAACCGCCTCGCCACGTGAGCGTGGCCATCCGTCGGGGGGCGATTCGGTGGTAAGATAAGGGCGTCGCCAGGCGCCGCCATGCCGAGAAGGGTCCTCGAGCCCCAGTTCGCCATCGAGCACCTGTCCATCCTGGACAGCGACGGCAATCTCGACACCGCGCTCGAACCCGACATTCCCCCCGCTGACCTGAAACGACTGTACCGCGCCATGCTCCTGGGGCGGCGCCTGGATGAGCGGATGGTGCGCCTCCAGCGCCAGGGGCGGATCGGTACCTTCGCGCCCATCAAGGGGCAGGAGGCCTCGCAGATGGGCAGCGCCTTCACCCTGCGCCCCACCGACTGGATGGTGCCGTCCTTCCGCGAGACGGCCGCCATGATCTACCGGGGGTGGCCGATCGAGAAGATGTTGCTCTTCTTCGCCGGCTATCTGGAAGGCGGCCAGCCGGCCCCCGACCAGCACGACCTGCCGATCACGATCCCCGTCGCGACCCAGGTTCCCCACGCCGTCGGCCTCGCCTACGCCGCCCAGTACCGGGGCGACGACGCGGTCGTCATGGTCTTCTTCGGCGACGGGGCCACCTCCGAGGGCGACTTCCACGAGGCCCTGAACTTCGCCGGCGTCTGGCACGTCCCGGTGGTGTTCGTCTGCCAGAACAACCAGTGGGCCATCTCGGTGCCGCTCAAGAAGCAGACTCACTCGCGGACACTCGCCCAGAAGGCGCTGGCGTACGGCTTGCCAGGAATCCAGGTGGACGGCAACGACGTGCTGGCGGTCTACGCCGCCAGCCGCGAGGCGGTCGAGCGCGCGCGCGCCGGCGACGGGCCGACCTTCATCGAGTGCGTGACGTATCGCCTGGGAGTCCACACGACCGCGGACGATCCCACCAAGTACCGCTCCGAGGAGGAGGTCAAGGCCTGGGAGCAGAAGGATCCCCTCACGCGCTTCAGCCAGTACCTCCAGAAGAAGAACCTCCTGGAGGAAGGCCTCGAGGCCGAGATTGACGCCGAGATCGCCGCCGCGGTGCAGCGCTTCGAGGCGATGGGGGCGGCCGACCCGCTGGCGATGTTCGACCACGTATTTGAAGAGCTCCCTCCGCATCTCCGAGCACAGCGTCAGGAGCTGAGCGAGCGATTCGAGAAGGGCGCCCCCCGGCGGACCGACGAGAAGGTTCCGCCGCCCCTGCCGATGCGCGGCCAGCGGAAGACGAGCCGATGGCAAAACTGAACATGGTCAAGGCGCTGAACCTGGCGCTCCACGAGGAGATGGAGCGCGACCCGGACGTCCTCATCATCGGCGAGGACGTGGGGGTGGACGGCGGCGTCTTCCGCGTGACGGAGGACCTCCACCGAAAGTTCGGCGGCGGGCGCGTGATCGACAGCCCGCTGGCGGAGGCCGCCATCATCGGCACGTCCGTGGGCATGGCGCTCTACGGTCTCAAGCCCGTCTGCGAGATCCAGTTCTCCGGCTTCGCCTTCCAGTGCTTCCACCAGATCGAGAACCACGCCGCCCGGTACCGGACGCGCTCCCGGGGACGGTTCCACTGCCAGCTGGTCGTCCGCATGCCGTACGGCGGCGGCGTGCGCGCGCTCGAGCACCACACCGAGTCGGAGGAGCAGTTCTACGCCCACATCCCGGGGCTCAAGATGGTGATCCCCTCCGGGCCCCGCACCGCGCGCGGCCTCCTCGTCAGCGCCATCCGCGATCCGGACCCCGTGATCTTCTTCGAGGCCAAGGGGCTGTACCACGCCGCGCGGGAGGACGTCCCCGACGAGACCGAGACCCTTCCCATCGGCCGCGCCCAGGTGGTCCAGGAGGGCAAGGACCTGACGCTCATCGCCTACGGCGCCATGCTCCGCGTCGCCCGCGAGGCCGCCCAGGTCCTCCACGACGAGGACGGGGCGGCGGCCGAGGTGATCGACCTCCTGACGATCTCGCCCCTCGACCGCGAGGCGCTCGTGGCGTCGGTCCAGAAGACCGGGCGGGCGGTCGTCGTCCACGAGGCGCCCAAGAGCTTCGGCGCCGGCGCGGAGATCGCGGCCAGCATCATGGAGGGTGCCTTCCTCTCGCTCGAGGCGCCGATCCGGCGCGTCGCGGCCTACGACGTGTCGTTCGTCGGCTTCGCCCGCGAGAAGGCCACCGTCCCCGACGTCGGGCGCGTGGTCGCCGCCTGCCGCGACACCCTCGCCTTCTAGTGCGACTCCAACTGGTCCTGCCCGACGTCGAGTCCCGCAGCGCCCCAGGGCCTGTCGCCGGCTTGCCCCGCTCCGCGCCCAGGCTCCGTCACCCGTTCACCCCCTCCCCCACTTCTGCGAACTGGGGGAGGAAGTTGAAGGGGTCCCACTCCGCCAGGCCGCTCCCGGGGCGGCGCCGGCGCCACCCGGGGCGCTGCGATCCGACTCGGCGAGATTCCGTGGATCGGCACTGATATGGAAGGACCGGTTGTCAAGGCCCCCACGGTCCCGTGCGTGGGCGTGTTCCCTGGTTAAGGTCCTGAGGTGGCGGAGCCAGGCACCGATGAGGCGGCTTCGACGACGAGTCACTCTGATATGCGCGGATT
>JACPSW010000049.1 GCA_016193045.1 Candidatus Rokuibacteriota bacterium | reverse complement strand
CGCGCCTTGCGGATGGCGTCCTTGTCCCCGGACTTGATCGCCTCGCGCAGGGCCTCACGGTCCTCACGCAGCTCGCGCCGGTCCTGGCGGATCTCCCGGGTGTCCTGGCGGATCTCCCGGCGGTCCTGCCTGATGTCCTTCAGGTCGTCCTTGATCTCCTGGGCCCCGACCGAGGGCGCCCACAGCGCCACGACCAGGGCCCCACCCATCGCGATTGTCGCCAGTGCCTTCATCGACCCGTCCTCCTTGGGGAAGTTTGACTTCTTACCCGATTGGACGGGGGGCGGGGGCGGGACGTTTACAGGAGGGAGGGGCCTTCTTTAACGCAATAACGCATGCCTGACCCCAGCCAGGCAGCCGTAACGCAATAACGCATGCCTGACCCCATTACTGGTGGGCTTCTAACGCAATAACGCATGCCTGACCCCATTACTGGTGGGCTTCGGCGCGGGCTTGCTCCGTGGCCGTGCGGAGGGAGACCCCCTGGGCCAGCAGGAAGGCCCAGCCGAGGAGCGTCAGCGGGATGAAGCCGGCGGCGTGGTAGAGGAAGGAGAAGCTGACCGCCTCCACCCCCGTGACCGCGTAGATGGCCAGGGCCTGGACGATGAAGAACTGCACCGTGCCCACGTAGCCCGGGGCCGAGGGGAGCGAGACCGCGATCCCGGTGAAGGCGAGCACGGTCAGCGAGGCGGAGACCGGGAGCGCCAGGCCGATCGAGCGGAACGCCGCCCAGACCGCCCCGGCGTTCACCACCCAGATCAGCACGCTCCAGGCGAGCAGCGGTCCCAGGTGCGGTCCGGCGCGGAGGCTCTGGAGCCCGATGGCGAAGAGGGCCAGCCAGCGCCGGACGGTCACGCCGAGCCGGGGGATCCGCATGACCCAGCGATTCAGCGGCCCCCACTCCCGCGCCAGGAGGATCAGCATCCCCATCGCCAGCAGGTCGATGGCCAGGAACGTCAGCGCCGCGGTCTTGAGCCAGAGGGGAACCTTCACCACCACCACCACGCCGCCCAGGATGAGGAGGATCGAAAAAGCGTCGAGGACACGCTCCACCGCCAGCGTGGCCAGGGCGGTCCAGAAGGAGAGCCCCGTGCTCCGCGCGGCCAGGTAGGCCCGCAGCAGCTCCCCCGCGCGGAGGGGTAGGAGGTTGTTGCCCATGAAGCCGATCGCCGTCGCCGACACGAGGGGCCGGGAGGCCGGAGCCGCCGGGTGGAAGAACAATGCCCAGCGGACGCCGCGAGCCACGACCATGGCCAGATGGGCGGCGACCGACAGCCCGAGCCACCCCCAGTGGGTCCGGCTCAGGTGGGAGAGCAGCTCGGCCGGCGAGACGTTCCTGAGGACGAGGTAGAGGAGGCCGGCGCTGACGGCGATCCCAATCAGGATTCGGATCGTCCGGCGAGTCACTCGAGGGGAGCTCAGAGGCCGAGCTGGGCGAGGACGGCGTCCAGGCGGGGTGGCACCGTGATCGGGCGGGATGCCGACTCCAGCGCCGTGTCCGGGTCCTTGAGGCCGTGGCCGGTCAGGGTCAGGACCAGGGTCGAGCCCGGCTCGAAGCGCTCCGCCTTCGCCATCTTCATCAGGCCGGCCACGGACGCCGCCGAGGCGGGCTCCATGAAGATGCCCTCTTCGCGGGCCAGGAGGCGGTAGGCGCGGAGGATCTCCTCGTCGGTGACGGTCTCGATCCATCCGCCCGAGTCCTTCATCGCCTCGACGGCGGGCCCCCAGTTGGCGGGATTGCCGATGCGGATCGCCGTGGCGATGGTCTTGGGCTCCGGGATTACGCGGTTCTCATAGATGGGCGCCGCGCCGGCGGCCTGGAAGCCCACCATCCGCGGCAGCTCCTTGGCGCGCCCCGCCCGGTGGTACTCCTTGTAGCCGCGCCAGTAGGCGGTGATGTTGCCCGCGTTCCCCACGGGGATCAGGTGGTAGTCGGGGGCGCGCCCGAGCTGGTCCACCACCTCGAAGGCCGCGGTCTTCTGCCCCTCTAACCGAAACGGGTTGAGCGAATTTACGAGAGTCACCGGATGATGTTCGGCGATCTCGGTGACGATGGCCAGGGCCTGGTCGAAGGAGCCCTCCACCATCAGCACGGTGGCCCCGTGGATCGCGGCCTGGGAGAGCTTGCCGATCGCGACGGCCCCCCGCGGCACCATGACGACCGCCTTGATCCCCGCGCGGGCCGCGTAGGCGGCCGCCGAGGCCGAGGTGTTTCCCGTCGAGGCGCAGATGACCGCGCGTGACCCCGCTTCGAGCGCCTTCGAGATGGCCATGGTCATGCCGCGGTCCTTGAAGGAGCCCGTCGGGTTGAACCCTTCGCACTTCAGGTAGATCGCCAGGCGCGCGTCCGTCGCCTCGGCCAGCCGCAGGGCGGGCAGCAGCGGCGTGTTCCCCTCGAGCAGCGTGACGACCGGCGTCGCCTCGGAGACCGGCAGGAACTCCCGGTACCGCTCGATCACGCCCGGCCAGGTCATCAGCCCTCGCTCCCTTCACACGCGACTGAGTCAAGCTTCCGCGAAGACCACCGGGTGCCGTGACAAGAACCGAGCAGAACAAGGACGCAGGGAGGAGCCGACCGGAGGTGTACTCCCTGTACATTGAGGATCGGCGACGACCGAGGACGCCGAGATGCGACGGTTATTGGCACGGCACTAGCCCTCGCTCCCTTCGACCCGGATCATCATGGTGGGGCCGGCCACCACCGGGAGCTTGTTGATGGTGGCCAGCGCTTGGCGCATGTCGCGCTCCCGGGCCTCGTGGGTCATCATCACCACGGGCACCGCCTCGGCGGCGGCGCGCCCCTTCTGGATCACGGACGCGATGGAGATCTCGTTCCGGCCGAGCACGCCGGCGACCTGGGAGAGGACACCGGGCCGGTCCATGGCCATGACGCGGAGGTAGTAGGCCGGGCGGATCTCCTCCATGGGCCGGAGGGGTAGCGGACGGGCGGACGACGCGGGAAGCTCAAGCGACAGCGCGGGCAGGCCGTGGGCCAGCCGCCGGGCGATCTCGATGAGATCCGACCACACCGCGGAGGCCGTCGGCATCTGGCCCGCGCCGCGGCCGTAGAACATCAGGTCCCCCAC